>NZ_CP119145.1:5138379-5476759 GCF_029167625.1 Streptomyces sp. AM 4-1-1
GCAGGGGGGTGCCCGGGACGGGCAGCACTCCGTACGGCGTCCACCGGCCCTCCGCGAGGCCCGGACGTATCGGCAATCCGGTTCGGTCGAGCCGGATGCGCTGACGGCAGGTCCTCGGACTTCACGGGTGCGCGAAAGCACACCGATCACACCGTTGCGGGACAGTTCCGGATTCGCACCGGATTCCCCTACGACGACAGCGAGCACGAGCATACATGTGGGGGCCGCTCCATGAAGCGGCCCCCACATGTTGTGTCGCGGTCACTCGAACGCCGGGCAAGGAGGGAGGCGGCGGGAGGACGGGAACGGGCTCCCGCCACGCCTTCGCGGGCCGCTGGGGCCCGTGCGGCGGGTCCGGTGGCCCGGCGGGGTCAGTGACCGCCGGGGGCGCCCGCGGTGGCCGGAGGAAGGACCTCCTGGACGCCGGGGTCACCCGCGTCCGCGGTGTAGTCGGCGGCGGACGTCTCGTCGGTGCCGGCCGGTGCCTTGACCGCGTTCAGGACGAGGGTCAGGACCAGCGTCACCACGACGTTCAGCACGAAGGCCGTCAGCCCGATGTAACCGATCTCACCCAGCCCGGGAATCTCCTTCGACGATCCGCCGAAGTGCTTCTGGGTCGGGCTCGCGACACCGTACGCGGCGAGTGTGCCGTACGCCATGCCGACCGCCCAGCCCGCGAGCAGCGCCCAGCGGTGGAACCAGCGGGTGAACAGGCCGCCGACCAGGGCGGGCATCGTCTGGAGTATCCAGATCCCGCCCAGCAGCTGGAAGTTGATCGCCACCGTCTTGTCCATGCCCAGGACGAAGACCAGCGCGCCCACCTTCACCAGCAGCGATACGAGCTTGGAGACCCGGGTCTCCTGCTCCGGGGTCGCGTCCGGTTTCAGGAAGTCCTTGTAGATGTTGCGGGTGAAGAGGTTCGCCGCGGCGATCGACATGATCGCGGCGGGCACCAGGGCGCCGATGCCGATCGCGGCGAAGGCCACGCCCGCGAACCAGTCGGGGAACATGTTCTCGAAGAGCTGGGGGATCGCCAGCTGTCCGTTGTCCACCTTGATCCCCGCGGCGATCGCCATGAAGCCGAGCAGCGCGAGCAGCCCCAGCATCAGCGAGTACAGCGGCAGGATCGTGGTGTTGCGGCGGATCACGTCACGGCTGCGGCTGGAGAGCGTCGCGGTGATCGAGTGCGGATACATGAACAGCGCGAGCGCGGAGCCCAGGGCCAGGGTGGCGTACCCCCACTGCCCGGCCTCGCCGGGGACGAGCGCCCCGCGCGGGGCGCCGGTCGCCGGATTCTTCCGCGCGAACGCCTCGCCCGCCTTGGCGAAGATGTCGTCGAAGCCGCCGAGCCTGATCGGGATGTAGATGATCGCCACCAGGATGACGATGTAGATCAGTCCGTCCTTGACGAACGCGATCAGCGCGGGTGCGCGCAGCCCCGAGGAGTAGGTGTACGCGGCGAGCACCGCGAACGCGATCAGCAGCGGCAGGTCCTTGACGAACCAGTGGGTGTTCTCGCCGCCGCCGACGCCCATGACGTCGAGCACCGCCTGGATGCCGACCAGTTGCAGCGCGATGTACGGCATCGTGGCGAGGATGCCGGTGACGGCGACGGCCAGTGAGAGCCCCTTGGAGCCGAAGCGTCCGCGGACGAAGTCCGACGTGGTGACGTACCCGTGCTTGTGCGACACCGACCAGAGCCGGGGCAGGAAGGTGAAGATCAGCGGGTACACCAGGATGGTGTACGGGACGGCGAAGAAGCCGGCCGCGCCCGCCGCGTAGATCGCCGCCGGGACGGCGACGAAGGTGTACGCCGTGTAGAGGTCGCCGCCGAGCAGGAACCAGGTGACCCAGGTCCCGAACGACCGGCCGCCGAGGCCCCACTCGTCGAGACTGGCCCCGTTCTCGGCCCTGCGCCAGCGCGCGGCCATGAAGCCGACGACGGTGACGGCCAGGAAGAAGAAGACGAAGACGCCCAGGGCGACGCCGTTCACACCGTCCTTCACGCGGACGCACCTCCCTCGCGGGCGCGCTGGTCACGCTGCCACAACCGGTACGCGGTCATGGTGAGCGCGGTCGAGACGAGCACCCAGAGCATCTGGTACCAGTAGAAGAACGGGATGCCGATGAAGGCCGGGTCGACCTTCGCGTACGAGCCGACCCAGAGCATCGCCACGAACGGCGCGACGAGACAGAGCGCGATCACCACGCGTAAGGGCGTGACCGTGGGTGGCCGCTCTGCTGGGTCTTCCATGGGCGCTTGCGACATGCGGCGACTCCGTCCCCTCGCTGATCACCTGATGCGACGGGCACGAAATCTAGGTGAGGAGTTCGGGCGGCGTCACCCCCTTCTCCGAATCGCCGTCCTCCGGCGCCGGGTTCCGGAGGGGGCCGTGGAGAACGCGTGTGCCCCCGGCGTCGGGGAGACGCCGGGGGCACATGGGGCATTTGGCTCGTACGAGCCGTACAGCGGCCCTCCGACGGCCGGCCGGAGGTGCGCCGACGTCCGTCCGGCGTCCTTCGGCGAGCGACCGACGGAGGGTCAAAAGTTGGTCAACAGCCCCCCGAACGGGGTCAGTCGACCGGGCGCTTGAGGCGCGCCACGAACTTGTACCGGTCGCCCCGGTAGACCGAGCGCACCCACTCCACGGGTTCGCCCTGCCCGTCGATCGAGTGCCGGGACAGCATCAGCATCGGCAGGCCCACGTCCGTACCGAGCAGTCCGGCCTCGCGCGGGGTGGCGAGCGAGGTCTCGATGGTCTCCTCGGCCTCGGCGAGCCGCACGTCGTACACCTCGGCCAGCGCCGTGTAGAGGGAGGTGTACTTCACCAGCGACCGCCGCAGCGCCGGAAAGCGCTTGGCGGAGAGATGGGTGGTCTCGATGGCCATCGGCTCCCCGCTGGCCAGCCGCAGACGCTCGATGCGCAGCACCCGGCCGCCCGTGGTGATGTCCAGCAGCTCGGCCAGGGAGTCGTCCGCCGTCACGTATCCGATGTCCAGCAGCTGAGAAGTCGGTTCCAGCCCCTGGGCACGCATGTCCTCCGTGTACGAGGTCAGCTGCAGGGCCTGCGAGACCTTCGGCTTGGCGACGAAGGTGCCCTTGCCCTGGATGCGCTCCAGCCGGCCCTCGACGACCAGCTCCTGGAGCGCCTGCCGCACCGTGGTGCGTGAGGTGTCGAACTCGGCCGCCAGGGTTCGCTCCGGTGGTACGGGCGTACCGGGCGGCATGGTGCCCGTCATGTCGAGGAGGTGCCGCTTGAGGCGGTAGTACTTCGGGACCCGCGCGGTGCGTGTCCCGGCGCCCGATTCGCTCTCCGTCGTACCCCCGTCGGCGCCCATGGCCCGCCTTCCCGACTGCTGCGTTGCTGCCGTCACCGGCTCCTCCGTCTGTCGCGGCTCACATGGTGGCACGGTCCGGTCACGGCTCGTCGCCCTCCCTCAGGTGTCGGTCCTATAACGGACGCGAGTGCACTTCTTATACACCCTTGACACCCCTAAAGGTCTAGGCCAAGCTCCCGGTACTGGTCTAAACCATTAAAGACCAGGTCCCAGCCCCAGCAGTACTTCGTCGGATGTCTTCGCGGTGGGCGGGGGTTGTAAGCACCCTGAGGAGGGTCTGGCGTGAAGCGCAAGCTCATCGCGGCGATCGGCGTCGCGGGCATGATGGTCAGCATTGCCGCGTGTGGTGGTTCCTCGTCTGACGACGACGGAGGCAAGAAGGCGGGCGCGGACGGTTTCAAGGGGCAGACCCTGACCGTCTGGACGATGTCCGGCTCGAACCCCGACGGCTGGACCAAGACGGTCACCGAGGAGTTCGAGAAGAAGACCCAGGCCAAGCTGAAGATCGAAGTCCAGGCGTGGAACGGCATTCAGCAGAAGGTCACCACGGCCCTCTCCGAGTCCAACCCGCCGGACGTCCTGGAGATCGGCAACACGCAGACCCCGGCGTACGCGAAGACCGGCGGTCTCGCGGAGCTCGGTGACCTCAAGAAGGAGATCGGCGGCGCCTGGCCCGACGCGATCAACGCCCCCTCCGTCTTCGACGGCAAGCAGTACGCCCTTCCGTGGTACTTCGGCAACCGCGTCGTCATGTACAACAAGAAGGTCTTCAAGGACGCCGGCATCACCGAGACGCCGAAGACCCGCGCCGAGCTCTTCAAGGCGTTCGACGCCATCAAGGCCAAGGGCGACGCCGAGCCGATCTACCTGCCCGGCCAGAACTGGTACTTCTTCGACGGTCTGCTCGTCGGTCAGGGTGTCGAGCCGGTCAAGAAGGAAGGCGACAAGTACGTCTCCAACATGGCCGACCCGAAGGTCGCCGCGGCCATGGACGTCTACAAGCAGTACCAGTCCTACTCCAAGGCGCCCAAGGACAAGGACGAGGCCACCCCGCAGCAGGCCGACGTCTTCGCCAACGGCAAGACCGGCGCGATCATCGCGATGGGCTACGAGGCCGGCACCGCCATCAAGGCCAACCCGAAGATCAAGGACGACATCGGCTTCTTCACCATCCCCGGTGAGACCGCCGACAAGCCCGAGGGCGTCTTCCTCGGCGGCTCCAACTTCGCCGTGGCCGCGGGCAGCAAGAAGCAGGACCTGGCCAAGGAGTTCCTGAAGATCGCGCTCTCCGAGGCGAACGACGGCGCGCTCGTCAAGGAAGCCGGCTGGACCCCGAAGTCCGAGGCCATGCAGAAGTACGCCGTGGGTCAGCCCGCCGCGGAGGCCGCCGGTCCGGCAGCCATCAAGTCCGGTGGCACCACCCCGCTGATCGCCGAGTGGGCCCCGGTCGAGAACCCGCCGAACCCGATCAAGACCTACATGACGCTGGTGCTGCAGGGTAAGTCGCCTGCCGATGCCGCCAAGCAGGTCGAGGGCGAGCTCAACAAGCGCCTCGCGCAGAAGCAGTAAGGGTGTGCTGTCGGGGGATGGGCTCCACCAGGAGCCCATCCCCCGACAGCCGATTTGTGTGTCCCATGGTGCCAAGGAAGAGATGGCGAGCATGACCGTGCAGACCGAACGGCCACCCTCCGGGCCGGCAGAGGTGGAAAAGAGGTCCGGCGGCGGACCGGGCGGGCCTGGGGGCAGAAGCAGAAAGACGGCGCTCGCGCCCTATCTGCTGCTGGCGCCTCCGGTGGCCGCGACCCTGGTGTTCCTCGGCTGGCCGTTGGTCAAGAACACCCTGTTGTCGTTCCAGAACCTCAACATGGGACAGCTGATCCAGCATGTCACCGAGTGGAACGGCATCGAGAACTACAAGGACGTCCTCGGCGGTTCGGACTTCTGGCGGGTCACCGGCCGGTCCATCGCCTTCGCCGGGACCAACGTCGTCCTGATCATGGTCCTCGGGACACTGGTCGGTCTGCTGCTCGCCCGCCTCGGCAAGCGGATGCGGATCACCCTGATGATCGGCATCGTGCTCGCCTGGGCCATGCCCGTCATCGCGGCGACCACCGTCTACCAGTGGCTCTTCGCCTCGCGATTCGGTGTCGTCAACTGGATGCTGGACGCGATCGGCTTCCACTCCATGGCCGACTACAACTGGGTCGGCGGCCAGTTCTCCACCTTCTTCGTGATCACGGTGCTGATCGTCTGGCAGTCGATCCCGTTCGTCGCGCTCAACCTGTACGCCGCCACGACGACCATCCCCAAGGAACTGTACGAGGCCGCCTCGCTCGACGGCGCCGGGGTCTGGAAGAGCTTCACCTCGGTCACCATGCCGTTCCTGAGGCCCTTCCTCTACGCGACCACGTTCCTCGAAGTCATCTGGGTGTTCAAGGCGTTCGTGCAGGTCTACGCGATCAACGCCGGTGGCCCGAACCGGCTCACCGAGATCCTTCCGGTCTACGCGTTCATCGAAGGCATGGGCAACCAGCACTTCGGCATGGGCTCGGCGATCGCGATGCTCACCATCGTGATCATCCTCGGCCTCACCGCGTACCACCTCCGGATCACTGTCAAGCAAGAGGAGGACGAGCTGTGAAGCGCTCTCCGCTCGGCCGTATCTGGCCCAACGCGACGGCCGTCGTGCTCGTCATCGCCTTCGTCTTCCCCGTCTACTGGATGTTCGCCACGGCCTTCAAGCCGACCGGCGACATCATCACGGACAACCCGGTCTGGTTCCCGACCGACGTCACGTTCGAGCACTTCAAGACCGCGATCAACGCCGAGAACTTCTGGACGCTGGTCCGCAACTCGCTCACGGTCACCATCCTCGCGGTGGTGTTCTCCCTGGTCCTCGCGCTCGCCGGCTCGTTCGCCCTGGCCCGGATGCGTTTCAAGGGCCGCCGCGGCTTCATCATCGGCTTCATGCTCGCCCAGATGGCGCCCTGGGAAGTCATGGTCATCGCGATCTACCTGCTGGTGCGCGACGCGGACATGCTCAACAGCCTGATCCCGCTGACCTGCTTCTACACGATCATGGTGCTGCCCCTCACGCTCCTCACCCTGCGCGGATTCGTCGCCGCGGTGCCCAAGGAGCTGGAGGAGTCGGCCATGGTCGACGGCTGCACGCGCCGCCAGGCGTTCGTGAAGGTCATCCTGCCGCTGCTGGCACCCGGCCTGATGTCGACCTCGATGTTCGGTTTCATCACCGCGTGGAACGAGTTCCCGCTGGTACTGGTACTGAACAAGGACCCCGCCTTCCAGACCCTGCCGCTGTGGCTGTCGCAGTTCCAGACGCAGTTCGGCAGCGACTGGGGCGCCACGATGGCGGCCTCCACGCTCTTCGCGATCCCGATCCTGATCCTCTTCGTCTTCCTGCAGCGGAAGGCCGTCAGCGGCCTGACCGACGGTGCAGTGAAGGGATAGCACGGTTCCTATGACCACCCTTGTCTCCACCACGGACACCGTGACGCGCGACGCACTCGCCGTCCTGCAGCCCGGGTTCACCGGCACCACCGCGCCCGACTGGCTGCTGCGCAGAGTCGGCGAGGGCCTCGCCTCCGTCGGACTGTTCGGCCGCAACGTCCGGACGCCCGAGCAGCTCGCCGCGCTCACCGCCCAGATCCGGGCCGAGCGCGACGACGTACTCATCGCGATCGACGAGGAGAGCGGCGACGTCACCCGCCTGGAGGTCCGCCAGGGGTCGTCGTTCCCCGGCAACCTCGCCCTGGGCTCCGTCGACGACGTGGACCTGACCCGCGCCGTCGCGCAGGAGCTGGGCCGCAGGCTCGCCGAGTGCGGCGTCAACTTCGACTGGGCACCCACCGCCGACGTGAACTCCGACCCGGGCAACCCGGTCATCGGCGTACGGTCGTTCGGCGCGGACACCCAGCTCGTCGCCCGGCACACCGCCGCGTACATCGAGGGCCTCCAGGCCTCCGGCGTCGCCGCCTGCACCAAGCACTTCCCCGGGCACGGCGACACCGCGGTCGACTCGCACCACGCGATGCCCCGCATCGACGTCGACCTCGAAACCCTGCACGCCCGCGAGCTGGTGCCCTTCCGGGCCGCCATCGCGGCGGGTTCCAAGGCCATGATGAGCGCGCACATCCTGCTGCCCGCCCTCGACCCGGACCGCCCCGCGACCCTCAGCCCGCAGATCCTCACCGGTCTGCTGCGCGAGGAGCTGGGCTACCAGGGGCTGATCGTCACCGACGCCGTCGAGATGCAGGCCATCTCGTCGACGTACGGCATCGAGCACGGTTCCGTCCTCGCCATCGCCGCGGGCGCCGACGCGCTCTGCGTCGGCGGCGGCCTGGAGGACGAGGGGACCGTACTGCGGCTGCGCGACGCCCTGGTGGCGGCGGTACGCAGCGGTGAACTGCCCGAGGAGCGGCTGGCCGACGCCGCCGCCCGGGTACGGGCCCTCGCGTCCTGGGCGCAGGGGGCCAGGGGGGCTGTCACGGGGCCGGGCGCGGCAGTGCAGGAGGGGACCGCGCCCGGCACCGTCATCAGCTCCGACATCGGTCTGGTGGCCGCGCGCCGCGCCGTGACCGTCACCGGCACCGCCGACCGGCTGACCGGCCCGGCCTATGTCGCCGCGTTCACCCCGGTCCCGAACATCGCGGTCGGCGACGAGACCCCCTGGGGTGTCGCCGCCGAGCTGACCGCGCTGCTGCCGGGCACCGAGGGAGTCATGTACGGCAGCGACACCGAGGCCCCCGCGGCCGAGGTGCTGCGCGCGGCGGGCGACCGCCGGATCGTCGCGGTCGTCAGGGACGCCCACCGGCACTCCTGGATGACCGACGCGCTCGACGCCCTGCTGGCGGAGCGCCCCGACACCGTCGTGGTCGAGATGGGCGTCCCGCAGTCGGAGCCGAGGGGCGCGCTGTACATCGTGACCCACGGCGCCGCCCGCGTCTGCGGTCGCGCCGCGGCGGAGGTCATCACCGGCGTCTGACGCCACGCACCACCCTGCCCCCGGTCCCGGCCGCGTGCCGGGACCGGAGGCGGGAAGACGCAACGGCCGGGACGCGCCCCTCATCGGGCGCGTCCCGGCCGTCGCGCTGTGTCCGTACCGTGGTGTCCGGCGTGCCGCGGCCGATGTGGCCGTACGCGCCGGAGGCCGGGCCCCGTCCGCCTGGGACAGGGCCCGTCGCGCCGCTACAGGCCCTGCCAGGCGGGCTTGGCGGCGAAGGTGGCGCGGAAGTAGTCCGCGAGCTTCAGCTTCGACGCGGCGGCCTCGTCGACCACGACCGTGGCGTGCGGGTGGAGCTGGAGCGCCGACGCCGGTACGACCGAGGCGACCGGCCCCTCGACCGTCTGCGCCACGGCGTCCGCCTTGCCCTCGCCGGTCGCCAGCAGGATCGGGTGGCGGGACTCCAGGATGGTGCCGATGCCCTGGGTGATGACGTGGTGCGGCACCTGGTCGATGTCGTTGTCGAAGAAGCGCGCGTTGTCGACGCGGGTCTGATCGGTGAGCGTCTTGATCCGGGTGCGGGAGGCGAGCGAGGAGCACGGCTCGTTGAACCCGATGTGCCCGTCGGTGCCGATGCCGAGCAGCTGGAGGTCCACCCCGCCGGCCTCGGCGAGCGCCTTGTCGTACACCTCACAGGCGGCCTGGACATCCTCCGCGGAACCGTCGGGGCCCATGAAGGACGCCTCGGACAGACCGAGCGGTTCGACGACCTCGCGCAGCACCACGGAGCGGTACGACTCCGGGTGGCCGACGGGCAGCCCGACGTACTCGTCGAGCTGGCAGATGCGGGCGCGCGAGGCGTCCACGGCGCCGGAGCGGACCTTCGCCGCCAGCGCCTGGTAGATGGGCAGCGGGGTAGATCCGGTGGCAACGCCGAGAAGGGCGTCGGGCTTGCGGCTCAGCAGGGCGCCGATGGCCTCCGCGATGAGTTCGCCGCCTGCCTTGGCGTCCGGGACGATGACAACTTCCACGCTGGGCCTGCCGATCTGAGAAGTGGGATCATGTGGTATAGACCAATCAAACTCCCAATCTAGCAGAACCGGGTATCGCGCCGGTGGCCGGTGGCCGTCCCCGGCCGGGGGCCCACCGGGTGCCGCCCCGCTGGCGAGCCCCCGGCAGGCCGTGTTCGACTGAGGAAACGAGGCTCCGGGACGTACGCCGAGACACCCCATGGGAGGCCCCATGTCCGCCACCTTTCCGGCCGACGAGAGCGAGCGGCCCGGACGCGTCATGTCCGCCGAGATGGCCGAGCAGCCCGCGATGCTGCGACGCGTCCTCCAGCGCGGGACGCCCGTCATCCGGGCCGTGGCCGAGGAGATCGCCGCACGGAAGCCGCGGTTCGTGCTCCTGACCGCCCGTGGCTCGTCCGACAACGCCGCGCTCTACGCGAAGTACCTGCTGGAGGTGCGGCTCGGCCTGCCCTGCGGGCTGACCTCGATGTCCACCACCACGGCGTACGGGGCGCGGCCCCGGCTGGAGGACGTGCTGGTCGTCGTCGTCAGCCAGTCCGGCGGCTCGCCCGACGTGGTGGCGTCGACCCGGGCGGCCCGCCAGGCGGGAGCGATCACCCTGGCGGTCACGAACAACCCGGACTCGGCGCTCGCGGCGGTCTCCGAGTACCACATCGACATCCTGGCGGGCCCGGAGAAGGCCCTCCCGGCCACCAAGACGTACACCGCCTCACTGCTGGCGCTCTACCTCTTCGTCGAGGGCATGGCGGGCGGCGACGGGGCCGCGGCGGCCGTGCTGCCCGATCTGGCGGAGCGGGTACTGGCCCGCCAGGAGGAGGTGCGGGGCCTGGCGGCCCGCTACCGCTTCGCCGAGCGCATGGTCATCACCTCGCGCGGCTACGGCTATCCCACGGCCAAGGAGGCGGCGCTGAAGCTCATGGAGACCAGCTACATCCCGGCGCTGTCCTACTCCGGCGCCGATCTGCTGCACGGACCGCTCGCCATGGTCGACAACATCTCCCCGGTGATCGCGGTGGTCACCGACGGGCGGGGCGGCGAGGCGCTGCAACCCGTCCTGGACCGGCTGCGCGGCCGTGGCGCGGATCTGTTCGTGGTCGGCCCGAAGGCGCAGGTGGAGGCGGCGTCGGCGGGCTTCGTGCTGCCCACCGGGGGAGTCGCGGAGGAGGTGCAGCCGGTGCTGGAGATCCTGCCGCTGCAACTGCTGGCGTACGAGGTGACGATCGCCCGCGGCCAGGACCCGGACGCGCCCCGCGCTCTCGCCAAGGTCACCGAGACCAGCTGAGACACCCAGGAGGGCCGTTGCCCGCGTCTTCTCGCGGGGCGGCCCCGGAAGAACCCACGGGCCGCGGCGCGGGACGGGACCCTCAGCCCGTCCGGCGCCGCGGCCCGGAGTCGTGCGGCCGGCGGTGTGCGGTGCCCCCGGCCAGGAGAGGCACCGGCGCAGTCAGGGCAGAGAGCGCGGGGTGCCTCGATCCGCTCTCCTGTGCGGGGAGAGCGGAAGTTCGTGTCCTCAGCATTGTGGACTAGACCATTCACCCGTGTCCACCGTGGGGACGGCACTTTCCGGGCCCGTCCGCCCTTCTCGCTCCGCGGGCCCGGCTCCGGCGCCCCGTCCGGTGCCTGTCGGTGTCCATGCCGGTGCCCACGGGTACGCTCGCACCTGTGCCCTCCATGAACGACCTCGTACGCCAGCACACAGCCCTCGGTGACACCGACCTGGAGTGGCTGCACCTGCTGGTGTCGGAGTGGCAGCTGCTCTCCGACCTGTCCTTCGCCGACCTCGTCCTGTGGGTCCCCACCCGCGACGGCACCCGCTATGTGTCCGTCGCCCAGATGCGGCCCAACACCGGCCCCACCTCCTACCAGGACGACATGGTCGGCCATCTGGTCCCGCGTGGCCGCAGGCCGCTGCTGGACGCCGCGCTGGACGAGGGCCGGATCGTGCGCGAGGGCGACCCGGAGTGGCGCGAGGAGGTGCCGGTACGGGTCGAGTCGATCCCCGTACGCCGCGAGGGGCGCGTCCTCGGCGTCATCGCCCGCAACACGAACCTCCTGACGGTCCGTACGCCGTCCCGGCTGGAGCTCACCTACCTCCAGTCGGCCTCCGACCTGGCGCAGATGATCGCCGCCGGATCGTTCCCGTTCCCGGGCCAGCAGGTCGACATGGACGCGTCGCCCCGGGTCGGCGACGGACTGATCAGGCTCGACGCCGACGGGGTCGTCCAGTACGCCAGCCCCAACGGCCTCTCCGCGTACCACCGCCTCGGCCTCGCCTCCGACCTGGTCGGCCACCACCTGGGCCGTACCACCGCCGAACTCGCCCCGTCCAGGGGCCCGGTGGACGAGGCGCTGGTCACGGTCGCCAGCGGCTACGCGCCCCGGGAGTTCGAGGTCGAGTGCGCGAGCGGGGTGATCCAGCTCCGGGCGATCCCGCTCAAACCGAAGGGCGTGCGCATCGGCTCCCTGGTCCTGCTCCGTGACGTGACCGAACTCCGTCGCCGGGAGCGGGAGTTGATCACCAAGGACGCCACCATCCGGGAGATCCACCACCGGGTGAAGAACAACCTCCAGACGGTGGCGGCCCTGTTGCGTCTCCAGGCCCGGCGAATGGATTCCGAGCAGGGGCGCGAAGCGCTCAACGAGGCGGTACGCCGCGTCGGTTCGATCGCGATCGTCCATGAGACGCTGTCCCAGAATCTGGACGAGCGGGTCGAGTTCGACGAGATCGCCGACCGGGTCATCGCGATGGTCGCCGAGATCTCACCGGGCAAGGTCGTCTGCCGCCGTACCGGCCGGTTCGGCATCCTGGACGCGGAAGTGGCCACTCCGCTCGCGATGGTGCTCACGGAGGTTCTGCAGAACGCCCTGGAGCACGCCTTCACCGTGGCCGAGCGGGGCACGGTCGAGGTCTCGGCGGTTCGCGGCGGTTCGCGCACCGACGGACGGCTGCTGATCACCGTTCAGGACGACGGGCGCGGTCTGCCCGAGGGCTTCGACCCGCAGCGCGCCGGCAATCTGGGGCTCCAGATCGTCCGCACCCTGGTCGAGGGTGAGCTGGGCGGGACGTTCGGCATGGTTCCGGCACCGGAGCGCGGCACCCGGGTGGTGCTCGACGTCCCGGTCCGCACGGTGAAGTAGTCCTCGTCACGGCGTCCGGGCGCGGGGGAGCGCGGAGGGTGTGGTCGTGAACGACGGCGAGCCCGGACCGTGGTGACGGTCCGGGCTCGCCGCGTGTTCACGTTGCGATGCGCTTCGGGGGTACTGCGCGCTGCGACTCGAAGGCGGGGTTGTGCGTACACTCCGTACGCGCCGCCGGGCTGAGGCTTTTCGCGGGGGGCGTCGTCAGGCGCTGGCGTTACGCGCCCGGTTGCGGGCGGCGCGGCGCTTCATCGCGCGGCGCTCGTCCTCGCTGAGGCCACCCCAGACGCCGGAGTCCTGGCCGGACTCGAGCGCCCACTGCAGGCACTGCTCCATGACGGGGCAGCGACGGCAGACGGCCTTGGCTTCCTCGATCTGCAGCAGCGCAGGACCGGTGTTGCCGATGGGGAAGAACAGCTCGGGGTCTTCCTCACGACAAACGGCGTTGTGACGCCAGTCCATGGCTGCTACCTCTCCTTGGTACTACATACGGTGCTTGTGAATGTGAACGCTTTCACGAATCCCCCCGCAGGTGACAGGCCTACGCCCAGATGAACTGGGTGTGGTCTGTGTCATGAGGAGGGGTTCTGGCTCTCAGTGGAGGCTGGTGTTGCGGGCCGTCCCGATCGCCATGTAGAGATTCGCAAACCTGGGCTGCGGATACAACCCCTTCTGGAAAGTTTTTTTTGATTCCTCGGTGTCGGGTAGGTCACAGCCGTACTTCCATGGGGTGGGAACCAGCCCAAACGTTCGAGTTAAAGGACTTTAGGCCCTCCCACTCACACAATCACACGCAGTGCACGGCGAACGCCTGTGAACGTCACACTCGTACGCAGTCCCAGATGGTCGCCGTCCATCTGAAAGGGCAGTGGGGCCTTTGAATGCAAGGTGAAGTCCGTGAGGTCGTCGAGTGAAACCGCGTGCTTGCCGTGGAGCCCTTTTTCGGGGCTCGAAGTGAGCAGCTGGGTGGCGTACCGGGTGACCGCCGCGGTGGACAGACGCTTCAGTCCGAGGAAACCCAGGGCCTTGTCGAAAGAGGCCTGCGGAGACGTGTACAGCGGACGATTCCCCAGGTAGGTCCAGGGCGCGGTGTTGCAGATTATGGAGAGCACGAGATCGGTGACGGGTTCCTGACCCGGCACGTCCAGCGTGATCGTGCCCTGCCGGCGGTGCGGCTCGTTCAGGAATTGCCGGATCACCTGGCGTACGTACAACGCGTGCGTCGACCGTTTACCGCGTTCCCGCTGCTGTTCGACGCGGCCGATCACGCCCGCGTCGAAGCCGTATCCCGCGCAGAAGGTGAACCAGCGCTCCGGGACCGCCTCGTCCTCGGTTCCCGGGGTGCCCGCTGCCAGTCCGAGGCCGACCGTGCGTTCGCTGCGGTTGGCCAGCGCGTCCAGGATCGCGCCGGTCGCCTCCACCGCGTCGTTGGGCAGTCCGAGCGCCCGTGCGAAGACATTGGTGGAGCCGCCGGGAACCACCGCGAGGCGCGGCAGCCGGTCCAGGTCGGGCCCCCGGTGCAGCAGACCGTTCACGACCTCGTTGACCGTGCCGTCGCCGCCGAGGGCCACGACGAGGTCGATGTCGTCGGAGTCCGCGGCCCGCCGCCCCAGGTCCCGGGCGTGCCCCCGGTACTCCGTGGTCACCGCCTCCAGCTTCATCTCGCTGGCCAGCGCGTGGATGAGTACGTCACGGGTCCGCGCACTGGTGGTGGTAGCAGCTGGGTTGACCACGAGAAGTGCGCGCATGACCGCCAGACTACCCACCGGGGGGTACGTGCCCGAAGCGGTGACCCGAGCCCGCCCCCTGGCTCCTACTCTCCGTGACGGATCGGTCGCGCCGGTGCGGCACGACCCGCGCGCGGCACACGGGGGAGTGACCCCGGCTTCGCGTTCGCCGCCCGAGGATGCCAACCTGCAAGGGTGAGCACTCAGCAGAACGCGTCCCCCGCGCCGGCCCCGGCCGGACCGGCGAAACGGGACAGGATCACCCTCGTGGCCGGACTCAACGCCCTCGAAGGGGCGGCGCTCGCCGTCGGCGGGATCTACATGCTGGTCATGGGACTGCTCGGCCGCCCCGACAGTCCGCAGCAGGCGGAGATGGGCGGAATCACCATCATCGCGCTCGGGCTCATCCCGCTGCTCGCGGCCAGGGGCCTGCTGCTGCGGCGCTCCTGGAGCCGGGGCCCGGCGCTCATCACCCAGATCATCGCGCTGCCGGTGGCGTGGACACTGCTGCGGTCGCACGGCGCCCTGATCCCGGCCGGGATCGTCCTCGCCGTCGTCGCCGTCACGGGCCTGGTGCTGCTGATCAACCCCACCACCACCGCCGCGCTCGGCATCCGCGCCCCGGGCGCGCCCCGCGACGACGCCTGACGGGGGCCGGGCGGGGGCCGGGCGGTCCGGTGCGCCGGGGCTGCCGGGCCGACGGCCGCCCCGGCACCGGATCACTCCTCGATGAGCAGCCGTTCGCGCAGCTGCGCGAGCGTACGGGCCAGCAGTCGCGAGACGTGCATCTGCGAGATGCCCACCTCCTGGGCGATCTGCGACTGCGTCATGTTGCCGAAGAAGCGCAGCAGCAGAATCCGCTTCTCCCGTGGCGGCAGGTCCTCCAGCAGCGGCTTCAGCGACTCCCGGTACTCGACGCCCTCCAGCGCCTCGTCCTCCGAGCCCAGCGTGTCCGCGACCGCCGGGGACTCGTCGTCGGTGTCCGGCACGTCCAGCGAGAGGGTGCTGTAGGCGTTGGCCGATTCCAGCCCCTCCAGGACCTCTTCCTCGGAGATGCCCAGCCGCTCCGCCAGCTCGTGCACGGTCGGCGAGCGGCCGTGCTGCTGCGACAGCTCGGCGGTGGCCGTGGTCAGCGAGAGCCGCAGCTCCTGAAGCCGCCGCGGCACCCGGACGGCCCACCCCTTGTCACGGAAGTGGCGCTTGATCTCGCCGACGACCGTCGGGGTGGCGTACGTCGAGAACTCGACCCCGCGCTCCGGGTCGAACCGGTCCACGGACTTGATCAGCCCGATCGTCGCCACCTGGGTCAGGTCGTCCAGCGGCTCACCCCGGTTGCGGAACCTGCGGGCCAGGTGCTCCACCAGCGGCAGGTGCATCCGCACCAGCCGGTTGCGCAGCTCGGCCCGCTCGGGTGAGCCGTCGGGGAGCGCGCGCAACTCCACGAACAGCGCGCGCGCGTTGCTGCGGTCATGTGGGTCGTGGTGCCCGTGCTCACTCATCCGGCTCGCCCGCTCCGCGTGCTCCACCACGGCCGCCCGCCCCTCGCGGCCGTCCGCCCCGTCCGCCCCGCCCTCCGGGTGCGGCAGGGCCTGTTGTTCCGGGATGCCCGATACGGGCACCGCCCCTGGTCGGATCGTCTCGTCCCGCACAGGCCCGTCCCCGTTCCCGTCGCTCACGCCGGCCCGGGTCCCGCGCCGCGCTGCTTGTACAGGCTGATGCTGACCGTCCGGTCAGCGGCGACGGAGGAGTCGACCTTGCCGGCCAGTGCGGAGAGCACCGTCCAGGCGAAGGTGTCGCGCTCCGGTGCCCGGCCGTCCGTCGTGGGGGCCGAGACCGTCACCTCAAGGGAATCGTCGACGAGCCGGAACACGCAGCTGAGGACGGAGCCCGGCACGGCCTGCTGAAGCAGGATCGCGCAGGCCTCGTCGACCGCGATGCGAAGATCCTCGATCTCGTCGAGAGTGAAGTCCAAACGCGCTGCGAGACCGGCCGTGGCCGTACGCAACACCGACAGGTAGGCACCCGCAGCGGGCAGCCGGACTTCCACGAAGTCCTGATTCCCGGGCTCGCCTGCGATCTGGGACACCCTCACCTCCAAGGTGGCACAAACTCTTTCGAGGTTCCGGGAAGAGTCCCCGGAACCATGCGGTTCGTCGTCGGTTCTTCGTCCGGCGACGCTATCGCTCCCCATGATGCCGTGTCGTCGGGACCCGCCCCCATGGGTGTCACCCATGGTAGAGCCGTGCGCGACACACCGTGGTCGACGATCCGCGTCGCTCAATTACGAAGAACCGGCGCCGGTTTGACGTACCCAGACGTCAGACGATCGAACCGTCCTCGAAGCACCAGCGCCAGGTCTCACCCGGTTCGAAGCTCCGCATCACCGGATGTCCGGTCTCCCGGAAGTGCGCCGTGGCGTGCCTCATCGGTGAGGAATCGCAGCAGCCGACATGGCCGCAGACCAGACAGAGGCGCAGCTGCACGGGATGGCTGCCGGCCGCCAGACACTCCGGGCAGGTGTCGCTCAGCGCAGTGGGCTCGGGGCGCGGCAGTGCGAGAACATGCGTGCACTCACTCATGAGGGCCAGGTTACGACGGATGCGAGGGCCACGGGATGGACGCACTGCCGCTGGTGGCACTGGTGGCGGCCAGTGCGGCGGTCGCCGGGGCCGCCCGCCGGACCCCCGTGCCCGCCCCGCTCGTGCTGGTGGCGGCCGGGCTGGTCGCCGGGTACCTGCCC
This sequence comes from Streptomyces sp. AM 4-1-1, assembly GCF_029167625.1. NCBI lineage: Bacteria > Bacillati > Actinomycetota > Actinomycetes > Kitasatosporales > Streptomycetaceae > Streptomyces > Streptomyces sp. AM 4-1-1. The sequence continues at coordinate 5,155,315 of NZ_CP119145.1, forward strand.
GGCGTACCCGCGTACACGCTCGACGCGCGCATCGTGCTGCCGCTGCTGCTGCCGCCCCTGCTCCACACGGCGGCCGTGGACAGTTCGTACCTCGATCTGCGGGCCAACGCCCGGCCGGTCGCGCTGCTGTCCGTCGGCTATGTCCTGTTCGCGACGTTCGCGGTCGGCTGGCTCGCGTATCTGTTCGTGCCCGGTCTGCCGCTCACCGCGGCGCTGGTGCTGGGCGCGGTCGTCGCCCCGCCGGACGCGGTCACCGCCGCCGCGATCGCCCGACGGGTGGGACTGCCCGCCCGGGTGACCACGATCCTCCAGGGCGAGTCCCTGGTGAACGACGCCACCGCGATCACCGCCTACAAGGTGGCGCTGGCCGCAGCCGTCGGCGAGGGGATGAGCTGGGGCGCGGGCATCGGGGAGTTCCTGCTGGCCGCGTTCGGCGGGGTCGGGGTCGGCCTGGTGCTGATGGTCCCGCTGCACTGGCTCCGCACCCACCTCAAGGAGGCCCTGCTCCAGAACACCCTGTCGCTGCTGATCCCCTTCGTGGCGTACGCGGCGGCCGAACGGGTGCACGCGTCCGGGGTGCTCGCCGTGGTCGTCGTCGCGCTCTACCTGGGCCACCGCTCCTGGCAGGTCGACTTCGCGACCAGGCTCCAGGAGGCGGCCGTCTGGAAGATGGTCGCCTTCGTGCTGGAGTCGGCGGTCTTCGCCCTCATCGGGCTCCAGCTGCCCGTCGTGCTGAAGGACCTCGGTGCCTACACCCCCGGACAGGCCGTCGGGTACGCGGTCGCCGTCTTCGTCACGGTCGTCGTGGTCCGTTTCCTCTGGGTCTACCCGGCGACGTATCTGCCGAGATGGCTGTCGAAGCGGATCAGGGAACGCGAGCCGGGGACCGACTGGACCTCGCCCCTGATCGTCGGCTGGGCGGGGATGCGGGGTGTGGTCTCGCTCGCCGTCGCCTTCTCGATCCCGCTGGTCACGCACGGCGGCGGACCGTTCCCCTCGCGCAGCCTGCTGCTGTTCCTGACCTTCACGACCGTCATCGGCACCCTGGTGGTCCAGGGGCTCACCCTGCCGCTGCTGGTCCGGGTGCTGAAGCTCCCCGGCCGCGACCCGCAGGCCGAGACCCTGGCCGAGGCGCAGGCCCAGAGCGAGGCGTCCACGGCCGCCGAGGCGCGGCTGGACGAGCTGCTGGACGAGGAGCGCAACCGGCTGCCGCCGCCGCTCACCGACCGGCTGCGCTCCGTGCTGGAACGCCGTCGCAACGCCGTGTGGGAACGGCTCGGCGCGCCCAACCCGGTCACCGGCGAGTCCGCGGACGAGACGTACCGGCGGCTGGCCGGGGAAATGATCGAGACCGAGCGTTCGGTCTTCGTGCGGCTCCGTGACGAGCGGCGCATCGACGACGAGATGCTGCGGACGCTGCTGCGCAGACTGGACCTGGAGGAGGCGGCGGCCTACCGCGAGGAACCGGACCGGTCGGACTGAGGGGCCGGGCCCGGCCGCGTCAGGCGCGGGACCGTTCGGGATCGCCCCCCGCCGTGATCACGGCAGCGAGCGTGATGCCCGGGGCGAAGGCGCCCTCCGCGGTGAGGGCGGTGAGCCCGTACAGCAGTTTGGCCACGTACAGCCGCTCGACGGCCAGTCCGTGCCGGTCCTCGAAGTCGTCGGCGAAGGCGTGCAGCCCGGGGGGTGTGCGGGCGTAGCCGCCGAAGTGGAAGCGCTCGTCCAGGGACCACCGGCCCGCCGGGCCGCCGAACGCGTCCCGTTGCAGCCCCCGGACCGCCTCGCCCAGGAAGCCGCCGCGCAGCACCGGGACGCCGAGGGCGCGCTGCCCGGGGCCGAGGCCCGCCGCGAGGCCGGCGAGGGTGCCGCCCGTACCGCAGGCGACGGCGGCCACGTCGGCCCGGCCGCGCAGTTCCCGGCCGAGCGCCGCACAGCCCTGTGCGGCGAGCGCGTTGCTGCCGCCCTCCGGGATCACCTGGCAGTCCCCGAAGGCGCTCAGCAGCCCGGCCAGGACCCCTGGGTCGGCCTTCGCGCGGTAGGTCGCCCGGTCCACGAAGTGCAGACGCATGCCGTCGGCGGCGCATCGGGCGAGTGAGGGGTTGAGCGGGCGGTGCGCCAGTTCGTCGCCGCGTACGACGCCGACGGTCGGGAAGCCGAGGAGCCGGCCCGCGGCGGCGGTGGCCCGCAGATGGTTGGAGTACGCCCCGCCGAAGGTCAGTACGGTTCGGCCGGAGGCGGCGGACAGGTTGGGGGAGAGCTTGCGCCACTTGTTGCCGGGCAGGTCGGGGTGGATCAGGTCGTCGCGCTTGAGCAGCAGGCGGACGCCGTACCGCGCGAAGCGCTCGTCCTCGGCCGGTCGCAGGGGTGACGGGACCACCGGCCGCAGCGGGGCTGGAGCGGGCGCTTCGTGGGGCATGGCTCCATTGTCGCCGGGGGCGGGACGGGGGCGTCCTCCCGGGGGCGGGGCCCGCCGGTGCCCGTCACTTGAGGCGGCTGTGAATCCGCTCGCGCAGCGAGTCCATGGTGAAGCCGCGCGGATCGGACTTGCCCGGCTGCCACTCCAGGTGGCCGATGACCGAGCGGGCGCCCCAGTCGTGGTGACGGCAGATCGCGGCCGCCGCCTTCTCGATCGCCTGGATCTGGACGTCGGGCCAGGGGTCCTTGCCGTCGCCGAGGTTCTCGCACTCGAAGCCGTAGAAGTGGGAGTTGCCGTCGGTGTTGGCCTCGTTGTCCTTGGGGAGGCCCTTCTCGGCGATGACGGCACGCAGTACGTCGTCGTCGCCGAGCCCGGCGTGGTTGGCGCGGCCGTAGCCGACGAGGTGGACCCGGCCGTCCTTGGCGATCACCCCGTGACAGAGCGGACCGGGCAGGTCCGGATGGCCGTCGCGGCAGAGCTCGACGGTGGTGTCGGTGCCCCGCGTGACCGTGTGGTGGATCATCACACCGTGCACCGGGCCCCAGGCCCCCGCCTGGTTGCGGTTGTGCGTGCGCCAGTCACCGACCTGGACGACGGTGAGGCCTTCGCTCTTCAGGATGTCGAGGAACGTGCTCGCGGACATGGGTGAGGACATGACCGGCTCCTTTGCGCGTCAGGGTGGCTTGCCTGTACTGCGCTTGTACCGGAATGTCGGCCATCGGGCCATGTTCTGGTCTTTTGTTCGGACAGTGTGCGAGTCGTTCCGGTCACCTGGCCGGGTCCGCCCGGGTGGCGGGTGGTGGTCCCGGGGCGACGGGGGCGCCCCGGTACCACGGTCCGGGTGGCCTCAGCCCTGGGCGAGCCAGAGGTCGGGGCCGAACACCTCGTAGTGGATGTCGGACGCGGGGACGCCCTTGGCCAGCAGCTGGGTGCGGACGGCCCGCATGAAGGGCAGCGGTCCGCAGAGGTAGGCGTGGGTGCCGGACGCGACCGGGACGCCGCTCAGATCGACCAGGCCGGTGCGGTCCGCGGGCTGTCCGGGCGCCGGGGTCTCGTACCAGAAGTGCGCGGTGGCGTCCGGGAGTTTGCCGGTGAGCCGGGCGTGGTCGGTGCGCAGGGCGTGGTCGTCGGGGGAGTGGTCGCCGTGCACGACGGTGACCGGGGCGCGGTGGCCGGTGGCCGCTAGGTGTTCCAGCATCGACAGCATCGGGGTGCAGCCGATCCCGGCCGACGCCAGCAGCAACGGACCCTCGGTGTCGCTGAGGACCAGGTCGCCGTACGGGGCGGAGACGCGCAGCCGGTCGCCCGCGCGCAGGCGCGCGTGCAGGTGCGCCGACACCTCGCCGTCGGGGGTGCCCTCGCCGCGCACCCGCTTGACGGTGATGGAGCGCAGTTCGGAGCCGGGGGCGGAGGAGAGGCTGTACTGGCGTATCTGGTGGGCGCCGTCGGGGAGTTCCAGCTGTACGGAGACGTACTGGCCGGGACGGAAGGCGGGGGCGGGGGCGCCGTCGGCGGGGCGGATCTGGAAGGTGGCGACGTCCGCGGTCTCCTCGACCCGGCCGGTCACCTCCCAGTCGCGCCAGACGTTACCGGCCACGACGCCCTGCTGCGCGTACAGCCGTTCCTCGATGGCGATGAGGGCGTTGGCCATCAGCCAGTAGACCTCGTCCCAGGCGGCGGCGACCTCCGGGGTGACGGCGTCGCCGAGGACTTCGGCGATGGCGGCGAAGAGGTGGGTGTGCACGACGGGGTACTGGTCCGGGGTCACCCCGAGCGAGGCGTGCTTGTGGGCGATCCGACCGAGCATCACATCGGGCCGGATGCCGGGGTGTTCGACCAGTTGGGTGGCGAAGGCGGCGATGGAGCCGGCGAGTGCCCGGCGCTGGGCGCCGGACGCCTGGTTGCCCCGGTTGAAGAAGTCGCGGAGCAGTTCGGGGTGGGCGTCGAACAGCTTGCGGTAGAAGAGGTCGGCGATGTCCCCGATGGCGGCTCCGACGGCGGGGAGGGTGGCGCGGACGGTGGCTGTGGAGGTCTCGGAGAGCACAGGGAACCCCTCGGATCGTGAATTGGTATCTGACATTCATATTATGTGCCGTCCGAAATGTCCCTGAGGGGGCGGGGGGTGGGACGTCGCGGTGGTCCCTCTGTCGCGGGGGCCGGGCCGGGCTCAGGGGGTGGCATGGCCAACGGCCCCGCAGGGGAGCGGCGTTGGGGTGGGCGGGCGTCGGGGCGGGCAGGCGTCGAGGCGGCGGCGGTCAGTCCGCGTCCGGGTGACGCCTGCTGATGCTGATCAGCAGCGGCCCGGTGGGGGACGCGACGAGTCCGGCGACGGTGAGCGGGTCGAGCGAGGCGTAGAAGGCCTCCTCCGCCTCGCGCAGGGCGCCGCGCAGCCGGCAGGCGGAACGCAGCGGGCAGGGTGCGCTGCCCTCGCAGTCGACGACGTCACCCGGACCCTCCAGGGTGCGCACGAGCCCGCCGATCGACGCGGACCGGCCGGCCTCGGTGAGGGTGAGTCCGCCCCCGCGGCCCCGGCGCGCCTCCACCATGCCCAGGTGCTGGAGCCTGGCGACGACCTTCGCGGCGTGCGTGTACGGGACCTCCATGGTCGCCGCGACCTCCCGGGTGGTCGGCGGCGCACCGGTCTCCGTGACGGCGAGGCGCATCAGCACCCGCAGCGCCACATCCGTGAATCTCGTCAACCGCATGGAGGCACCGTAAGTAAGTGGCATGAGCGATGCAAATTAACGGGGCTGGTCAACATGGCGCAGCGTAGTGCCCAGCCCAAAGCCGATTAGTCACACTCTTTTGTGTAATGGCGTGCCGGGGTCCCCCGCTGAAAGGCTTCTTCGCACAGGCCAGCCGATGATCTAGTGATCGAAAGGGCGTCAGATGTCCGTTGGTGAAGAGGTTCGTGACACACAGGTCCCGCCGCAGCAGAGTCTTGGCACGGCGGCGGCCAGGAACCTCGCGACGACCACGAAGTCCGTGCCGCAGATGCAGGAGATCACCTCCCGGTGGCTGCTGCGCATGCTGCCGTGGGTGCCGGTGCAGGGCGGCACGTACCGGGTGAACCGCCGGCTGAGCTATCAGGTCGGGGACGGCCGGGTGACCTTCGTGCAGACCGGTGACCGGGTCACGGTCATCCCCGCCGAGCTCGGCGAGCTGCCCGCGCTGCGTGACTTCGGCGACCACGAGGCGCTCGCCGAACTGGCGCGCCGGTGTGAGCAGCGGGAAGTCGCGGCGGGGGAGGTGCTGGCCGGCGCGGGGGAGACGGCGGACCGGGTCCACCTGCTGGCGCACGGCAAGGTCGAGAAGCTCGGCGCCGGGGCGTACGGGGGCGAGATGGTCCTCGGGGTGCTCGCGGACGGCGCCTACTTCGGCGATCACTCCCTGATCGACGCCGACGCGACCTGGGAGTACACCGTCCGTGCCGTCACCGACTGCACGGTGCTCACCCTGAGCAGGGCCGATGTGTTCAACCTCGCCGAGCGCGCCGACTCCCTCCGCGCGCATCTGGCGGGACTGCTCTCCATTCCGCACCAGCGGACGAACAAGTACGGCGAGGCGGAGATCGACCTGTCCGCCGGGCATGTCGGCGAGGCGGTCGTCCCGCACACCTTCGTGGACTACGAGGCCGCGCCCCGGGAGTACGAGCTGAGCGTCGCGCAGACCGTCCTCAAGGTCCACAGCCGGGTCGCCGACCTGTACAACCAGCCGATGAACCAGACCGAGCAGCAGTTGCGGCTCACGGTCGAGGCGCTGCGCGAGCGCCAGGAGCACGAGCTGATCAACAACCGCGAGTTCGGGCTGCTCAACAACTGCGACTACGGGCAGCGTCTCCAGCCGCACGACGGCGTGCCCGGCCCGGACGACATGGACGAACTGCTCTCGCGGCGGCGCGGCTCCAAGCTGTTCCTCGCCCATCCACGCGCCATCGCCGCGTTCGGCCGTGAATGCAACAAGCGGGGGCTGGTGCCGGAGAGCGTGGAGGTCGGCGGCCACCGTGTGCCCGCCTGGCGCGGGGTGCCGATCTTCCCCTCCAACAAGATCCCGGTCAGTGACGCCCGCACCACCTCGATCATCTGCATGAGGACCGGCGAGGCGGACCAGGGGGTCATCGGTCTCCAGGCGAGCGGCATCCCCGACGAGATCGAGCCCAGCCTCTCCGTGCGCTTCATGGGCATCGACGAGCAGGCGATCATCTCCTACCTGGTGACGGCCTACTACTCCGCGGCCGTGCTCGTGCCGGACGCCCTCGGGGTGCTGGAGAACGTCGAGGTCAGCCGCTGGCGGTGAGCCGAGGGGTCCGGGTGCGTCGTGACACCGCGGTGCGCCCGGACCCGCCCTGCCCGGTCCCAGCCCCCGCCCCGCCAGCCACCGCCCCGCCCGGTCCCAGCCCCCGCCCCGCCCGTCCGCAGCACGCACGCATGCCCGGAGGAAGTCAGAACGTGACCATGACCCGTACGGACGCCTCGGCCCAAGGCCATGAGGCCGCGGCCCTCCTGGAGCGGACCCGTACCCTCGTCGACCCGCGGCTGCGCTCCGCCGTGGAGTCGCTGCCCGGCCCGCTGCGCCGGGTCGCGATGTACCACTTCGGCTGGGAGCACGCGGACGGCTCCCCGGCCACCGGACAGTCCGGCAAGGCGATCAGACCCGCGCTCGTCCTCGCCGCGGGCGGCGCCCTGGGCGGTGCCCCCGACCGTGCCGTGACGGCCGCCGTCGCCGTGGAACTCGTACACAACTTCACCCTGCTGCACGACGACGTCATCGACGAGGACCCGACCCGCCGCCACCGGCCCACGGCCTGGACGGTCTTCGGCGTCCCGGACGCCATCATCACGGGCGACGCCCTGCTCGCCCTCGCCCAGCGGCTGCTCGCGGACGACCCCCATCCGGCGGCGGCGCGGGCGTCCGCCCGGCTGTCCTCCTGCGTCGTCGAACTCTGCGCCGGACAGCAGGCCGACTGCGCGTTCGAGCGACGCGGACCGGAGGAGGTGTCGCTGGACGAATGCCTCACCATGGCGACCGCCAAGACCGGCGCGCTCCTCGGATGCGCCTGCGCGCTCGGCGCCCTCTTCGCCGACGCGGGGGACGAGGCGGTGACGGCCATGGACGGTTTCGGCCGGGAGGCCGGCCTCGCCTTCCAGCTGATCGACGACCTGATCGGGATCTGGGGCGATCCCGCGCAGACCGGGAAGCCGGTCGGGGCCGATCTGGCGGCGCACAAGAAGTCGCTGCCGGTCGTCGCCGCGCTCACCTCGGGCACCCCGGCCGCCACCGATCTCGCCACGCTCTACCGGGGCACGATGGACACCCCCGGCGAGATCGCCCGCGCCGCCGACGCGGTCGAGCGGGCGGGGGGCCGGGACTGGGCGCAGACCGGCGCGGCGGACCGGATGGCACGCGCGGTGCACCATCTGTCCAGGGCGGTGCCGGACCTCGCCGCGGCGGGGGACCTGCTGGCACTGGCCGAGTTCGTCACCCGCAGGACGCACTGAGCGCGGGTCGTGAGCATGGCCCCCGTTCGCCGGGACGGCCGTCAACTCTAGGATTCCGTACGACGGTTGACATCGGCCACAACAGGGCGGGAGCCACGCCATGGGCGTACGGGCACGACGGGCGGACCGGGGCGACAGGGCGCAGGTGGTCCGCATCCTGGAAGAGGCGTTCCACGACGATCCGGTCAGCGGCTGGGTGTTCCCCGACGAGATCCACCGCCGGGCGGTGCACGGCGCGTTCCTCGGCGTCTTCGTCGACGTGGCGCTCGCCGAGGGGCACATCGACCTGCTGGAGGACGGCACGGCCGCCGCGCTCTGGCTCCAGGTGCCGGAGGGGGAGCCGACGGAGGAGGACCCGACCCCGGCCCTGATGCGCCGGACCGCCGATCCCGACAACGAGCGCGCCGAACTGGTCGGGAAGCTCACGGGCGCGGTCCATCCCCATCACCGGGCCCACGAGTACCTGCTCATGATCGGTGTCCTTCCCGGCCGGCAGGGCCAGGGTCTCGGCGTCGCGCTGATGGCCGACGTGCTCGACCGCTGCGACCGCGAGGGCGTCCCCGTCTATCTGGAGGCGAGCAGCGAGCGCAGCCGCGGACTCTACGAACGGCTGGGCTTCGCCCTTATGGACCGGACCGTCGAACTGCCGGAGGGCCCCACGATGTGGCCGATGTGGCGCGAGCCCCGCCCGGCCTGATCCGACGCGGCCCCCGCCCGGCCCGATCCGGGGGCCCCGGGCCAGCCTCGTCCCGAAGGCCGGGCCGTCGTACGGGCGGGGGAGGAGCGGGGGACGCGCGAGGGAGGAAGCGGAGGGCGACCCCCGGACTGTCAGGGGCACGAGCTACAGTCCGTGCCCATGACAGATGAGTCATGGGCAGGCTGGTACCGGGACCGCAAGGGTTCCGATGCCGTCATTCTCACCACAGACGGACAGCGACTGAGCATCCGCATACGCGGTGTCGACTTCGAGGGCGAAAGCTTCGACGATCTCGGACCGGTGGCCGGCATCCCCCCGGAGAGCGGAATGTTCGCCCTGGCGGACGGCGCGCTCACCGACTGCGTACTGGAGTGGGACCTGCCGCTCCCGGTCGTCGTGGACGGTCTGGTGCACCAGGCGACCCTCAGCTGTCTGCTCTCCCTGCGCCGCGAGGAGCCGGACCTCGGACTCACGCTGAATCTCGCGGGGGCCGTGTACGAATCCCGCAGGGCCGAGTGCGACTTCGCCGCCGCGCTCGCCACCATCCAGCGGGTGCTTCCGCCCGGTATCCGGCTCCAGTCCTGCATCGCCTGCGCCTTCTCGGACTACTTCCCGGCCACCGACCGCGGTCTCTCCGGCGGCCTGGCCTGCTTCCGGGGCGCGAAGGACGCCTACCGGGGCGCCGCGGGCGAGGACGACGTCCTCGATCTGTGGGACCGGCGGACCGGGTTCGTCCAGGAGATCTGGAGCTGCCGCGAGTTCGAGCCCCGCCCCGACGAGGGCGCGGGCACCGGCCACCGAGGGGCGTTCCCCCTCGAAGCGGTCTGACGGGTGACGGCCCGGACCCCATGAGCTCGCGATGAGCTCACGCGGACGGCTCCGAGCCGCGCCGCCCGCCCTCCAGGGATGACCGTCGGTCAGGGCCCGGGAGCGGGCCGCCGTACGAGCGGTCGTCCACGAGTGATTCCACCGGGCGGTCCATGGGTTCGTCGGACACGGCCGGTGAGCGCGGCGGCGTACGGCCCGCGATCAGGTCCGGCGTCCGGCCCGCGAAGGGGTCCGGCGTCCGGCCGGGGTCGCGGCCCGGGGCCCGGTCCGAAGTGTGGCCCGGTGTCCGGCCTGGGGCCCGGTCCGGTGTGTGGCCCGGTGTCCGGCCTGGGTCGCGGTCCGGTGTGTGGTCCGGCGTCCGGCCGGGGTCGCGGCCCGGGGCCCGGGGCCCGGTCCGAAGTGTGGCCCGGTGTCCGGCCTGGGTCGCGGTCCGGAGCGTGGCCCGGCGTCCGTCCCGGTGTCCGGCCCGGGGCCCGGTCCGGAGTGTGGCCCGGCGTCCGGCCCCGGTCCCGGTCCGGGGCGCGGCGGTCCGTGCGGCCGGAAGGCGTTCCACTGATCGTCCTGCCCTGTGCGCACGACATTGCCACAGTCTCATTGTTCTACTAACATGCGAACAATGGAGGTTTCAATGAACCGCAAGAACCTCGGTGGCGCGATCCTCGCCGCCCTGCCGTTTCTGCTCGCGCTCGCCGTCGACCTCGCGCTCCTCGTCGCCTTCGGGGACCGGTTGCCGGACCGGCTGGCCAGTCACTTCGGGGGCACCGGCCAGGTGGACGGCCACGCGAGCCACACGTCGTTCGTCGTCACCACGACCGTGCCGCTCGTCGCGATGGCGGCCCTGTGGCCGCTCATGATCGCGAAGGGGAGGTTCCACGGCAGGTCGTACCTCTGGATGTTCGCCGGGGGATACGCCTTCGCGGCGTTCTTCGGCTATCTGATGGGCGCCACGCTTCTCGCCAACCTCGACGCCCCCGAGGGCGCGGCGGATGTCGAGTTCCCGATGTGGCACATCGCCGTGGCCGTCGGCGCCGCCGCGCTCGGAACGGGCCTGGGCCTCCTGCTGATCCGGCTGGTCGCCGTACCGGAGCCGCCGCCCGAGCCCGAGCGGGGGGACGCCGAACGGATCACCCTGCGGGACGGTGAGGTCGCCGGCTGGACCCGGAGCATGGGGGCCTGGTGGCTGCCGCTCGTGGCGCTGACGCTCGTCGCGGTCGCGGTCGTCGTCCTGTTCGTGTCCGGCTGGGCCGCGGCGCTCGCACCGCTGGTCATCGGCCTGCTGACGCTGAACTTCGTGCGCCTGCACGTGAGCGCGGACCGTCGGGGCCTCACGGTCTCCGGGCTGCTGCCCTGGCCGCGGGCCCGGGTGTCGCTCGACCGGATCGACGGAGCCGTCAGCCGCGACATCAACGCCCTGGCTGAGTACGGGGGTTGGGGATACCGCGTCCGACCGGGCCGCTCGGGAGTCATGATCCGCTCCGGCGAGGGAGTGGTCGTACGGCTGGAGAGCGGCCGGGACTTCGCGGTCACGGTCGACGACTCGGCGACGGCCGCGGCGCTGCTCAACACCCTCGTCGACCGGCGCAGGGCGGGGCACTGACCATGTTGTTCCGCGTCGACCCCACGTCCACCGTGCCGCTCGGCGACCAGATCGCGGCCTCCGTCCGCCGGGCCGTCGCCGAAGGCGCGGTGATCCCCGGGGAGCGGCTGCCCGCGGCCCGGATGCTCGCCGAATCGCTGGGCGTCAACGTGCACACGGTCCTGCGCGGCTATCAGCGGCTGCGCGAGGAAGGGCTGATCGAACTGCGCCGGGGCCGGGGCGCGGTCGTCACCGGCGGGGCGTCCCCGCACCGGGCCCGGCTGCTGGAGCGGGTACGGGACGTGGTCTCCGACGCGCGGGAGCTGGGCATGTCGGAGGACGAGCTGCTGACCCTGGTCCGTACCGAACTGAACGGACGGGCCTGAGCCGTACCGAACTGAACGGATGGGCCTGAGCCGTACCGACCCGGGGCGGCCGCCCCCGGCCCGTACCCGTGTCCGCGTCGGGCCCGCTCCCGTACCCGTACCGCCGACACCCGCGAGGGGTCACCCGCTGCCGCGGAGCGACCCCTCGCGTACTCATGCCGACGTCGGCCGATGTGGCGTCAGCGCAGGCTCTTGGCGAGAGCCGCGGCGAAGCCGTTCTGCCACAGGCGGTTCACCTGGTTGCGCTCGGTCGTGTCCGGGTACCGGTTGGTGCACGACGGGCCGGGGCCGCCACCGGACATCAACTTGCTGCACGGCGCCGAGTAGTTGTCCGGAAGACCGAGCACATGCCCGGTCTCGTGCGCGGTGACCCGGACCGAGTCGTACTGCCGGTTCTGCGCGTAGTCGAGGAAGATGTAGCCCCGACCGTGACCGTTCGTGCTCGCGTACGAGCCACGGGAGTCGTTGCCCTCGTAGTAGAGGAAGTCGGCGTTCGACCCCTCCTGGAGACGGACGTTGGAGACCGAGCTGTTCCAGATCTGCGCGCTGCTCGCTATCTGGCTCCGGAAGCTGGGCGCGTTGGCCGAGCTGTAGACGACCGTGACCGACTGGGCGCCCGGGTTCGCGGCGCGCTTCTGCGCGACCGACTTCACGACCGCCTGGAAGAACGCCTCGTTCGCGGCGGCGTCCTCGCGGGAGCCGACGGTCTGTGTGTAGCCGGCGGACTGTATGTAACCGGCCTGGGGAGCCGGTACGGAGGGAGCGGGCACAGCAGGGGCCGGAGCGGCGATCGCGGGAGTGGTGCCCAGCGCGGCGGCGAGGCCGAGGCCGAGGCCGACGACGGCCGACAGGACTGTCCTGGGGTGTCTCATGTGGGGGTTCTCCTACCAATCCGATGAACCCGTCCGGGTGAGGTCCGGTGAACGGACCCGGTACGGGTGCGGTACGGAGAGAGTGTTGAGGAGATACGGCCGCGGCGGATGATGCCAACCCGCGATAACACAACCGTATCGCCCACCCCAACAGCCCATGAATTGGTGGGGTTTCGTGCGATTGTGGCCCCTGGTGCGACGGCCTCGGGCCGCCCTAGGCTCAGCGGCATGGAGCTTGAGGTGAGGCACCTCAGGGCGCTCTGCGCCATCGCCGACGCGGGAAGCCTGCATCGAGCGGCCCGCAGGCTGGGCGTGAGCCAGCCCTCCCTGACCACCCAACTGCGCCGGATCGAGCATTCCCTCGGCGCCGAACTGTTCCGACGCGAGCGGACCGGTTGCAGCCCGACCCTCCTGGGCCGCGCCGTCCTCAGCCGTGCCCGTCCCCTCGTCGACGGAATGACCGCCCTGGTCAGCGAGGCCAAGGCGGAGGCCGACGGCGCGCGCGACGGCGGCCCCCGGCTGCGCATCGGCTCGACCGCGAGCCGGGTCATCGGCGACTGGCTGCGCCGGCTGCGCACACGGCTGCCCGGCACGGACATCTCGCTGCGCGTCGACGTCTCCGCCCACGTCCTGCTGCGCACGGTCGAGGTCGGCAGCCTCGACGTCGCGTTCGTGCACGAGGTGGAGGGCAGTCCGCTCACCATCCCGGAAGGACTGGAACAGCGCGTACTGGTGGACCGCGAACCGCAGTTCATCTCCCTGGCCCGGGACCACCCGGCCGCTTCCCTGCCGGTGGTCGACCTCGGTGACCTGGCCACCGACCGGTGGATGGTCGACCCCACCGTGGACGGCGAATGGGACGGCCTGCGCCGGGTCCTCGGCGCGGCGGGCCTCGCCCCGACCATGCTGCACGGCGACTACCTCACCGCGGCCTCCCTCGTCGTGCTCGGCGAGGTGGTGGCCCCCTGCCAGCCCACCTCCGGGCCGCGCGACGACATGGCGATCCGCCCCCTGCGGGACGACCCGCTGGGCGTACGGCTGCTGTTGGTGTCCCGGCCGGGGACCGACATCGACGTGGCGTACGGGGAGTTGGAGTCGGCCTACCGGGACGCGGCGCGGCGGGCGGCCGAGTACCACCAGTGGCTGCTGCGCCACCGCAGCCCGCTCGCCGACCCCGGGACGGGCGTGACACCGTCCCCGGCGTACAGCCCCTGACGGCACCGGCGCCGGCACCGGCACCGGTATCGGCCAGGGGTCGAGGGGGCCGACAGCCCGGTCGGCCTCTCGGCGGCGGACGACGGCCGGCCCCTGACCGGTGGACGACGGATCGGCCCCTGTGGATGACGTCCAGCGCCTGACCGGCGGCGACGGACCGGCCGACACGCCCGCCTGTGCGGAGTTCCGCCGAGGGCGTCCCGCCGAGGGCATTTCGCCGAGGGCGAGAACCGTTCCGCCGACAGCGAGAACCGTTCCCGCGCGGCCCGGGTCCGGGCAGGGTCGGACACATGAAGCTCCTGATGCTCGGCGGAACCGAATTCGTCGGTCGCGCGATCACCGAATCCGCCCTCTCCCGAGGCTGGGAGGTCACGGTCCTTCACCGGGGCCACCACCCGGCGCCGCCGGGCGTGACGGCGCTGCGCGGTGACCGCACCGCCGACGACGGCCTCGCCGCCCTCACCCCGGGAGGCGGCCGCGGCGACGCCGGGACCTGGGACCTGGCCGTCGACACCTGGAGCGGTGCCCCCTCAGCCGTACGGGACGCCGCCCGGCTGCTCTCCGGACGGGTCGGGCACTACACGTACATCTCCAGCCGTTCCGTGTACGACCACCCGGCCCCGGCCGGGCTGCCGGAGGACGGGCCACTGGTGAGCGGCGCCTCCCCCGATGCCACCGGTGATCTTCCGTACGCGCTCGCCAAGCGAGGCGGTGAACTGGCCGTGCTCGACGCGTTCGGGAAGCGGGCGCTCCTCGCCCGCGCCGGACTGATCCTCGGCCCCGGCGAGAACATCGGCAGGCTGCCCTGGTGGCTGACCCGGATCGCCCGCGGCGGCCGGGTGCTGGCCCCGGGGCCGCGCGAGGCGGCCCTCCAGTACATCGACGTCCGCGACCTCGCGGCCTGGGTCCTGCGCGCCGCGGAGGACGGGCTGCACGGGCCGTACAACCTGGTCGGTCCACCGGGCCACGCCACCATGGGCGAGTTGCTGGACGCCTGTGCGCACGCCACCGGATCACGGGCCGAGCTGTGCTGGACGGACCCCGAGCCGATCCTCGCGGCGGGCGTCGAACCATGGACCGATCTGCCGGTCTGGCTGCCGCCGGGGGAGCTGTACGACACCATCCACGCGGGGAACGTCGACAAGGCCCTGGCTGCCGGGCTGACCTGTCGGCCCGTCACGGAAACGGTCACCGACACCTGGCACTGGCTGATGTCGCTGGGCGGCACCGCGCCCCGGCGGCCCGACCGGCCGCAGGTGGGGCTCGACCCGCGGACGGAGGAGCGGCTGCTGGCCGGTCCGGTCACTGGTCACGCGATGGGCACGGGGGAGTCCGCCCGCAGTCGCCCTTCCCCCTCGTGACGCGTTCTCATGACGCCCCGTCATGAGGACAGTAGGCGGACGCATGGGTGACGCCCGGCGTGGCATGTGCACGAATTGGGAACATAAGATGCATATTGCGCTGTATGGGAACACAAGCGCGTAGGCGCGGCAAAGGAACCAGAACGGCGGTGGCGGTCGCGGCGGCCGCGGCACTGGTGGGCATGCTCGCGCCCACCGCCCTCGCCGATCCGCTGCCCGGTGGTCTCGGGCCCTGCATCGGCAACTGCCCCTCGGTCTGGCCGGACCCGAACAACGGGCCCGTCACCTACCACGACAGCAACGTCAACGTCTTCGTCGGCGGCGACTTCCTGGTACGGGAGGCCGCCGCCGAGGCCGAGGGCAAGGTCGTCACCCTCGGCTCGTTCGACATGAACAAGCGCGCGGGCGCGTCGATGATCTACAACGTCGGCGTCGCGGGAGTGGGTTCACGCGTTCCGCCGCCCAACGACGACGACTACCTGATCGTCGGTGACGACCTGACCGTGGCACCCGGCCAGCGGCTGCTCGCCGAGGAGGGGACGAACATCGGCGTGGTCAGATACGGGGGGAACCTCTCGGGGACCGTGATCCCGGCGGCCATCCACGACCCGGACGCCGCCGCCCCGTACACATCACTGCGCCCTGAGCTGACCGAGGCCAGCCACTGCTACGCCTACGACGGCAACCAGCGCCGGGCGGCCACCGGTACGTGGCAGCGGACCGGTTCCGACATCGTCTTCACCGGGGACGGGCAGTCGGCGATCCAGATCTTCTCCGTCGACGCCGACCTGGTGTCGGCGGCGGACGGGGAAGCGGGCTTCCAGTTCGACGCCATCCCGGCAGGCGCGACCGTGCTCGTCAACATCTACGGCAGTGACCGCAACATCAAGACCTTCATGGGGAACCTCCCCAACGCCGGTCTGCGCGAACATCTGCTGTGGAACTTCCCGGACGCCACCTCGATCGGTCTGTCCGGCAGCGGCCAGTTCCAGGGCAGCGTGCTCGTGGGCCAGCAGTCGAGCGTCACATCACTGTCGATGAGCGGCACCAACGGCCGCTTCTACACGGCCGGTTCGCTGACCCACACCTCAAGCGGCCAGTCCGGCGGCGCGGAACTTCACGCGTATCCCTTCGAGGGCGATCTGCCGAGCTGTGCGGCAAGCCCGTCGCCGACCCCCACGGAATCGCCCACCCCCACCCCCACCCCCACTCCCACCCCGACCGAGACGCCCACCCCGACACCGACGCCGACGCACGGGACGCCGACGCCCCCTGTGACCCCGACCCCGACCCACAGCTCTCCGAGCCTCCCGGACACCGGGCCGCACGACGGTGAATGGATTCTCGGTGGCATCGCCGGGACCCTCTTCGCGGGCGGCGCCGCGATGACGATGGCGGCCCGAAGGGTACGCCGCCGTCACTGACGAGTGTGATCGAGGGGCCGTACGGGGGCGGGGGCGGAGGCGCGGAACTTCCGGGTCGCCGCCCCCGCCTCGTCCCCCTACGGCCTCCGCTCTCCCCGTACGGGAGCCGGCGTCCCGGCACGCCGGCCGCCCCCGTACGGCTTCGCCTTCGCCGCCCCCGTACGGCCTCCGACACTCCCGCGCCGTACGGTGGGGGGTCCGAAGGGCCGTGGCACCCGGGACGGGGAAAGAGCCCCGCCGCCCCACGGAATCCCCGGCCGCGCCCACACCTCGGCCGGGCACGCCCCCGTCGCGTCGCGGCTCCGCCGTGCCGCGGCGGGACCCGCGAGAGGAGCGTCCCATGACCGTGCCCACACCCGCGCCCACCCCGGCTCCCGGGCCCGAGCCCGTGAAAAGCGCGGTCATCGCGGTGACCGGTGCGAGCGGCAGGATCGGCGGCCGGGTCGCCCGGCGGATCACCCGCGCCGGCGCCCCCGTACGCCTCCTCGGCCGTGATCCCTCCCGGCTCCCCGAACTGCCCGGTGCGGTCGCCGCGCCCCCCGTCTCCTACGCCGACCCGAAGGCGATGCGCACCGCACTCGAAGACGCGCACACCCTGTTCCTGGTCTCCGCGCGCGAGAGTGCCGACCGCGTCCGCGAACACACCGTCGCCGTGGACGCCGCCGTCGCGGCGGGCATCGAGCGCATCGTGTACGTGTCGTTCCTCGGCGCCGCGCCCGATGCCACGTTCACCTTCGCCCGCGACCACTGGTACACCGAACAGCACATCCGGGCCACCGGTCTGCGCCACACCTTCCTGCGCGACAGCTTCTACTTCGCCGCGCTCGCCGCGATGACGGGCGCCGACGGGGTGCTGCGCGGACCGGCGGGCGACGGCAGGGTCTCCGCCGTGGCCCACGACGACATCGCGGACGCCGCCTCGGCGGTGCTGCTGGACCGCGCCGACGGAGGTACGGGCCACGACGGGCGGACGTACGACCTGACCGGACCCGAGGCGCTGACCCTGGACGAAGTGGCCGGTGTGCTCGGCCGGTTCGCCGGACGCCCGGTCCGCTACGAGGCGGAGACCCGGCCGCAGGCGTACGGTTCACGGATGCGCCACGGCGCACCGGACTGGGAGCTGGCCGGCTGGGTCACGTCCTACGAGGCCATCGGAGCGGGGGAGTTGGCGACGGTCTCGGACGCCGTACCCCGACTGACGGGCCGCCCGGCGAAGGACCTGGCGACGTACCTCCGGGAGAACCCGGACAGCTACGCCCACTTGCTGCCGTCCTCGGGCTGACCGCCGGGAAGCCGCCCCTCCCGTACGCCTCAGCGCACGCCCCGGACGGCGGACTCGTACAGGGCCTTGACGTTCCGCCCGAAGTACGCGCTGTACGAGATGTCGTCGGTGGGCCCGCCGGTCCGGTAGCCACCGATCACGCCGATGAGGTCACCGCTCCCGGTCCGTTCGTCGAAGTCGGCGAGGAAGGGACCGCCGGACGAACCGCCGCTGTACCCGTCGCAGTCGATGCGCAGATACGTGCCCGGCCAGCCGGGGAAAGCCGCGGGCCGGGTGCCGCTCGTACAGTTCCTGGGCGGTGGGTCGGCGCCGGGGTAGGCGACCAGACGTACCCCGGAGTGCCGGAACCCGGTGTCCGTCCAGAGGCGGTTGCCGCCCACGGTCCGCTCCACCTGCCGGTGGTCGGCGCCCGGTCCCACTTGGAGGAACGCCACGTCGTACTGGGCGTACCTCTGCTTGTCGGTCGGGTAGCGCCCGTCCATCCAGACCCGCGCCCGGCCGCTGTCCCGCACCACCGTGAACAGACCGTACGGGGCGACGAGTCTGCCCGATCCGTCCCTCCGCAGGCCCGGGGCGAACGCGAGCCGTTCGGCGTTCTCGTGCCCGGTCACGCAGTGGGCGGCGGTGACGACGAGATTCCGTCCCGGGCTGGACACGACGCTCGCGGTGCAGAAGTAGATGCTCCGCCGCTCCACCCGGAACAGCGTTCCCACGGACGGCGGACCCGCCGACCGGCCACTGGGCGTCCCGGCGGCGCCGGACCGCACGACGGCCGACTTCTCGCTCCCCGGCCAGACCCGCGCCGTCGCCATCCGTTCGTCCGTGAGGTACGCGGTCGCGTCGGCGGACGACCAGCGGTCGAGATCCGCGGGACGGCTCACCCTGGGCGCGGGTGACCCGGCCGCCCCCAGCACGAGCAGAGCGGCAACGGACAGCGCGACCCCCGCGCGGCGGGAAGCGGAGCGACGACGCATGGGCGGACGAAAGCCTTTCGCGGCGGGACCGCCGGGGCCGGGCGGGGCGGTCGGACGGGGCCGGGCAGGGCGCTCGGACGTGCGGAGAAGTGGCGAGCGGGTGCTCAGTGGACTGTATGCGGACGGCCGCTCGAACCCTGGCCGCGACGCAGCGCACACGACCCGGATGGCCACACACCACACGCGATCGGCGCACCGCGGGCCGCCGTCAGGCCGGCTCGTCGCTCCGCGTCAGCCACAGGCCGACCCCGGCGCCGATCGCGACGACCCCGCTGCCCACCCGGGCGAGGATCGACGTGGTGCCGGTGAGGTCGGCGAAGTTGGTGAAGTAGAGGCCCGCGGCGAGAGCGGCTACGAGCAGAATCCAGAGCATGGGCTTCACGGGGGACGTTCTCCTGTGCGGGGAAGTGACCGGCCGGCCCTGTGCGGGCGGCCTTGCTTGCGTGTTCCACTCTCCTCGGAGCCCCGGCCGCGCACAGCGGAGCCGGCTCCCGTTTCGGGGGTGTAGCCCGCTACACCCACCGACCGGCGTGGTGCGGACGACGGACGCCGCGTCGCCCACGGAACGTACCGGCCCGGAGCCCCCACCCACGCCCTCCGGCACCCGTACGCCCTCCGGCCTGCGCGTCCCCCGCCGGCCGGGCGTCACGGCGGCTTCCCCGGCCACCCGGCGGACCACCGCACACGTATATGTGTGGAAAAACGGTGTTGCGCAGAGTCTGGTGCGGGAGTCGGTGCTTCCCTAAACTGCCGCTGCTCGACGGCCAGTTCGGCCGTGGGCACGCCATCGGCACGCGCGTTCGACAGCAGCGTCGCCACCGCGCAGAGGGAGGGAACCGCCATGGTCAAGCACTACTTCAAGTACGCCCTGAGCACGCTCACCGCCGCCATGTTCGTCAGCATGGCCTGATCCCGTCCGGCCCCGGCCTGGGCCGGGTGCGTATCACCGGCCCAGGCTTCAGGAGCCCTCATTGTTCGGTACCGCCCTGAGTCAACTCCGCTACGGCATGGCGATCCTCCGCAACCGGAGCATCCGCCCCCAGGACCTCGACCGGATCGCCCGCGACCTGGTCGCCACCCTCGCCGAGTTCGGTGAACCGGGGGCCGACTCGGCGCTGCTCCCCGGCCAGGCCGGGCAGGTCGACCCCGAGATACGCCGCACCGTCACCAGGAGAAGCCTGCGGGCCACCGCACGCGCGGCCGTCCGGCACACGTCCTACTACCACCGGATCTTCGGTGAACTCGGACTCGACCCCGACTCCCTCACCACCGAGACCTGGTCGCAGGTGCCCGTCACACCGAAGAAGGCGCTGCGCGGACTGCCGACCGCTTTCGTCTCCACGGCCGCCACACCCGCCCTGATGGCGCTGACCACGGGAACCAGCGGAACCCCCACCGCCGTCTGGTACTCCCGCGCCGAACTGGACACCACGATCGCCTTCAGCACCATCTCCGCCGCGCTGGGACTCGGCCTGCGCCCCCGGCACACCATGGCCTACGCGGGCTGCTCCAGAGCGACCCTGCCGCTGATCAACGCCGAGGAGTCGACCACCCGGGTCGGCGCCTCGTTCGTCCAGTTCGGCACGATCGACCCCGTGGTCGCCCTCGACCGTCTCGCGGCGCCGCTCGGCCTGCCCGGCAAGGCCCCGCAGATCACCCACCTCACCACGTCCGCGTCCTACCTCTCCGCGCTCGTGCAGCACGCCGAACAGGACGGCTGGCGCCCCGCCGACTTCGGGCTGGAGAGCATCGGAGTGGGCGGCGAGGTGCTGTCCGGACCGTTGCGCGAGCGGGCCGAGGCCGCCTTCGGCGCCCCCGTGTCGACGTCCTACCTGATGACCGAGACACTGCCCTCCAGCGGCACCCCGTGCTCCCGGGGCCATCTGCACCACACCACCGAGTTCGGGCACCTGGAAGTGCTGGACCCCCTGACCTGGAGCCCGACCGGACCGGGCGGAACAGGCATGGTCGTGCACACCCCGTACGTCCCGTACCGGGAGTGCACACTCCTGCTGCGGTACGCCACCGGCGACCTCGTCCGCCTGCCCGACGCGGAGCCGGACTGCGAACTGGCGCACCTTCCGGCCACCTCCACCATCCTGGGCCGTTGGTCGGGACCGCTCAGCGCCACCGTCCCGACCAGGGACGTCCTCGACGTGATCGAGGCGGAACCGGACGTTCCGCTGCCCGCCCGGTACACCCTGACCGAAGAGCCGGACGGCGGCGTACTGCTGCATCTGCTGGTCCGGACCCTGCCCGCCGCGACGCTGCGACGGGCCCTGGAGGGGCGGATCGCGGCGTCGGGGATGGCCGTGACCGGCCTCGTGCTGTACGACGACCGGTCGGCCATGCCGCCGACCGGCCCGGTCCGCGCGGATCTGCGCGAACACGCCTTCCAGCCGGTTCCGCAGGCCGCCGCACGGATGGGGAGTGGCGCATGAACGTGATCGCGCTCGTCGCACTGAGCTGCTGCGCGGCCGCGCTGATGGCCGCCGCGGGCTGGTACCTGGTCCGGGTCCGCATGCCCAGACCGCCGGTGGGTGTGTACGTCTCCGGTGACATCGCCGTACTGAGCGTCTGTGTCGTGCTGGCCCCGCTGCTCTACCTGGCACTGCCGGGGCTGGCGGTCTCGGCCCTGTTCGGTCTGGTCCTGTGTCTGGCCGCGCAGTTCACACTGGCCCCGGTCTGCGGAAACCGCTGGGCCTGGTGGGTCGCCCTCGCTGCGACGGCGCTGACCGTGGCCCTCGTCGGCCGGCCCGTCGCGGTGCGCGTGTGCACCGACGTCCTGCTCGCCGTCGCCGTGGTGGGCGTGGCCAACCTGTGGGCGCAGAGCGGGATGCGCTCGGCGCACGTGGCCGCCTTCGCGGCGGCCCTCTCCTGCTACGACCTGGTGGCCACCGCCCTCACCCACGTCACGTCGGACTTCGTCACCCAGGTGCAGGACCGGCCGTTCGCCCCGCTGCTCGCCCTGACGGGCGGCCGCCTTCCGGTGGCCGTGGGCCTCGGGGACCTGCTGCTGCTCCTGGTCTTCCCACTGGTCGCGGCCAAGGCTTTCGGCAGGCCGGCCGCACTGCTCGCGGCGGGCGTCGGAGTGGTCGTGACCAGCGTGATCGGTCTGCTGTTCGCGCTCGGGACGCTGACGGCGGGCTTCCCCCTGCTGACCGTGCTCGGCCCGCTGATCGTGGTGCAGCACCTGATCTGGACACGACGTACGGGCGGCGAACGCACCACGGCGTCCTGGCGAAGCGGCTCAGCGACCCCGTCCACCCGCCCGGACCGCCGCCGCCCCGACCCGCAGATCACGGCTGCACTGGCCGTGAACGTGCCCGAGGAACTGCCGGAGGGCACCTGGCTGGCCGTCAACGACGGCCGCCTCATCGGCACGGGCAGCACTCCGGGCCTCGCCCGCCGGGACGCCGGACTGCGCGAGACGGAGGTGCCGCCCGTGGTCCGACAGACCTGACGCGCCCACAGGGCCCGCTCCGCGAGTGACGTCCGCGACGCGGGGGGGATGGGGCGGGTGACGGCCGGGCATCCTCGGCCGGCCCTGCCTGTCCTGCCCGGTCCTGCCCGGTCTTGCCAGTCCTGGTGGTCCTGGCGGTCAGGCGAGGGGTCCTGCCGGCGCAACGCGGGGATGCCGCCGATCCAGTACGTGTGGGCCACGGCGGTGACGCGAAGCCGTACGACGGCGCTTCCTGCTGTCTGCCGCCCTACAACCCGGACCCTTCCCCACCCGCGAACACCTCGTACGGACCGGAGTAGTCGTCAAGGGTTGTGGATCGTGCTGTTGACGTCCATCGGGACTGCTCCGACTCGTTCCGGGTGAGTTCGTACTCGACTTCACTGTGCACGGAGCCCTCGATCACCTCCGGCCAGTCACCGGTGAAGGGGCGGACGAAGGACAGTCCCGACTTCTCCATGACGCGACGAGAACGGGTGTTGACGGCCATCGTGTTCGCCGTGACCCGGTCGACTCCCGGACCCGTGAACCCCTTGTGGATCAAGGCCCGGGACCCCTCGGTGGCGTAACCATGTCCCCACGCTGCCTGGCGCAACCGGTAGCCGAGTTCGACTACGGCTGTGCTGTGCTCCTCCAACGGCCGGAACGCGAACCAGCCCAGGAAGGTACCGGTGGCCTTCTCCGGGACGGCCCAGTAGCCGCAGGTCTCCCAGCATGGGTAATCGTGCAGGAGCCGGGGCAGGGTCCACGTCTCGATCGCCTGGCGGCTGGTGGGACGGCCACCGTTGACGAAGCGCATGACCGCGTGGTCGTTGTCCAGTGCGAGCAGGTGGTCGGTGTCGGCCGCCGTGAACGAAGAGACCTGGCCGCACGAAGCGGTCGGGTCTCTTCGTTCACGGCGGCCTGCGGCGCAGCCAGGCCGTCAGAGCGGGACGATCAAGCCTTCTTGGTCTCCAAGTAATGGGCCGGGTCGGTGACCTGCGGGGATCTTCCCTGTGGGCCGCTGACCTGGCCTTTTGTCGTTGGCCAGCGATGGGCCCTGACGGTCCTGATCAGGTGTCCTGCGGACTATGTGCGGACTCGTTCCGGCTCAGAGAGCGAGAGCTGAGTGTCGGAGAGGGGTACCCGGATGCGGGCGCTGAGTCTGGCTTCTGGGGCTTCGGTGCGGCGGCGGTTGGAATCCTCACGCTCGGCGAAGCGGCGGTTCTCCATGAGAGCCCCCCTGTGCTGCTGCCCCGGCCACCAGCAGCTTTCCGACGGATGTGCCCTCACCGGTTGCCGACCCGGTCGTTGTTGGTGGTCGTCACGGGTATGCAGTGGTAGCGAGCCAAGGACGGCCCTGGGTCTGCCGACGCGGTGCCCTTCGGCGGTTCTCGAACCGAAGCGATGTCCGAGCCATCAAGTACATTGCCGCACAGGCGCCTTGACTGTGCTGGCCCCACTCGGACGGCTATGGGGCGCCACGTAGCCCCTTGGATGGAGTATTGCGGATCGTGGTGGGACTTGCACTCTAAGTAGTAGAATGACCTGGTCATGGCGG
Source organism: Streptomyces sp. AM 4-1-1 (assembly GCF_029167625.1). NCBI lineage: Bacteria > Bacillati > Actinomycetota > Actinomycetes > Kitasatosporales > Streptomycetaceae > Streptomyces > Streptomyces sp. AM 4-1-1. Next base: position 5,178,844 of record NZ_CP119145.1, read on the forward strand.
ACAGTTGGCCAAAGGAGTTGCGGACGTGCCAAATGCGGTACCGAACAGGCCAATTTATCACATCACGCATATTCGTAACTTACCAAGGATTCTCGCTCAAGGCGGGCTGTTCAGTGACAATTCCGCTGCCCGGCAGAACCTTACCGACACGGATATCGGAATGCCTGGCATCAAGCAGCGTCGACGCACAACATCGGTCGATTGTGGACCTGGAGGCACGCCTGCAGACTATGTCCCATTTTATTTCTGCAATCGATCTCCCATGCTTGCCTCTATTAATTACGGCAATGTTCCGACCTATCGTGAGGGGCAAGACCCGGTCGTCTACTTGACCTCAAGCCTAACTGCAGTAAGAAGCTCTGGCCTCCCTGCTGTATTTACCGAAGGGAACGCAGGGGCTACATTCGTTGATTTCCATTCCGATGATGTCGAACTCTGTGAGAAGCTCATCGACTGGCAGCTGATGACTCAGAAGTGGTGGAATGACATACCCGAAGATCCGAACCGGGCGAGTCGACGTCAGGCCGAATATCTAGTGCACAAATTCTTCCCAATCTCACTCGTGGCTTCAATAGTTGTTCATGACGAGCGCCGGGCCGATGAAGCTCGGGCTATTCTCACCGAACGCGGTGTTTCAATTCCCGTCGTGGTGTATCCTGAGTGGTACTACTAATGAGTGGAGGGGTGGCGACGGTGATCCAGGAATCGCAAGGCAACCTGCTTGAAGCGGACGCGGAAGCCATCGTTAACACTGTCAATACTGTTGGTGTCATGGGGAAGGGTATTGCCCTGCAGTTCAAGCAGGCTTTCCCTGAGAATTTCAAGCAGTACAAGGCTGCCTGTGACCGAAGCGAAGTGAGGGTCGGTGAAATTTTCGTCCATGACGCTCACCACCTAGGCCCCCGTCGATACGTTCTGAACTTCCCGACGAAACGTCACTGGCGCAGTAAGTCGCGCATCGAGGATATTCAAGCAGGTCTCGATGCGCTGGTTGAAGTGGTGAAGAAATACAATATTGAATCCGTTGCGGTTCCCGCTTTGGGGTGCGGGAATGGTGGGCTTGATTGGGGCGACGTCCGTCCCATGATCCAAGCTGCTTTTGAACCCTTGTCGACGGTTAAGGTGCTGGTGTTCCCGCCAGCGGGTGCACCGGCGCCTGATTTGATGCCGGTCCATACCGGCGCACCGAATATGACCCGGGGAAGGGCCGCTCTAGTGGCTCTACTGAGTGGCTACGTCGAGCAGGCGAGATCAGAGCGTGTTGAGGCCCCTGGTGGAGCATCGCTGCTCGAACTCCAGAAACTCATGTATCTGCTTCAGGCTGTCGGAACGCCTATGCGGCTGCGCTATGAGAAAGCGCAATACGGACCTTACGCCGAGAATTTGAATCATCAGCTTCAGCGTATGGAAGGCCATTTGGTCCGAGGGTATGGCGACCGAACTCAGCGCGTGCTCGATTTTCATCCTGTCACGCTTACGCGGGATGCAAAGGCATCTGCGGATTCTTGGATCGAAGAGCATCGCGATGTGCAGCTCAAGGAATCTATCGATAAGGTTCTTGAGGTGATCGATGGATTTGCCTCTCCGTACGGCCTTGAACTGCTGTGCACGACGCACTGGGTCATTCATGAGCTGGGGGCTGATGCGCCACAAAGTGCCGTAATTGACACGCTCCAGAAGTGGAGTCGCCGTAAGGCGGAGATCTTTACTGAACGACACGTTTCGATTGCCCGGAAGCGCCTGCAAGAGAAGCAGCTGGGTGCGCTCTCTGTCTGAGTAGCCCAGATGAGTGGCGGCGGAAGCTGAGTCGTCAACCAAAAGACCAATGACTATCGTTCGCCGCATCGCCATCATGGCGAAGGGCCATCCTGGCAGCCAGTTGGTCCGCAGTTGACGTTTCTAATCCCAGCCGTCGAGGTAGACTTCCGGGCCTCCCGCCAGGTATCGGTAGAGGGCACTGGCCGTGGTGTCGACGAAATTCTCGGGTACTGCGTCGGCGTCGACCCACCGGACCTGCGCGTGCTCGCGGGGCTCGCGGTTTTCGGGTTCGCCGGTCCATTCGTGGGTGGCGAATACGACCGTGAGGAATCCATTGGGGGACTCAACGCCCCAGGCCCCGTGAATGATGTGCGCGACCTTAAGGGACTCGGGCTTCACCGTGAGGCCGGTCTCCTCGTAGAGCTCGCGGACTGCGGTTTCCGTGATGGGCTCGCCTGGTTCGCTCTTGCCGACCGGGAGGTCCCACATGCCCTGGGCGAACTTGGCGTTCTCGCTGCGCTGGAGGAGGACGACTCGGTTGGTGGCCTTGTCGTGGACGATGACGGCGGCGACCAGCAGGGTCATGGATTCGAGGGCCGGCTTGAGCGCCTTCGGCTGGTCGTCGGTCTGCTGAGCCACGGGGTTCCCTTCGTGGGTCTGTAAAACGTTCGGCTCTGTCTCACATTCGGTGGTGACTCTGCGTGGTGTTATCCGAGGAGGATGCGGTGGCGAAGGAGGGTGAAGCCTGCTCGTCCGTGCATCTGGCGGGCAATCCGCTTGGTCTTGGTGTTGACGCCCTCGGTCGGGCCGTTGCTGTACGGGAGTGTGAATGCGGCGATCACAGCGTCGCGGTCTCGCTCGAGACCGCGGGTGAAGGCGTGCAGATACGGCAGATCGGCCGCGCGGACCTGGGCGACCCATCGGTCGAGTGCATCGGCGTTTTCTGGCTGAGGCTTCAGAAGTAGAGCGAAGGTCCGGATGTGGGTTGCCAGTTGGGTCAACTCGGGGCAGGCGGCGGTGAGCCGGGCCAGGAGGTCGTGGTGCTCGGCCTTGAGGTTGTCGGGCCTGGTGAGGAGCATCCGGCGAGTCTGCGTGCGGAGATATGGCTGCGGTCGGCGTCCGCGCGCCCTTGGTTGATGTACTTGTGCAGGAGGTTGAGGCAGCCCGTGAAGCCAAGGGCCTTGATCTCTCCGAAGAGGTGCTGGACGGGGACGGCGGGGTCGTCAGCCCGGCGTTTGCGCAGGTGCTCGCGGTAGGGATCGACGAGGCTGGCGCGGTATTTCGGGACGCGGAGCATCCGCTCGGGCCGGTCGGCTCGGGCATAGCGTTTGACGGTATTCAGGGCCAGATGCAGACGGCGGCCGCACTCGAGGAGACCCACGCCCTGGTCGAGGAGGTCGTGAATCTGGTGCCAGCGCTCCAGGGTGGTCCGTGCGCGGGGCCCGTCATACAGGGGCGCCTCCAGCACGGTGGCCCAGCAGGTGCTGTGCGCCTTGATCTCGCTCAGGGCGGCTTCGCACAGGTTGTGCCATAAATGCCGGCGGTCACCGACCTGCACTGCATCGGGCAGAGCGCGGCGGATGGCCTCGGCGTAGGTCGCCGAGCCGTCACGGCACACGATCTCGACGCTCCGATGTTCGCGCAGCCAGGCTTCCAGAGTGTCAGCCGTGCGGTCGGGCAGCACGTCGATCCGCTCATGGGTCTCGGCGTCGATCACCACGGTGGCATAGCGGTGCCGCCGGCGCAGAGCGAAATCGTCGACGCCGATCACGCGGGGCGCCCGTCCCGTGGGCAACGGAATCCGCAACAGGGCCCGCAGAGCCGTGTGACGCGACAGGCCTACCGCGAGTATCGCCAGTACGCGCGTCCCTGCCCGGCCCGCTAACTCCTTGACTACCGCCTTGACCTGCGCGGTCAGGCGGGTGGTGCGTCGCTGATAACGCTCCAGCACCCCGGGCACCTGCTCGCGGAAGGTGTGGCGGCAGCCGTGTGTCGGACAGACCAGACGCCGCACCCGTACACGGACCACCACTCGTCGGCCGTCGACCGGTACGTCGGCCACGGTCCGCCAGTGATACCCGTGAACGCGCCCCGACGAGGCCCCGCACACGGGGCAGGGCGCGGTCTTCTGCGGAGTCCGCGCCCTCACCACGACCCGCTCGCCCTCGTCGACCACATCCTCAATGACCAGCGGAGATATCCCCGCAAATACCATCTGCGCAAGCTGGTTGACATCCATCACATCGATGTCAACGACACTCACCACGCAGAGTCACCACCGAATGTGAGACAGAGCCGAACGTTTTACAGACCCAGGCCACGAGGTGGGTCGCACAGTTACTCACAGCTCGCGCCGTCTGACGAATGATGCCCTCGCTGCCACGAGCAGCGAGGGCATCGGGATGCGCTCTGGGCGCGCCTGCGCCACGGAAGAAGTTGCACCATGCCAGTGTGTCCGGGCGTATCCGCTTCCGTGATCAGCCGTCGGAGCTGACGCCGCCTTCGTCGGCCATTGCCCGCCGGGGCCGGCCTCCGTCGTGTCGACGAACGGTTCGGGCTCCTTGCAGTGTCCGGCTGGCGGGGAGCGATCAGCAGGTCCGCCGACGTGGTGGCGCCTACCCGAGGGCGGCGGCAGCGGCCTTGTAGCCGGCAGCCTGGGTCGGGGTGAGGTAGTGGCTGACGCGGATGAGTACGGTGCCGCTGACAAAATCGTACTCGGCGAGCGTGGGCATGCCCTTGGTGACGTTCTGGATGTAGTCGGCGCGGGCCTGGGAGTCGGCTGCGGTCGTGAAGACCTCGATCGCTCCGCCGAGCCCGACGCTGCCGGGCTCCGCGTCGGCGACGTCGTCGACCTTGATGCGGAGGTCCGTGAACGTGACCTTGCTGGTGTACTGGTTGGGGCGGCCGAGGAGATGGTTCGGGTCGTCGTCCTCGGTGACAACGCCCGAGAGCTTGGCGGACGCGACTTTGTGGGAAAGGGCCTTGAAGGCGTCGCTGGCCGTGGGCTCCTTCGCTGCCGGCTTGGTCGGGACGTCAGCGGTTGCAGTGGTGGTGTTCTTCGACTGGTCGTTCGTCTGATCACTCCCCGACTCGCATGCCGTCATGGCCGCCAAGGCGATGACGAGGGCAACAGCGGACAGGGCGGTCTTACGCATGACGGCTCCGAAGTGTGGCGGGTTTGAGTGCGTTGATCAGGTCGCAGAACTATTGCACTGTGATGTCGCAGTGCGTGCGGATACCGGAAGACCGGCTGGTGTCAGTGCCCGGCGGATAGGTGGCGGTGGGCCGGGTACGGAGGAGCACGTGGGCTTGTCCGCTATCGTCTATCGGCAGTTTCGGACACTCAGACGTGCGGAACAGGGTCGTGGACCGGTGAGGCTGCTTCTGGGAACGGAGGCTGGTCCCGGGCATGCTCACACCGCGGCCACTGGGTAGCGTCCCTCGGGTGAATGTTCATATCAACGATGTGCCCGACGGACTGACCCGACGAGCACGATCCTTTGTCGCCGCGCATGGCGTCAGTGTCGTCGTTCGTCCCGTCGAGGGGCACAGGCGTGGTGACTTGAGCGGGACATCCCAGCAGTGGTAATCGATCGACTGGTGGCCTACGAGAGCGATGGGGCGGTCTGCTCTTGCCGCCCACACCGCAGTGCGACAGAGGCTCCAAGTGCCTCGATTCGGAATCGCCCGAAGCAGATTCTGCGGGGTGGTGGTTCTAAGAGGATGTCTCACGTGGTTGGTTGCTGATGCGGCATGATGCTGGCTGATCGGTCCGTCTGGTGAGTTCGGTATCCAGGCAATAGGTGGGTATAACCCTCCGGATCTACGCGCACCTGCGGCCGGGAGAACAAGACCGCACCCGCTCCGTCATGGACGCCGTTCTCGGCGGCCTGCGGACCGGGTGCGGACAGGTGGGCGATCTGATCAGCGAAACCGCAGGTCAGACGGCCTGGCCATAGATCAAGCCTTCTTGGTCTCCCAGAAGATCTTGTCGATCTGCGCGATCAGGTCGAGCGCCTTCTGGCCCGTCGCCGGGTCGTTCGAGCCCTTGGCCGCGGAGAGCGCCTTCAGGGTGTCGTTGACCAGCTGGTGCAGCTCCGGGTACTTCTCGAAGTGCGGGGGCTTGAAGTAGTCGCTCCAGAGCACCGACACGTGGTGCTTCGCGAGCTCCGCGCGCTGTTCCTTGATCAGGATGGCGCGGGTGCGGAAGTCCGCGTCCTCGTTGGCCTGGTACTTCTCCTGGACGGCCTTGACGGACTCCGCCTCGATGCGGGCCTGGGCCGGGTCGTACACGCCGCAGGGAAGGTCGCAGTGGGCGCTGACCTTCACCTTGGGGGCGAACAGGCGGGAGAGCATGAGCTGTCCTTCCTCGTGATCGTCTTCTCAGGTGGGACATTACTCCGTGAGGCACGCCTTTTCGCGGCTGGCCCATGGGCTTAGGCCAAAAGTCCGGGGCGGATAGGGACTGAGAGGCGCGATGTGCGCAACGGTGTACTGGACGGATGTACCGAAGGACCGGGGAGGTGCCGGAGATGCCGGAGCTGACGCAGGAGCCCCGACGCGGGCTGGCGGGGCGAGTGCCGTTCCAGGTGGTGGAGGTGACGGGGCCGTCCATGGTGCCCACGCTCTACCACGGGGACCGGCTGCTGGTGCAGTACGGGGCGCCGGTGCGCCCGGGTGACGTGGTGATCCTGCGCCATCCGTTCCAGCAGGACCTGCTCGTCGTGAAGCGGGCCGCCGAGCGGCGGGAGGGCGGCTGGTGGGTGCTGGCCGACAACACGTTCGCGGGCGGGGACAGCACCGACTACGGGGCCGTGCCGGAGGAACTGGTGCTGGCCCGGGTGCGCGTCCGCTACCGGCCGCTGACGTCCGACCGGCGGTCGGTGCGCGCGGTGCTGGGCTGGGCGGTGTCGGCGCTGCGGCCGGTGCTCGCCGACCGTTCCGTCTCCAGACGCTTGCGGGCCCGGTAGGCGGCGACATTGGCGCGGGTCGCGCAGCGGTCCGAGCAGTAGCGGCGAGAGCGGTTCGTCGAGGTGTCCAGATAGGCGTTGCGGCACGGGGCCGCCTCGCACAGGCCGAGCCGGTTCACGCCGTGCGTCGTCAGATGGAACGCCAGGCCCATCGCCGCGATGGCGGCGTACCCGGCCGTCGCGTTCGACGGGTGGTCGGCCAGGTGCATGTGCCAGTCGGGTCTGCCGTTGTCGTCGCGGACCTCGTGGCCGGAGATCTGCGGGCTGACCGGGAACTCCAGCAGCAGTGAGTTGAGCAGGTCGACGGCGAGTGTCTCGTCGCCCGCGTCGGCCGCCTCGAAGACCGCGCGCAGCCGCCCCCGTACGGACCGGAAGCGCGTCACGTCCGAGTCGGTCGTGCGCCGGGCCGCCTGGCGGTTGGCGCCGAACAGGTCGCGGACCGCCTCGACGGACGTCAGGGAGTCCTTGCCGCGGGCCGGCTCCTCGGTGTTGACCAGGCGCACGGCGTAGTCCGAGTAATAGGCCAGTTCCACTTGTAGTCCTTACGGGCGTCGGTCTAAAGTCGGTACCATCGGTGCTGTAACGGCCGACTGTGCTTCGAGAGTATTACGCTGTGGAGGGTTTCGGATGACGGCAGCCGAGCAGGGCACCAACTGGCAGTCCTGGCAGGAGAGCTGGGACCGGCAGCAGGAGTGGTACATGCCCGACCGCGAGGAGCGGTTCCGGGTGATGCTGGACATGGTCGAAGCCCTCGTGGGGCCCGAGCCCAGGGTGCTCGATCTCGCGTGCGGTACCGGAAGTATCACGGACCGGCTGCTCAAGAGGTTCCCCCGGGCCACCAGTACCGGCGTCGACCTCGACCCGGCGCTGCTCGCCATCGCGCGCGGTTCCTTCGACGGCGACGGGCGGGTCACCTTCGTCACCGCCGATCTCAAGGACCCCGACTGGACCGAGCGGCTGCCGTACGACTCGTACGACGCCGTTCTCACCGCCACCGCGCTGCACTGGCTGCACGCCGAGCCGCTGGCCGGGCTCTACCGCCGGATCGGGCGGCTGGTCAGGGACGGTGGGGTGTTCATGAACGCGGACCACATGATCGACCCCGAGACCCCCCGCATCAACGCCGCCGAACGCGCCCACCGGCACGCCGTGATGGACCGGGCCAAGGCGGGGGGCGCGCTCGACTGGGCGGACTGGTGGGCGCTCGCCGCCGAGGACCCGGTGCTGGCCGGGCCGACCGCCGAGCGGTTCGAGATCTACGGAGAGCACGCCGACGGGGACATGCCCTCCGTGCGCTGGCACGCCGAGACGCTGCGCGGGGCCGGGTTCGCGGAGGCGCGGACGGTGTGGAGCTCGCCGTCCGACAGTCTCGTACTCGCCGTCAAGTAGCCGGTCGGGGTCCTTGCCGGGGCATCGGCCGGTCGGGTCATCTCCTGGTCATCGGCCGCCGGACGGGGGTGGACCGGGCCGGCGGGGCGGGTACGCGCGACGCGGGCGGCGCGGACTCCCGTGCCGGGGGCCAGTGCTCCAGCAGTACGTGCAGGGCCTCGACCCCCCGCTCCCAGGACGCCCGCACATCACGTGAGTCGTGGAAGGCGCCGTTGGCCTCCAGGGCGCTGTAGCCGTGGAAGGTGCTGCGCAGCAGCCGTACCGCGTCCGTCAGATCCGGCTCGGGCAGGTCGTACGCGCGCATCATCGAGTACGTGACGTCCAGGGTCCTGGCGTAGGCCGGGGACGCCGTGGCCACCTCCGGGTCGACCGGGAACTGGGTCGCTGCGTACCGTCCCGGCCGCTCCAGTACGAACGCCCGGTAGGCGTCGGCGAACGCCACGAGGGCGTCCTTGCCGGCCCGGCCCGCCACGGCGGCTGAGATGCGGTCGGCGAACTCCGAGGACGCCAGCAGCGCGACCCCGGTCCGCAGGTCCCGCAGGTTGCTGATGTGCGAGTACAGGCTGGCGTCCTTGACGCCGAAGCCCCGCGCCAGGGCGGACACCGTGACGTTGTCGAACCCCACGGCGTCCGCCAGGTCCGCCGCGGCCTCCACCACACGGTCTCTCGTAAGACCGGCACGTGCCATGCCCCACCTCCGTTTCACCGGGAAACCCGGACGAAAAAACCTAGTAGCTCTAGGCGGGGGCCCAATATACGTGCGGTGGCGGGCGCCGCGGCCGGGCGGGGAAAGGGGACAGGAGCGGGGATACGGGGACGGGTGGTACGGACGTACGGGGCGACCCGTACGTCCGTACCACCCGTCCCGCGCCACTCGCGCGCCCGTGTCCGGTGGCCGTCCCGTGCCGCTACAGCACCTTCGACAGGAACGACTTCGTCCGCTCGTGCTGCGGATCGGTCAGTACGTCGCGCGGGTGGCCCGATTCGACCACCACGCCGTCGTCCATGAAGACCAGCGCGTCCCCGACCTCACGGGCGAAGCCCATCTCGTGCGTCACGACGATCATCGTCATGCCGTCCTCGGCGAGTCCGCGCATGACGTCCAGGACGTCGCCGACCAGCTCCGGGTCGAGGGCCGACGTCGGCTCGTCGAAGAGCATCAGCTTCGGCTCCATCGCCAGCGCCCGCGCGATGGCGACCCGCTGCTGCTGGCCGCCGGAGAGCTGGGACGGGTAGTTGGCCGCCTTGTCGGCGAGACCGACCCGGTCCAGCAACCGCTCCGCGCGGGCCCTGGCGACGGCCCTCGCCTCGCGCTTGACCTGGACCGGGGCCTCCATGACGTTCTCGATCGCCGTCATGTGCGGGAAGAGGTTGAAGCGCTGGAAGACCATGCCGATGTCCCGGCGCTTCAGGGAGACCTCGCTGTCCTTCAGCTCGTACAGCTTGTCGCCCTTCTGGCGGTAGCCGACCAGCTCGCCGTCGACGTACAGCCGCCCGGCGTTGATCTTCTCCAGGTGGTTGATGCACCGCAGGAAGGTCGACTTGCCGGAACCGGACGGGCCGATCAGACAGAAGACCTCACGCGGGGCGACCTCCAGGTCGATGCCCTTGAGGATGTGCGCGGCCCCGAAGGACTTGTGGACGCCCTCGGCCTTCACCATGGCGGTGGTGGTCATGCCATCCCTCCCTTCGGACGGCCCAGCGAGAACACGCCGGCCCTGATCCGCTGCAGCGGGGTCAGCGGCAGGCTCCGGCTCGAACCGCGTGCGTAGTACCGCTCCAGATAGAACTGGCCGACGCTCAGCACCGAGGTCATGACGAGGTACCAGGCCGCGGCGAGGAAGTACATCTCCACCGGGGCCCCGGACGTCTGGCCGATGTCCTGGGCGTATCTGAAGAGTTCGGAGAACTGCACCGCCGAGACGAGCGAGGTCGTCTTCAGCATGTTGATGACCTCGTTGCCCGTCGGGGGCACGATGACGCGCATGGCCTGCGGGATCACGATGCGGCGCAGCGTCCTGCCGTGGCTCATGCCGAGCGCGTGCGACGCCTCGGTCTGGCCCTCGTCGACCGAGAGGAGACCGGCCCGGCAGATCTCCGCCATGTACGCGGCCTCGTTGAGGCCGAGGCCGAGCAGCGCCGTCAGGAGCGGCGTCATGAAGCTCGACCAGTAGTCCTTGTAGATCGGACCGAGGTTGATGTACTCGAAGACCAGGCCCAGGTTGAACCAGACGAACAGCTGGACCAGGACCGGGGTGCCGCGGAAGAACCAGATGTACGACCAGGCGATCGACGCCGTGACCGGGTTCTTCGACAGCCGCATGACGGCCAGCAGGATGCCGCCGACCACGCCGATGACCATGGACAGCACGGTCAGCAGCAGGGTCTGGCCGACGCCCTTGACGATCCGGTCGTCGAAGAAGTAGTCGGGGACCGCCCCCCAGTTGATCTTGCCCTGCCCGAAGGCGTAGACGATCGCGACGAGAGCGGCGATGGCGATGACCGCGGAGAGGTATCGCCCGTAGTGCCGGACCGGGACGGCCTTGATGACCGCCGGTCCGGCGCTCGGGGTGCCTTCCGGGTCCCGTTCGGTGATGTCAACAGACACGGGTACTGCCTTTCAGTGACGCGGTACGGGTCCGGTCACTTGCCGCCGTTGACGGCGGCCTCGGTCACCGCTCCGGCCTCGACACCCCATTTGGTGACGATCTTGCCGTACTCGCCGTTCTTGATGATCGCGTCGAGCGCGGCCTTGATGGCGTCCCGCAGCTTGGTGTTCGACTTGCTGACCGCCATGCCGTAGGGGGCGGCCTGGACCTGGTCGCCGACGATCTCGAAGTCCTTGCCGCCGCCCGAGGTCTTGACCGCGTACGCGGCGACCGGGAAGTCGGAGGAGCCGACGTCGGCGCCGCCGCCGCGCAGCCGGGTCTGGGCCTGCTGGTCGTCGTCGAACGGCTCGATGGAGAGCTTCTTCGCACCGCACTTCTTGGCCTGCTCCTTGGCCATGTCGTGCGAGATCGTGGCGCGCTGGACGACGATCTTCTTGCCGCAGAGGTCGTCCCAGCCCTGGATGGACCGGGTCTTCCCCTTGAGGGTGTAGAGCGACACCCCGGCGTGGAAGTAGTCGACGAAGTCGACACCCTCGCCGACCTTCTTGCCGGTGTCGGCGTCGACGCCGTTCTGGCGGGCCGCCGTGTCGGTCATCGCCGACATGGCCACGTCGTAGCGCTTGGACCGCAGGCCGGTCAGCAGCGCGTCGAAGGTGCCCTTCTCGAACTCGAACCGCACGCCGAGCTGCTTGCCGAGGGCATCGGCCACATCGGGGTCGATGCCGACGGTCTTGCCGCTGTCGTCCTTGAACTCGACCGGCGCGTACGCGATGTCCGAACCGACCTTGACGACGCCCTTCGCCTTGATCTCGGGAGGCAGCAGATCGGCCAGCGGGGCGCCCTGGGCGGATGCCTTGCCGGAGCTGGACACCGAGCCGGAGTCCGGGGAACCGCTCTTCGTCTGGTCGCCGCAGGCGGTCAGCAGCATGGTGCCGGCGACCGCGATCGCGCCGACCGCTGCTATCCGTGACTTCGCGGCCGTGTGACGCCTGGTGCTTGCGGTCATGGTCGGGTTCCTCCGCGGGTGAGGGAGACGTTGCCGGTGGGGCGGGTACGCGCCTTCGTGCGCCCGCCACCTGGTGTGATTAGGGCATCTTGCCATTCGGACGGGCTCTTCCAAGGGGCTGACCATGTCAAAATCGGATAACGGGCGACCCCCGAACCTCAGGACCCGGTGGACCAGGACCGGATCATCTGTCGGCTTTCGCGTGATCGACGCAAGATCTTCCGGGACGTCCCGGGCGGTGGACGACTTTGCAGCCTCTCGGTCGACTTGTCGCGACAAGTCGACTATGAGCCATGCCACTGTCATGCGATCGACTCATTATGGACTCGTCCATGACACGGTCCTTCGGGTAAGAAAGATCCTTACACCCCTCACCCGGGGCCCAGGACGCGTGTGCGGCGCGTCCGCGCGTGCGTGTCCTTCCCGCCGCCCGGCGAGCCGATCGGCCGGACGGGACGCGGACGCGGTGCCCGCCCACCCCTCCTCGACCAGGAGCGGCCACCCTCAATCATTGAAGACTTAAGGGGTTACACACCATGGCAGCGGAGATCGTCAATCCTCGCAGCGACAGTGAAACGACATACGCGGACGGTGCGAACAGCGTGAGCGCGGCGGACCTGAGCGCCGGTACGGGGCCGGTCCGCGTGGGCGGGGCTCCGGACGAGCCCTTCGATCCGGCCTTCGCCCTCCACCGCGGCGGGAAGATGGCGATCCAGGCCACCGTGCCCGTGCGCGACAAGGATGACCTGTCCCTCGCCTACACGCCCGGGGTCGCGAAGGTGTGCAGCGCGATCGCCGAGAACCCGGAGCTGGTCCACGACTACACCTGGAAGTCACAGGTCGTCGCCGTCGTGACGGACGGCACCGCGGTGCTCGGCCTCGGCGACATCGGCCCCGAGGCGTCGCTCCCGGTGATGGAGGGCAAGGCGATCCTCTTCAAGCAGTTCGGTGGCGTCGACGCGGTGCCGATCGCGCTCGCCACCACCGACGCGGACGAGATCGTCGAGACCGTCGTGCGGCTCGCGCCGTCCTTCGGGGGCGTCAACCTGGAGGACATCTCGGCGCCGCGCTGCTTCGAGATCGAGCGCAGGCTCCAGGAGCGCCTGGACATCCCGGTGTTCCACGACGACCAGCACGGCACGGCCGTCGTCACCCTGGCGGCGCTGCGCAACGCGGCGAAGCTCTCCGGGCGGACCCTGGGCGAGCTGCGCGGTGTCATCTCCGGTGCGGGAGCGGCCGGCGTCGCCATCGCCAAGTTCCTGCTGGCGGCGGGCATCGGCGATGTCGCCGTGGCCGACCGCAAGGGCATCGTCAGCCGGGACCGGGGCGACCTGACGGACGTCAAGCGCGAGCTGGCCGAGCTGACCAACAAGGCGGGCCTCTCCGGCTCGTTGGAGTCGGCGCTGGCCGGCGCCGACGTCTTCATCGGGGTCTCCGGCGGTACGGTCCCGGAGGCCGCCGTCGCCTCGATGGCACCCGGCGCGTACGTCTTCGCCATGGCCAATCCGAACCCCGAGGTCCAGCCCGACATCGCGCACAAGTACGCGGCGGTCGTGGCGACCGGGCGTTCGGACTACCCGAACCAGATCAACAACGTCCTCGCCTTCCCGGGCATCTTCGCGGGCGCCCTCCAGGTCAGGGCCTCGCGGATCACCGAGGGCATGAAGATCGCCGCGGCGAACGCGCTCGCGGACGTCGTGGGCGACGAGCTGGCCGCGGACTACGTGATCCCGTCGCCGTTCGACGAGCGCGTCGCCCCGGCGGTCACGGCGGCGGTCGCCGCCGCCGCCCGCGCGGAGGGTGTCGCGCGGCGCTGACGCCACGCGGGAGCCGGACGGGTCCGGCTCCCGCCCCGCGGCGCGTGTCACACCGCGGGGCGGTTCCGCGGGACGTCCGGCCGCCCTATGGTCGGTGGCATGTTCGCCGCCTACGCCGCCCGTATCGACCGCGACCAGCCCCTCGACGGCCTTGAGCTGGGCGAGCGCCCCGCGCCCGGTTCACGCCCCGGCTGGACCACCGTCGACGTCAGGGCCGCCTCCCTCAACCACCACGACCTCTGGTCCCTGCGCGGCGTCGGCCTCACCGAGGACCGGCTGCCGATGATCCTCGGCTGTGACGCCGCCGGGACCGACGAGGACGGCAACGAGGTCGTCCTGCACTCCGTCATCGGACAGACCGGGCACGGCGTCGGCCCGGACGAGCCCCGCTCCATCCTCACCGAGCGCTACCAGGGCACCTTCGCCGAACGGGTGACCGTACCGTCCTGGAACGTCCTGCCCAAGCCCCGCGAGCTGACCTTCGAGCAGGCGGCCTGTCTGCCCACCGCCTGGCTGACCGCGTACCGGATGCTCTTCACCAACGCCGGTGTCCGCCCCGGGGATTCGGTCCTCGTGCAGGGCGCGGGTGGCGGGGTGGCCACCGCCGCGATCATGCTCGGCCGTGCGGCGGGCCTGCGGATGTACGCGACCAGCCGGGACGAGACCAAGCGCGAACGGGCCGTGGAACTGGGCGCGATCGAGGCGTACGAGCCCGGCGCGCGGCTGCCCCGGCGGGTGGACGCCGTCATCGAGACCGTCGGCGCCGCGACCTGGTCGCACTCCGTCAAGTCCCTGCGCCCCGGTGGCACCCTGGTGATCTCCGGCGCGACCAGCGGTGACCGCCCCTCGCACGCGGAACTGACCCGGATCTTCTTCCTGGAGCTGAGGGTCGTCGGCTCGACGATGGGCACCAAGGACGAGCTGGAGGATCTGCTGGCGTTCTGCGCGACGACCGGGGTGCGGCCCGTCATCGACGAGGTGCTGCCGCTGGACCGGGCCCGCGAGGGCTTCGAACGGCTGGCGTCGGGCGACCACTTCGGGAAGATCGTGCTGACCTCGGTGTGAGCGGACGCGCGACGGACCCGCCCTCGGCGGCTCGCCCCCGACCTCCTGTCAACTTGGATTGACGTAACCGAACTGTCAACGTACGTTGACGTCATGACCGATGCAACGGATCTCGCCGCACGTGCCGGTGACCGTGATCCCCGGACCGGGCTGCGCGCCGTCGCCGCGCTGCGGCGGCTGCTGGAGCGGCTGGAGGCGGTACACGTCAGAAGCGCCCGCGCCCAGGGGTGGTCGTGGCAGGAGATCGCGGCCGAGTTGGGCGTCAGCCGCCAGGCGGCGCACAAGAAGTACGGGAGGCAATGATGTTCGAGCGATTCACCCGGGCCGCCCGGGCCGTCGTCACCGGAGCCGTGGGCCACACCGAGCGGGCGGGTTCCGGCACGGTCGGCGAGGAGCACCTGCTGCTCGCCCTGCTCGACCGCGAGGGCACCCGCGCCGCGTTCGCCCTCACGGCCCTGGGCATCACCGACCGCCGCGCCTCGGTGGAGGCCGCCCTCGCGCGGACGCGCAGACGCGGTGGGCTGACCGACGCCGACACCGAGGCCCTCGCCGAGTTCGGCATCGATGTCTCCGAGATCGTCGCCCGCGTCGAGGAGGCGCACGGCGAGGGCGCGCTCCGGGACGCGGGGGCAGCGGCGCCGCGCGGGTCCGGCCGCCGCCCGTTCACCCGGGACGCGAAGAAGGTCCTGGAGAAGTCGCTGCGCATCGCCGTGGGACGCGGGGACCGGTCGATCGGCGACGAACACCTCCTGCTGGCCCTCACGGCCAGGCCGGGCGGGGTGGTCGCCGACGTGCTCGCCGAACACGACGCGACCTACCCGACGGTGGAGCGCGCCCTGTACGGAGACGGGGGCGCGGCGGGCCGGGCGAAGGCTGGATGAGGCGAGGCGTGGGCGGGGGCAGGCCGGGGACCGGGCGTGGGTGTGCGGGGGCGGCGCTCCGCCGGGCCTGCTCCCTTGCCGGGGCGGGGTGCGGGTGCGTGACCGGGCCGGGCGAGGGCCGGGTGAGGCGTGGGCAGGCCGGGGACCGGGCGTGGGCGCACGGGGCGCTGCTCCGCCGGACCGGGCCCCGTGGCGGGAGGGGGCCGGATGGGCGACCGGCCGGTCGGGGCCGGGGCCGGGGCGAGGCGTGGGCGTGACCGGGGCAGACCGCGTGCCGAGGCGTGGGTGTACAAGGCGGCGACGCTCCGCCGGGCCCGCTCCTTGCCGGGGCGGGGTCCGGGGCGTGGCCAGTCGGCGAAGGCCAGGTGAGGTGCGGGCGGGGGCGGACCGGGGACCGGGCGTGGGCACGCGGGGCGCTGCTCCGCCGGACCGGACTCCGTGCGGGGAGGGGCCGAGTGGTGGACCGGCCCCTGCGGGCCGGGTGAGGCGCGGTGAGGGTCCGGCCGGGAGTGGGGAGACCGCAGGCCGGGCGTGGGTGTGCGGGGCGGCGGCGCTCTGCCGGGCCCGTTCCCTTGCCGGGGCGGGGTGCGGGTGCGTGGCCGATCACGTGAAGGCCGGGTGAGGCGCGGTGAGGAGCGGGCCGGGCGGTGGCGCACGGGGTGGCGCCACCGCCCGGCCCGCTCCCTCAGCGGTAGGGGGCCCGGATGGCGTGAGCGCGCTCCCCGGTGAGGAGACCCGGGTGCGCGAGCGCCCTCCCTCGGCCAGGAGGCCCAGGAGTGCGGACCTCCTCGCGGGTCACCTCTCGCCGTCGTCGTCCCGGCGCAGCAGCGCGTCGATCCGGGCCGCCGCGGTCGCGAGGTGGTTCCGGGCCTCCGTCATCTGCTCCTCGGTGACGCCCCGGTCCCGCGCCGCGTCCCGGATGTCGTCCCGGAAGCGGTCGAGCAGCCGGTCCAGGTCGCGGGCCGGATCGCCGGTGGACGCCGTGTCGGCGGCCCACTCCGGGGCCGCGTCGGCGGGCTCCGGCTTGGCGTACGGCGGCCAGGTGCCCGTCCGGGCGAAGCCGCCGAGCTGACCGCCGATCTCGGCCAGCCCCTCCCGCACCCCGGCCGGCCAGTCGCCCCGTGCGAAGTGCTCCTGCACCTGCTGGGCGACGTGCTGCATCTGCTCGCGCGCCTTCTCCTGGGCCTCCTTGGCCTGGCGGCGGGCCCGCTGGGCGTCCTCGCGGGCGCGCCGGGACTCGTCCTTCGCCCGGCGGGCCTGCTCCTTCCACTCCTGCCTGGCCCGGCGCAGCTCCTCCTTCGCCGTCCGCCACGCCTCGTGCTCGGTGAAGTCGGGGAAGTCGGCGAAGGGCGACGTACGTTCCCCCTTCTTGCCGGAGCCGGAGCCGGAGCCGGAGCCGGAGTCGGCGGACCGGGAGCCGTCGGCCGTCTGCCGGGTCTCCGTCGCCGCCGCCCGCATCTCGCTGCGCAGCTTGCCCGCCGCGCCGCGCACGTCGTCGCGGATCTCGGCGGCCAGCTCCGACACCGACTCGCGGATCTCCAGTTCGAGGTCGGCCAGCTCGCCGCTCCTTCCGGCCAGTTCGGCCCGTCCGGCATCGGTGATCGAGTAGACCTTCCGGCCGCCCTCGGTGGCGTGGGTGACCAGGCCCTCCGCCTCCAGCTTGGCCAGGCGGGGGTACACCGTGCCCGCCGAAGGCGCGTACAGGCCCTGGAAGCGCTCCTCCAGCAGCCGGATCACCTCGTACCCGTGGCGGGGGGCCTCGTCGAGCAGTTTGAGCAGATACAGGCGCAGGCGCCCATGGGCGAATACGGGGGGCATGTCAGAGCACCTTTCCGGTCGGCTCGGCCGGTCGCGGATCTTCCTCGGTCGGTGGGCGGCGCAGCAGGGCGATCGAACCGGAGACCGTCGTCGCCCGGAGCGCCCCGGTCCCGGCCCCGAGCGTGCCGGTGATCTTCTTCGCGCCCCACTGGCCGCCCACCCGAAGGTCCTCGAACGCGTTGGAGACGGAACCGCTCGCGGTGTTCGCCTCGACCTTCGCGTCCGCCGGGTGCGGCAGCCGGATGGCGATCTCCCCGGAGACCGTGGTCAGCCGGATGTCCGTGGGCCCGCCGTCCGGTCCCAGGTCGAGCACCATGCTGCCGCTGACCGACTCGGCCCGCAGGGAGGCGGCCGACCCCTCGACGACCGTCAGATCGCCGGAGACCGACTTGAAGCGGAGGTCGCCCGTGACGGACTGCGCCTCCAGGTTCCCGGAGACCGTGTCGGCCCGGACCTCGCCCGAGAGCCCGACGAGGGCGGTGTCGCCGGTGACGCCGCGTACGGCAGTACGGCCATGGATGCCGGAGATCACCGCTCCGGCGCCGACGACTCCGACCTCCACCGCCGCGCCGGCCGGCACGGTGAGCGAGACGACGGCACTCCGGAGACGCCCCTTGCCCTCCAGCCACTTGAGGAAGCCCTGCCAGGGCAGGTCCTCGTAGGAGACCGTGAGGACACCGTCCTGCTGGGTCACGATCAGCGGTGGGCCGTCGATCTCGGAGACCTCCAGCCGGGCGGTCGGTTCCTCGGTGCCCACGACGTTGACCGTACCGTTGACGATCCGCACGTTCAGCGTCGTCACAGGGTCATCGAAGGTGAGCTTCTGAGGCACGGCGACGGCCCACGTCGACACAGGCATGGAACTGACCTCCGGAGAGCGGACGTGACGCAACATATCGCGTCTCTTCTCGAACACGATATATCGCGGATAGGGGAAGTCAAGGCGAACGTGAACCCGTCGGCCGATCGAATTACGTCATATACGCACAAAGTGCCCTAGCGTGTGAGGCATGAACGCGACACCCGTGGGAGCACTGCTGCTGTGCCGGGCCGCACCCGAGGCCGTGCGGCCCGTGGCCCATCTGCTGCGCGAGCCGATGCTGCTCGCGCGGGCGGGTGACGGGTGGAGCGTGCTCGTCCCCGAGGGAAAACCCTGGCAGGACACCTCCGGGGGCAAGCCCTGGCAGGCCGCCCCCGAAGCGCGGCCCCGGCACGGCGGTGACGTGAGCGGCGGCGCTGGGAACGGCGGGTACGGGGACGGCCGGGCCGGTGACGGAGTCGCGGACCCGGTCGACCGGGTCCTCGGCGGCTGGGCCACCGCACTCGCGGTCGGCTCCACCTGGCCGGTCCTGGCCCTGTGGTGGGACGCCGACCGGGCGGGCTTCACCCTCGCCGCCGGATTCCGCCGCCCGGTCGGCTACGTCTGGCTCACCGACGGCACCCCGGTCGGCGAGGACGAGGCCATGCGGACCTTCGCGGCCCGGCTCGGCCTCGATCCGGTGCTCGACGTCCAGGCCCTCGAAGTGCTGACCCGTCCCGACCCCGGGACCGACGCCCGCGCCCGGCTGATCGCCCTGCTCGCGCTCCTCACCGGCACCGGTCTCTCCCTCCCGACGGGTCTCACTCCGGGTGAGTCCGCCGATCGTCTGCACAGCGTCGCGGACGTGCTGCCCGACACCCGGCGGATCGCCTGGGCGGGCTGGCGCGACGCGGTGAGGACCGAACTCGACGCCGTCGAGAGCGGCAGGGCCGGTCCCTGGATGCGGGGTCCCAGGGCCCGAGCCGTCGCCACGGCACAGCTCGCGGCGGGCCTGCCGCTCACCCTCTGGGGCATCCGTCGCCGCAGCGGCGGATGGGCCTTCGCGGGGGCGCTGCTGCTGGCGCAGGGAGCGCTCGGACTCGCGTACGACCGGATGCGGGGCGGTGACGGCCCGGAGGACGCGACGGCGGCCGGGGCGCGCCATGGCGGAACGTCGTACTGACCGGGTCGGTACGGGGCTGGCGAGGGGAGCGGTACGGCGTCACGCGTGGGCCGCGGCCGGGGGAGGGGGCCGCCGACTACTCGTCGTCGTCCTCGTCGTCCAGCCGGGCCAGCCAGGTCGCCAGCCGCTCGACCGGCACCTCGAAGTCGGGATTGAGATCGACGAACGTCCGCAACTGCTCGGCCAGCCACTCGAAGGTGACCTCCTCCTCGCCGCGCCGCTTCTCCAGCTCCTCGATGCCACGGTCCGTGAAGTACATGGCAGAAGCGTATCCGCCGGGGGAGCGAGGAAGACATCCGAGCCGGGCGGCCGGGGAGCCGGGTGGCGTTCCGGGCCCAGCGCCCGCGCCGGCCACGCCGAAGGGTCCGGCCCCCGCGATCACCGCGGGGGCCGGACCCTTCGTGCGTACAACCGCCGGTCAGGCCTCGAAGACCTCGGTGACCAGCTGCGCCTGCTCGGCCTGGTGGCGCTTGGCGGAGCCGACCGCGGGCGACGAGCCGTGCGGACGCGAGATGCGCCGCAGCCGCTCACCGTGCGGGACGTCGGCGCCGACGGCCAGGTCCAGGTGGTCGATCAGGTTGAGCGCGATGAACGGCCAGGCACCCTGGTTCGCCGGCTCCTCCTGGGCCCACAGGTACTTCGCGGCGTTCGGGTACTTGGCGATCTCGGCCTGGATCTCGGCACCCGGCAGCGGGTACAGACGCTCCAGACGGATGATCGCGGTCTCCGTGTCGCCACGCTTCTGCCGCTCGGCGTCCAGGTCGTAGTAGAGCTTGCCCGCGCAGAAGACGACCTTGCGGACGTCCTCCGCCTTGACCGACTCGTCGCCGATGACCGGACGGAAACCGCCCTGGGTGAACTCCTCCACCTTCGACGCGGCGGCCTTGAGGCGCAGCATCGACTTCGGGGTGAAGACCACCAGCGGCTTGTGGTGCGGGTTGTGCACCTGCCACCGCAGGAGGTGGAAGTAGTTCGACGGCAGGGTCGGCATGGCCACCGTCATGTTGTTCTGCGCGCACAGGGTGAGGAAACGCTCCGGGCGGGCGGACGAGTGGTCCGGGCCCTGGCCCTCGTAACCGTGCGGCAGCAGCAGGGTGACGCCGGACGTCTGGCCCCACTTCTGCTCGGCCGAGGAGATGAACTCGTCCACGACGGTCTGCGCGCCGTTGACGAAGTCACCGAACTGGGCCTCCCAGATGACCAGGGACTCCGGACGGGCCAGCGAGTAGCCGTACTCGAAGCCCATCGCCGCGTACTCGCTGAGCAGCGAGTCGTAGACGTTGTAGCGGGCCTGCTCGTCGGAGAGGTAGAGCAGCGGGGTGTAGTCCTCGCCGGTCACCTGGTCGACGAGGACCGCGTGCCGCTGGCCGAACGTGCCGCGGCGGGTGTCCTGGCCGGCGAGCCGGACCGGGGTGCCCTCCATCAGCAGTGAACCGATGGCCAGGGTCTCGCCCATGCCCCAGTCGATCGTGCCGTTCTCCACCGAGGCCGCGCGGCGCTGCATCTGCGGCATCAGACGCGGGTGGACCGTGATCTGCTCGGGGATGTTGACCTGGGACTCGGCGATCCGCTTCACGACCTCCTCGGAGACCGCGGTGGTGACCGCCACCGGGAACTGCGCCTGCGCGTCCGGGACGTGGGTCTGGCCCGGGTGCGAGGTCGCCTCGCGGACCTCCGCGAAGACCTTCTCCAGCTGCCCCTGGAAGTCCTGGAGCGCCTGCTCGGCCTCCTCCAGCGTGATGTCACCGCGACCGATCAGGGACTCGGTGTAGAGCTTGCGCACCGAGCGCTTCTTGTCGATCAGGGTGTACATCTGCGGGTTGGTGAACTCCGGGTTGTCGCCCTCGTTGTGACCGCGGCGGCGGTAGCAGATGAGGTCGATGACGACGTCCTTGTTGAACGTCTGCCGGTACTCGAAGGCCAGCCGCGCGACCCGGACCACGGCCTCGGGGTCGTCGCCGTTGACGTGGATGATCGGCGCCTCGATCATGCGCGCCACGTCCGTGGCGTACATCGAGGAGCGGGACGCCTCGGGGGCGGCGGTGAAGCCGACCTGGTTGTTGATGACGACGTGCACGGTGCCGCCGGTGCGGTAGCCGCGCAGCTGCGACATGTTCAGCGTCTCGGCGACGACGCCCTGGCCCGCGAAGGCCGCGTCGCCGTGGAGCGCCACGGGCAGGACCGTGAAGTCCGTGCCCGCCTTGTTGATGATGTCCTGCTTGGCGCGGGCGATGCCCTCCAGGACCGGGTCGACCGCCTCCAGGTGCGAGGGGTTGGCGGCCAGCGAGACCTTGATCTGCTCGCCGTCCAGACCGGTGAAGGTGCCGTCGGCGCCCAGGTGGTACTTCACGTCGCCGGAACCGTGCATCGACCGCGGGTCGAGATTGCCCTCGAACTCGCGGAAGATCTGCGCGTACGACTTGCCGACGATGTTCGCCAGGACGTTCAGCCGGCCGCGGTGGGCCATGCCGATGACGACCTCGTCGAGACGGGCCTCGGCGGCCGAGTCGAGCACGGCGTCGAGCAGCGGGATGACGGACTCGCCGCCCTCCAGCGAGAACCGCTTCTGACCGACGTACTTCGTCTGGAGGAAGGTCTCGAACGCCTCGGCGGCGTTGAGGCGGCGCAGGATGCGCAGCTGCTCCTCACGCTCGGGCGCGGGACGCGGGCGCTCCACCCGGTCCTGGAGCCACCTGCGCTCCTTCGGGTCCTGGATGTGCATGAACTCGATGCCGGTGGTGCGGCAGTACGACTCACGCAGCACACCGAGGATGTCGCGGAGCTTCATCAGCGTCTTGCCGGCGAACCCGCCGACCGCGAAGTCCCGCTCCAGGTCCCAGAGGGTGAGGCCGTGCTCGGTGATGTCCAGGTCGGGGTGCTTGCGCTGGCGGTACTCCAGCGGGTCGGTGTCGGCCATGACGTGGCCGCGGACCCGGTAGGAGTGGATCAGCTCGAAGACCCGCGCGGCCTTGGTGACGTCGTCGTCGTGCGAGGCGTCGATGTCCTTGAGCCAGCGGACCGGCTCGTAGGGGATGCGCAGCGCCTTGAAGATCTCGTCGTAGAAGTCGTTCTCGCCGAGGAGGAGCTGGCTGAGGATGCGCAGGAACTCGCCGGACGCGGCGCCCTGGATGACCCGGTGGTCGTACGTCGAGGTCAGGGTCATGACCTTCGAGATGCCCAGCTTGTTCAGGGTGTCCTGGGACGTGCCCTGGAACTCCGCCGGGTAGTCCATCGCGCCGACGCCCACGATGAGGCCCTGTCCGGGCATCAGACGGGGCACCGAGTGGACGGTGCCGATCCCGCCGGGGTTGGTCAGCGAGGCGGTGACGCCGGTGAAGTCGTCCATGCCGAGCTTGCCGTTGCGGGCGCGGCGGACGATGTCCTCGTACGCCTGCCAGAACTCGAAGAAGTTGAGCGTCTCGGCCTTCTTGATGGCCGCGACGACGAGCTGGCGGTCGCCGTTGGGCTTCACCAGGTCGATGGCCAGACCGAGGTTCACGTGCTCCGGCTTGACCAGGGTCGGCTTGCCGTCCTTCAGCGCGAAGGAGTGGTTCATCCCCGGCATGGCCTTGAGGGCCTGCACCATCGCGTACCCGATGAGGTGCGTGAAGGAGATCTTCCCGCCCCGGGCGCGCTTGAGGTGGTTGTTGATGACGATGCGGTTGTCGAAGAGCAGCTTCACCGGGACGGCGCGCACGGACGTGGCCGTGGGCAGCTCCAGCGAGGCGTTCATGTTCTTCGCGACGGCGGCCGAGGGGCCGCGCAGCGTCACGTACTCCGGGCCCGCCGGGGCCTCGGTGGCCGGAGCCTCCTTGGCCGGGGCGGCCTTGGCGGGTTCCGCCGGCTGCGCGGCGGGGGCGGCAGCCTTGGCGGGCGCGGGCGCGGCCGGAGCGGCGGCGGCCTTCGCCGGAGCCGCCGGGGCGGCGGCGGTGGCCCGCACGGGTGCGGCAGCGGCGGCCGCGGGCCGGGCCGCGGCGGGCGCCGGTGCCTGGGCGGGCGGTGCGGCAGGGGTGGTGGTCGGTGCGGCTGCGGCCGGGGCCGGGGTCACCGCGGCTCCTGTGACCGTGGGCTTGTCCGCCGTGCCGGTCTTACCCGGCTTGTAGTCGGCGAAGAAGTCCCACCAGGCGCGGTCGACCGAATTGGGGTCCTGGAGGTACTGCTGGTAGATCTCGTCGACTAGCCACTCATTGGGGCCGAAAGCGGCAGCAGGGTTGTTCCCCTGCCCCGTTTGGTCGGTCGAGATGCTCGAGTTACTGGGGGACTGAGACGACACGGCGGCAACCGCCCTCTTCCGCTTCACAAGGTGATGGACAGCGGAAATCAAGGCTACGCCTCCCCGACCGTTCCACGCAGGCCGGGCCGCTCTTCGTCGCGCAAGTCACATCTGAAGAAGGGTTTCGGTGCGGGAAATGGCGGGAAACAAGCGGGGTTCCGCTTTGCTTCGGGTACACGACACCACGGTTACGGCCCGGTGGACCGTCTCCATGAGGGACGACACGCAGAACGTGCCCTTCCGGTTCGAACCCTATGTCAACCGCGAGGCTGCGGAATCCCCGGAAGGGTGACCTGGATGCGGCAGCCGCGCGAGGATTCGGCCACCCCGATGCGTCCGCCGTGCAGATCGACCGCCCAGCGGGCGATGGCCAGGCCGAGTCCCGTACCGCCGTCGCTGCCGGGACCGTGCGGGGACTGCTCGTCACCGCGGTTGAAACGCTCGAAGACCCGGTGCCGCTCGGCCTCCGGAATGCCCGGACCCTCGTCCACCACCTCCAGGTCCAGCGACTCCGGACGCGGCCCGCGCCGGGCCCTCACCGTCACCCGGCCGTGCGGCGGGCTGTGCTTGACGGCGTTGTCGATCAGGTTCGCGACCACCTGGTGCAGCCGTTCCGCGTCCGCGTGCGCGGTCAGCTCGGGCGGTGAGACGTCCAGATGCAGATGAACATCCGTACGGGTGTGGTTCCCCGAACCCGAGGACAGCCGGCGGTGCGCGGCGGCGAGGTTCGCCTCCTTCAGCACCCCCGACAGATAGGGCCACACCTCGAAGCGGCGGGCCTTCAACGGCATCACGCCGCTGTCGATACGGGACAGGTCCAGCAGCGTCTCCACCAGCCTGCCCAGCCGTTCCGTCTGCTTCAGCGCCGTCCGCATCGTCTCCGGATCAGCGGCGGACACCCCGTCCACCACGTTCTCCAGTACGGCTCTCAGCGCCGCGATGGGTGTGCGCAACTCGTGCGAGACGTTCGCGACCAGCTCCTTGCGGTGCCGGTCCACGGCCTCCAGATCGTCCGCCATGCGGTTGATCGTCTGCGCGAGGTCGCCCAGCTCGTCGCGCCGGTCCGCGCCGCTCACCCGTCTGGTGTAGTCCCCGTGCGAGATGGAGCGCGCCACGGTCGTCATCTCGTCCAGCGGCGCGGTCAGCCCGTGCGCCACGAACTGGGTGATGAGCAGGGTGGCGATCACCGAGAAGACGGTGATGAACCGAAGCTCCGTCCGGGTCCGCACGGCCACCATCAGCAATCCGGTGGTGATGAACACCGAGACCACGACGAGCGTGCCCAGCTTGGCCTTGATGGAGAAGGGCCGCAGTCCCGACCGGGGCGGGGTCATGGAGCGGGTGTCTCCAGGGCGTACCCGACGCCGTGCACCGTACGGATGCGCTCCGCGCCGATCTTCCGGCGCAGTGCCTTGATGTGACTGTCGACGGTCCGGGTGCCCGAGGCGTCCGCCCAGTCCCACACCTCCGCCAGCAGCTGCTCACGGGACAGCACCGCCCGTGGGGTGTTGGCCAGACAGACCAGCAGATCGAACTCGGTCGGCGTCAGATGCACGTCGTCGGCGCGCACCCGGACCCGGCGCTGCGCGTGATCGATCTCCAGCTCCCCGAGGCGCAGGATGCCGCTGCGAGGCGTCACGGCGGCCAGTGCGGCCCGCTCCACCCGGCGCAGCAGGACATGGACCCGGGCGGCCAGCTCCCGCATGGAGAACGGTTTGGTCATGTAGTCGTCGGCACCGACCCCGAGGCCCACCAGCATGTCGGTCTCGTCGTCACGCGCCGTGAGCATCAGCACCGGCACCGGCCGCCGGGCCTGCACCCGGCGGCACACCTCCAGACCGTCGAAGCCCGGGAGCATGATGTCGAGGACCATCAGATCGGGCTGCCACGCGTCGGCCGCGTCGACGGCCGCGGGGCCGTCGAGCGCGGTCTGCACCAGGAATCCCTCGGCCCGCAGCCGGGCGGAGATGGCGTCGACGATCGTCGTGTCGTCCTCGACCACCAGCACGCGCCGCTGGGCGCCCGGAGTGGCCGCGACGCCGTTCTGGGTGGTGTGTGTTTGTTCCATCGCCCCGCCCCTGCCCGTTTTCGCGGGGGTCACTCCCCCCGGAACGCACGGACTTCTCTGGTGGATTTCCGTGGATGATCAGCTGTGCAGATCAGCAGCGTAGAGGCAGCGGACGGGTCCCGGCTACGCAGGGTGCGGGGCGATCGGAGCCGGCCGTCCCGCACGGCCCTCTGCGCCGCTCGGCCTCGAACGTCCCGCGCGGGGGCGCGTCCGGCGGTCCGCTCAGAGCGGCCGGAGCGCGAGATGCACGACATCGGGCACACCTCGGGCAACGGCGATCTCTTCCGTACGTACCCCGTCGAATCCGGCGTCCCGCAGCGCCTGCTCGAAGGCGGTGGACGGCCGCGCGGACCAGACGGCGAGCACGCCGCCCGGCGCGAGCCGACGCAGACAGTCCGCGAGACCGGCGGGGGAGTAGAGGCTGTTGTTGTCCTCGGTGACGGTCCAGTCCGGGCCGTTGTCGATGTCCAGACACAGTGCGTCGTAACGCTCCGTAGTGGTACGGAGGTGGGCGACCAGATCCGCGCGGAGGATCGCGGTCCTGGGATCGGCGAGCGCCGCACCGGAGATCGCGGCCAGCGGCCCGTCCAGATGCCAGTCGACAATGGCCGGTTCCCGCTCGACGACATGGATACGCCCCCACCGGGGCTCCTCGGCGGCCCGTACGAGCGAGAACCCGACCCCGAGCCCACCGATCAGGACGGCCGGAGCCGGTCTCGTCGCGGGCAGCGCGTCGAGCGCCGCGTCGATCAGCAGCCGCTCCGAGCGGCCGTCGGAGGTGTCCATCAGGAAACAGCCGTTGGCGATGATCTCGAAGTCGGCCCCACGCTCCCGGAGGACGACCTCGCCGTACGGTCCCTCGCGCCGGTCGAGTGTGACGGGGGCGTAGGCGTAGGGAGGATGATCGGGCATGGCGGCGTACTCCGTTCTCCGGTGGCTGACAGACGCTCTCCCGGCCATCCTGGCCGGGCGGCACGACACCGGACAAACGAGTTCGTCACCACGGCCGCGTCCGGCCGCGTGGGACCTGTGCCGGCCGGTGCGGATCTGATCACGGACGACGGGGCGTGCTTCGGAACTGATCGTTTCGGGGGTTGAACGGAAGGGTCCCCGCATGGTGGACGGACGACGCGAGGGGCCCGACGGCGAGGCCCGTATACGGATACCGGCTCCGGCCGCGGCTGCGGCTTCGGCTTCGGCTTCGGACCGGCCCCAGCCGGAGGCTCAGCCCCAGGCTCCGGTTTCGGGTCCGGGGCCGGGTCCAGCCGGGAGCGAGTCCCCTTCGCTGCTGTCCGCCGTGCCGTGCCAGCGGCGCGGGGCGGACACCCGCCGCCCGCCCGCAGCCCCACGGCCGCGCCCGGCCGCCGGCGACGTCCGCCCGGGGGGCGGGGCCGGAAGGCGGGGCCTCTTCGCGGACCGTCCCCTGGCGTGTCCGGCCCGCTCGGCCCGTACACCGGCCCGTACACCGGCCCGCCCGGCCCGTACCCCGGCGCCCGCCTCGGATCGTGCCTCGGCCCGGATCTCGACCCGCTGGGCCCGTTCATCGGCCGGTTTCCGGCGTCAGGCGTTTCCGACGCCCCGGGGTACGCCGTTCACCTTCGGCTACCTCCTGGTGCTCCTGGGCACCTCCCTCTACGCCGCGTACGGCGACCAGGCCACCGTCTCCGCCCTCCTGCGCGGTTCGAGTACCGATGTCGCCCATCTGGCCGAGCGCCCGGCGCTGGTCCTGGTCGCCAGCGCTCTGTGGATCGCGGGCGGCCTCACCTCCCCGTACGCCCTGGCCTTCGCCCTCGTCCTCACGGCGCTGGAACGTCGCGTCGGGGCCTGGCGCGCGGCCGGGGTGTTCCTCTTCGGACATGTCACGGCGACCCTCGGCACCGAACTGCCCATCGGCCTCTCCGTGGCGACCGGGCATCTGCCCGACTCGTCGCTGCACCGGCTCGACTACGGCATCAGCTTCGGCCTGCTGGCCAGTGTGGGCGCGCTCGCGGCGTTCCTGGCCCCGTTGCCCCGCGTCCTCGTGCCGGCCGTGATCGGCGTGATGCTGCTCCATGACCTGGTGGCCCTGGCCGATCCGCTGACCGACTGGGGGCATCCGCTGGCCCTGCTGGCGGGGCTGGCCTGCGGGCCGTTCCTCAGGAGGGGCGTCCGGGCGCGGAGCGCGCGGCTGGACCCTGCCCCCGGGCGTGGTTGCTCATGACGGCGTGGGCGCGCGGTACCGGCCCATGAGCAGCGAGCAGGGCCGCCGTGCCGCGGTCCGGCGGTCCGCCCGCACGCCCTGCGGCAGCGCCCTGGGCGCTGGGGGCCCGGCGCGGCCCGGCCGACTCGCTCGTCCGGCCTGGGCCGTTCCGCCGTTCCGCGTCCCGCCGCCCGGTGGCGGGTTCCCCGGGTTTCCTACTGCTTTCTACTGCCGCGTTCCACATCCCGGACAGAACGCGGACCCTTGTGGCACGGCCGCGCCGCACGACCCGCACTGCGGGTTCCGGGCGAGCTGGTGGCCGCATCCCGGGCAGAACGCGCCACCATGGGTCTCGGTACGGCACTGGGGACAGACCAACTGCCGCGCCGTCCCGACGTCGTAGCCCTGCCCGGCACTCTGCCCGGCGGCATACGCCTGATCCGTCACAAAGGCGTTGAGCCCGCGCCGACGAGCCGCCTCCGCCTCGGCGGCGGTGTCGGGGGCGCACTGGAGACAGAGCCCCATGTCGGCGTTCCAGCACCGTCCACAGACGTACGAGGTGCAGCGGGCGCAGCGGTTGAAGTGGCCCTGCGCGTTGCCGATCGCGCGCTTGAACGCCGTGTCCCTGGCCCCTCCCCAGGTGGCACCGGCCACCCCGTCGACCGCGGTGCCGATGGTGTTGGCGCTGCCGCCCAGGAGCCCCCAGGCGGCGTTGACCCCCTTGCCCACCCAACTGGCCGCCTGGCCGGATCTGAACGGTTCGAACGGTGAGCGCCAGGTGTCCGAGCAGCGGGAGCACCGGAACTCGAACTGGAACCCGGCCCCGGTTCCGTGCTGCTGGGACAGATCGCTGTGGTTGTTGCTGAAGTAGATCTCGTCGCTCACGTCTGAACCTCGTTCGTACGATCGGAATTTCGCCTCGTATGATGGCAATGATCAGTCGCTTTGTGATCCGGAGTGGGTCACGGTTCGGACCCGGTCGGTCGTGATCGCGAACTCGCCGCTCACCGTGGAGAATCCGCCGCCGGCCTGCTCGTACGACATCGGCGGTCTTGTCGTCCCTTGCCGGAACGCGTCGTATCCGACGCGCGGTCCCCAGTCGGTCCCTGCGCGGTGGCGTGGTCCGCCCCCGACATGCTCAGCGGTCGTCTGGCGCCGCCCGAGGTTCCGGGACGCCTCCCCGTTCATGAGAGCGCGAGTCCCCGTCTCCGGTCCTCGTCCGCCGGTCGTGCCCATGCGGAGTCACGGACAGCCTGACGCGGGCCCAAGTTGATCGCTCAGAGCGAACACCCTGGGGGGAACATTCGAGGGCTCAGGAGCATTGAGTCGGTATAACTCAACTTGACTGCCGAAGGGGAGATCATGGCTACTGAGTCCAAGCCGTTCACACCGCTCGCCCTGCCCGTGTTGCCGCTCGACGACGAAGTGGTGCTGCCCGGGATGGTGGTGCCCCTGGATCTGTCCGACGCCGAGGTGCGAGCCGCCGTCGAGGCCGCTCAGGCCGCCGTGCGGAGCGGTGGGGGCAAGCCCGAGCTGCTGCTCGTGCCGAGGATCGACGGGACGTACGCGGGGACCGGTGTGCTCGGTGTCGTCGAGCAGGTCGGCCGGCTCTCCGACGGGGACCCGGGCGCGCTCATCCGGGGCAGGGGCCGGGTGCGGATCGGGGCCGGGACCAGCGGGCCCGGCGCGGCCCTCTGGGTGGAGGGGACCCCGGTCGACGTATCGCTGCCCGAGCCGCCGCCCGGCGCGGCCGTCGAACTCGCCAAGGAGTACAAGGCCCTCGCCACCAGCTGGCTGAAGAAGCGCGGTGCCTGGCAGGTCGTGGACCGGGTGCAGCAGATCGACGACCTCTCCGCGCTCGCCGACAACTCCGGCTACTTCCCCTTCCTCACCACCGCCCAGAAGCTCCAGCTCCTGGAGACCCCCGACACCGTCGCCCGGCTGCGGCTCGCGATCCAGTGGCTCGGGGAGCACCTGGCCGAACAGGACGTCGCCGAGTCCATCGCCAAGGATGTCCAGGAGGGCGTCGACAAGCAGCAGCGCGAGTTCCTGTTGCGGCGTCAGCTCGAAGCGGTGCGCAAGGAGCTGTCGGAGCTCAACGGCGACCCGGACGACGAGTCCGACGACTACCGGAGCCGCGTCGAGGCCGCCGACCTCCCCGGACACGTCCGCGCGGCCGCCCTCAAGGAGGTCGAGAAGCTGGAACGCGCCTCCGACCAGAGCCCGGAGGGTTCCTGGATCAGGACCTGGCTCGACACCGTCCTCGAACTGCCCTGGAACGAAAGGACCGAGGACGCGTACGACATCCCCGGAGCCCGGCGCGTCCTCGACGCCGAGCACGCGGGTCTGGAGGACGTGAAGGAACGCATCACCGAATACCTCGCGGTGCGCAAGCGGCGCGCCGACCGGGGTCTCGGGGTCGTCGGGGGCCGGCGCGGCGGCGCGGTCCTCGCGCTCGTCGGGCCCCCCGGGGTCGGGAAGACCTCGTTGGGCGAGAGCGTCGCGCACGCCATGGGACGCGAGTTCGTGCGGGTGGCGCTCGGCGGTGTACGGGACGAGGCGGAGATCCGGGGCCACCGGCGTACATACGTCGGCGCGCTCCCCGGACGCATCGTCCGCGCCATCAAGGAGGCCGGCTCGATGAACCCGGTGATCCTCCTCGACGAGATCGACAAGGTGGGCTCCGACTTCCGGGGCGACCCGGCCGCGGCGCTCCTCGAAGTCCTCGACCCGGCGCAGAACCACACGTTCCGTGACCACTACCTGGAAGTCGAGCTGGACCTCAGCGATGTCGTCTTCCTCGCCACCGCCAACGTCCTGGAGGCCGTCCCGGAAGCCCTGCTCGACCGGATGGAGCTGGTCAGGCTCGACGGCTACACCGAGGACGAGAAGGTCGTCATCGCCCGCGACCACCTGCTCCCGCGCCAGTTGGAGCGGGCCGGGCTCGAAACCGACGAGGTGACGCTCGACGAGTCCGCGCTGCGCAAGCTGGCCGGTGAGTACACCCGTGAGGCGGGCGTACGGAACCTGGAGCGGTCCGTCGCCCGGCTGCTGCGGAAGATCGCGGCCCAGCACGAGATGGGTGACCGCGAACTCCCGTTCACCGTCACGGACGGGGACCTGCGCGCTCTCGTCGGACGGCCGCACCATGTGCCCGAGTCGGCGCAGGACCCGGCCGAGCGCCGTACAGCGGTGCCCGGGGTGGCCACCGGGCTCGCGGTCACCGGGGCCGGCGGTGACGTGCTCTTCGTGGAGGCGTCGCTCGCCGATCCGGAGACCGGCGCGTCCGGACTGACCCTGACCGGTCAGCTCGGTGACGTGATGAAGGAGTCCGCCCAGATCGCGCTGAGCTTCCTGCGGTCGCACGGCGCTGAACTGGAGCTGCCCGTCGCCGATCTCAAGGACCGGGGCGCGCACATCCACTTCCCGGCGGGCTCGGTTCCCAAGGACGGCCCGAGCGCCGGGGTCACGATGACGACGGCGCTGGCCTCGCTGCTGTCGGGCCAGCTGGTCCGCACGGACGTGGCGATGACCGGTGAGGTGTCGCTGACCGGGCGGGTGCTGCCGATCGGCGGTCTGAAGCAGAAGCTGCTGGCCGCGCACCGGGCGGGGATCACCACCGTGGTGATCCCCAAGCGGAACGAGGCCGACCTGGACGACGTCCCCGCCGAGATCCTGGACAAGCTGGAGGTGCACCCGGTGACGGATGTCCGCCAGGTGCTGGAGATCGCCCTCGCGCCCGCCTCGTCCCGGGCCGGGGAGCGGGTTCCGGCCGCGGCGGCCTGAGCGGCCGTCCGGCTCCTCGTCCGACCTGTTCGCGGCCCGTTCGCCCCCTCCCGGGGCGGGCGGGCCGTCCCGCGTGTGCGGTCCCGGGTCCGCCCGGCGTCACTCCATCTCGTCGAGCAGGGCGTACGCCGTCGCGATGAACGGGTCCCGGAGGCTGACCCGGCGGGTCGCGAGCGCCACCACCGCCGTCCCGGTGGCCGGGCGGAAGCCGAGGAACGCCTGCTGACCGGGGGTGGCGCCGCCGTGGAAGTAGAGGGGCCCGCGCGACGAGAGGTGCTGGAACCAGGTCAGGGTGTGGACGTGCCGGTGACCCCGGCCCCGCCGCAGCAGGGGCCGGCGAACGGCCTCCAGGGCGGCGGACAGCGGGGTGCGGGACGGGTCCAGGTGGGCTTCCAGATAGCTGAGCAGATCCCCGGGGGTGGCCCGGACGGCGCCCGCCGCCTGGAAGCCGCCCATGCGGAGGGCGGGCACGGGCGTGACGCCGTCCCGGCGGTACCCGCGTGCGTCGGCGATGGCCTCGGCGGAGGCGTGGGCCTCGGCGGCGTGCGAGGTGTCCGCACCGGGAGCAGGCGTGGGAGCGGGTGCGAAGGGATGCCCGGAGGTGGGAGCGGAAGGGGAAGTCGGGGTCGCCGGGCGCTCCGCGCACGGGTGCAGCCGGACGCCGGTCAGGCCGAGCGGGGCCAGCACATGGTGGCCGATCAGGTCTTCCCAGGGGGTTTCGGTGGCGGCGGCCAGGGTGTGGCCGAGCACGGACGCACCGAAGTTGGAGTAGTGCCAGCGGGTGCCAGGCCGGTGACGCGGCCGGGCGCGGAGGTACGCGGCGACGACGCGTTCGGCGGAATAGCCCGCGTACGGTGCGGTGGACCAGTGGGGGAGTGCCTGCGGATAGAAGTCGGCGGGGAAGGCGGGCAGCCCCGACGTGTGGGTGATCAGGTGCAGCAGGGTCGCCGGATTCCCGGGCGGACCGGCGGGCCGGTGGGGTGCCAGACGGGTGGCCGCGACATCGTCGTACGCGAACCGGCCCGCCGCGACCAGGTCGGCGAGCAGGAGTCCGGTGAACGTCTTGGACGCCGAGCCGATCTCGTAACGCCACTGGTCACGGGGGACACCCCGGGGCGGCTGAGCGACGCCCCCGCAGTGGACCGTGCGGTGGCCCCGGCGGCTGACCGCGAGGACGATGTCGGGGGCGCCGAGCGCGTCGGCGGCGTCCGCCAGCCGCTCGGCGATCCGCGTGCCGGCCCTCCGCGCGTGGATGTGTGCGGGAGGTGCCGCGGGTCCGGGGCGGGGCGGGGCCGGGGCGCCGGACCGGAGGGCCCGCCCGGCCCCCGGGGCGGTGTCGTCGGCCGTCATGCCGGGGTCGGCGCGGTGGTCAGATCCGTCATGGCCCGGGAGACCGCCAGGGTGGAGGCGAACGCCGCGACCAGCGTGGGGTGGTAGACGAGGTCGAAGATCTCCTCCTCGTCACCCTCGGGCATCTCCGCCCGGACGGGCATCGCGCCGTCCCGCTGCTGGGCCGCGGCGAAACCCTGCCAGGCCGCCGGGTCCAGCGTGGGGTGCGGCAGGCAGGCGTCCACCACCAGCAACTCGCCCAGCAGGTCCCACCGTCGGAGGTCGAGCCAGTCGTCCAGCCAGACCGGCAGCCAGGTGGCCAGATAGTCCGCGATCTCCGGCGGCAGACCGGCCGGGTTCTCGCCCCAGTCGGTCAGATGGAACACCGTGTGGGTGATGTCGTAGCCGATGTGACCCTCGACCGTCCACGGCTCGGGCCGGTGGGCGAGCCAGGTGCGGCCGGCCACCTCCGCCTCCGGAACGCTGGGCCGGACACCGAAACGCCGCTCGATCGCGGAGATCCCCAGCCGTCGCACCGGCAGGACCTCCACGGCCGCCCAGCTGCCGAGCCGGTGGTTGAGGCGCGCCGCGGCTTCGAAGTCGGGCACGTCGTAGCCGATCTCCTTGAACGGTACGTACACCTCAAGCGGCACCGGGGACAGCGGCTCGCGTCGCTGACCCTCCATCAGTTTGGCGCCGGAGCCGAGCAGTTCGTGCCAGGCGTGATCCAGGAGCTTCCGGGCCGTGGCGGCCTGCCTCGATCCCGCGACGCCCTCCCGGAAGATGACCTTCCCGATGATGGCCAGCTCGCCGAGCGGTTTGAAACGCTCCAGCATGCCGACCTCCGGGTCCGGATCGTCCTCCAGCCGGAAGCCGTCCCGGTGGGTGTGCAGCCATTCCAGCGCGCGTGCTCCCACCTCGTGGATCTGCTGGATCGCGGTCATGCGGTGTCTCCGTCCTGTCGGCCGGCCGGTTGCCGGTCCCCGTCCGGCGGGGGGCCGGGGCGGAGCCGGGCGAGCGTCAGGGACGCCGCGAACGCCGTCACCAGCGTCGAGTGGTAGCAGTGCAGGAAGGGGTACGGGGCACGGGAGCCGGAGGCGGACGTCTCCGCACCGAACGGGTCCCCGGTCGTACCGTCCTCGGTCTTGCCGTCCCCGTTCGTGGCGCCCTCGGCGGGGCCCGGCCCGTGCTGCGGACGGCCCGGACCGGCGCCCGGCGGAGGCCCGCTCGCCGTACGGGCCGAGGTGGGCACCGGGCCCGTCTCGGGGACCGCCCCCGTACGGTCCTGCACGGCGGCGATCATCGTCCAGGGGGCCGTCACGAGGGCCGCGGGCGGCGGCTCGGGCAGACACGCCCCGACGGCCAGCAGCTCGGCCGCCAGGTCCCACTGCCCGTTCTCCAGACAGCCGTCCACCCAGCAGGGCAGCCAGACGGAGAGGTACTCCGCGACGTCCGGCGGCACGAGACGCGGCGTGTTGCCCCAGTCGGTGAGGTGGTAGACGACGTGGGTCAGGGAGTACCCGGACGCGCGCTCGAAGGTCCAGGGTTCGGGCAGCCCGCCGAGCCAGGTGCGGCGCAGCGCCGGGCCGGGGTCCGTGTGCCGCGGCAGTCCCACCCGCCGTTCGCAGTTGAGCAGCCCGAGTTCGCGGTTGGCGTGCTGTTCGGTCAGCGCCCAGCTGCGGGTGGAGGCCACGACCGACGCCAGACCCTCGAATCCGGCGTGGCGCATCCCGTCCCCGGCGAAGGCCGCGTAGATCTCGAACGGGTACGTGGCGAAGGGCTCCCCGCGCAGCAGGTCCAGCAGCAGGTCGCCCTCGCGGGTCTCCTCCCACGCGTACCGCACGAGCGCGGTCGCGATCTCGTGGTGGGGGTCGCCGGGGAGGGTGCGGCGGCGGACCGTGGAGCAGAGCTGGACCAGCTCACCGAGCGGTTTCAGGGTGCTGTTGACGTCGACGTGCGGTTCCAGTACGTCGTCGGGGAGCCGGAACCCGGACCGGTTGTCGTGCACCCAGCCCAGGGCCGCTCCCGCCACGTCGCGCAGGAGCGCACCGGGTCCGGCCACGGCCGCCGACGCCGCTCCCTCGTCCAGGCGGGCCGTCACCTCGGCGTCCCGGACCTGATCAGCCCGGCCGCCCGCAGATGCAGGGCGACCCGGGGGTCCTGGCCGCCCATGAGCTGTACGAACTCCAGTCCGGTGTCCAGGCCGAGCGTGTCCGGCACCGAGTGGAGCACGGTCAGCCACCGGCCCGCGCCGGCGGCCTGGAGCCAGTCGCGTCTGCGGACGGCGCGGACGAAACCGCGCGCCACGTCGACCGACCGGCGGTCGGCGGCCCGCTGGACCGCCGACGCGCCACCGGGCACGGCGAGCGGGGCGAGGATCGACAGCTGATGGGTCAGTGACTGCCAGGGCGCTTCTTCGAGCCAGCCGACATCGGGTTCGTTTCCGGGTTCCACCGTGATTCCCAGAGCCGTGGGATTGTCCGGGAACACCGAATTCCCGGCCGTCCCACCGGCTCGGGTGATTCCCTCGGACGCTGTCGTGCCGGTGAACGCGGCGGTCTCGGGAGTTTCCGCCGTGCCGGTGACAGGGGAGGTTTCCGGCCGGGTCAGCCGGTGCAGTGCCGACGTCATGGCCCAATGGCTCCACGCGGTCGCCGCGGGCCCGTCGGCCCGGGGCGGGAATTCCCGTACCGCCCGCTGGAGCACCGCCATGTCACCGGGGTGCGGAACACGTCCGTACAGAATGCTCGGCAGCAGCAGGTCGGCCCCGATGACCCGTACCGCCGCGATTCCCGTTCTGTCGTCCTCGCCGATTCCGGCGGCGCCGCAGACCGTGGCGAAGTGGTCTCCGCTCCGAAGAGCGAAGACCACCTCTGAGGCCAGATCTCGCACCGCACCCGCGAGGCGGGACGACGTGTTTGACTGGTCCATGTGCGACTGGCTACGCCTTCTTGGGGCGAGGAGTCGGCGGGGAGAGCAGCAGTGCGCCGCCCCCTGCGAACAGCGCGAGGAACGCGCACTCGCGAGAGTCGCGGTAGAAGCCTTCGGCTTCGCCCGGGTTCAGAGCTGCCTCGATGTCGATGTCGAGGTCGGTGGCCACGCTGTCGGTCAGGGGTTCAGTCGAATACATGACGCCGTCCCATCCTGTGGGGGTCAGTTTCTTCCTTGCCATCTCAGTGAAACCCGGGACGGGCATTCGCGCAAAAGGAGGAACGGCGTCATGCGGGACGTAAAAGCTCAATTCTTCAATTGAACCTTGAATTCATTCGGAGCCCGGGTTCTCGGGTGGGTTCGCGACGGGAGACCTCGGCTTTACCGCACGGCACGGGGCTCTCGACATCCCTCGGTTCGCGGAAAACGGCCGGAATCGGGAGACGGCCGGAATCGGCGACAGCCGGAATGGGGACGGGCGCGAGGGGTGCGCGGCGCAGGCGTGACATCCGTGGGGAGGACCGGTCCCGCGCCCCAGGCCGGGGAAGGGCCGTATCAGGGGCGGTAGATGGTGCCCGGTACCGGCTCGGCGGGGGCCATGAGCTGAGGCACCGTCACGAAGGTGTAGCCGCGCTCCTTCAAGGCGTCGATGATGCCCGGCACGGCCGGCACGGTCCCCTTGTAGATGTCGTGCAGCAGGATGATGCCGTCCTTGCCCGCCTGGTCCAGGGTCCGCTTCTCGATCAGCGCGGAGTCGTTCGTGGAGTAGTCCTTGGCGGTGGTGCTCCACAGGATCTGGGAGAGCCCGAGATCCTTGCTGATCTCGGAGACGGTGTCGTCGGTGCGGCCCTGCGGCGGGCGCATCAGCCGCGGCTTCTTGCCGGTGATCTTCGCTATCGCGTCCTGCGTCTTCTCCAGCTCGGCACGTATCTCGGCCGGCTTCTTGTCCGTCAGGATCTCGTGCGACCAGGTGTGGTTGGCCACCTCGTGCCCCTCGGCCGCGAGCCTGCGGACGGTGTCGGGGTGTTCGACCACGTGGTTCTTTCCCAGCAGGAAGAAGGTGGCGTGCACCTTCTTCTCCTTGAGGATGTCCAGCAGCTTCGGGGTGTCCTCACCCGGACCCGCGTCGAAGGTGAGGGCTATGCACTTGGCCTCGCGGCAGTCCACGGGACCGAACTCGCCCTTGGCGTCGGAAGGGGCCTTGCCGCGCGCCGACCCCGGCGCCGTGGTGTCCATCGAGCACCCGGCGAGAGTGACCACCGCCACCAGGGCCGCGGCCAACCCCGTACCGAACGTCTTCGTCTTCCTGGACAAGGCAGGTCACTCCTTCGTGGCTGAGGGCGCACACGTCCGTGCGGCACTCCGAAGAATGTACACATGGCGTATACACGCGGTGTATAGGGGGTCGGTGTGCGCGGGGGCACGGACGCACAGCTCGCGAGGGCGAGGGACCGCGGCGACTTCCGTTCACGGTGGTGCCCCGGCCGTGGAGCTGGGGGCCGGGGCGCCGTCGCGGGAGCGCGGTGGCCGCACGCGGGGACACGGGGTGCGCGTGCGGGGATTCTCAGCCGTTCGCGAGGGCCTGTACGCGGTCGTAGGCGCCGTTGAAGCGGTCGTGGTCGCCGACGTACGGGCCGGACGAGGTGTACTGCCAGATCGTGTGGAAGCCCCAGCCGGCCGGCAGCTCTCCGACGGTGCTGTTGTAGCGGGCGATCCAGAGGGGATTGGTGTTCGCGAAGCCCGCGTTGTCGCCGGTGCAGCTCTGCCACCAGCTGGTCGCGGTGTAGATGACCGCGTCGCGCCCGGTGCGGGCGCGGTACGTGTTCGCGAAGTCGCGTATCCAGTTGACCATGCCGGTCTGGCTCAGCCCGTAGCACTGGGCGCCGTACGGATTCCATTCGATGTCCAGCACGCCGGGCAGCGTCTTCCCGTCCCTCGACCAGCCGCCGCCGTGGTCCACGAAGTAGTTCGCCTGGGCGGCGCCGCTCGTCGTGTCGGGGGTGGCGAAGTGGTACGCGCCCCGGATCATGCCCACGTTGTAGGAGCCGTTGTACTGCTGCGCGAAGGAGGGGTTCGTGTAGTACGTCCCCTCGGTGGCCTTCGTGTAGGCCCATCGCACGCCGCTGTTCCGGAGGGTCGTCCAGTCGACGTTGCCCTGATGGCCGCTCACGTCCACTCCCTCGGTCTGGGTGGCGAGGACGGGGACGGGCTGCCCGCCCTGGCCGTCGTGGGCGACGACACCCATGCCCATCCTGGCCGAGCCGCGGGCGGGTGTACCGGCGGCGGTGGCGGGGACGGGCAGGGTGAGCAGGAGCGAGAGGGCGGCGAGAAGGGCGGCCGCCGCCGTCGAGCGGCGAAGGAGGAGGTGGGGGATTCGGGGAAAACCGGACCTGTGCACGGACATCGCGTGCCTCCGAGGCGTGAGGGGGGATTCGCTGAACGGGCAGCGTGTGGGTACGCTCCCGGCCGGCCCGTCATGGTGTGAACATGCCAACCATGACACTCATGACGCTACGCACGTAGACCCGTACCGGGAAGGTCCCCGGTGAGCCGCCGTTGGTCTACGCCTGCGAAATACTGGCGGAGCTGCGGCGATGGCCCGTGGTGAAGGAAACTTTCAGCGGCGGGAAAGCTTTGAGGGGTGCTGACGTGCACGGGAGCGAAAGCGTGAGTGAACCCGGCGTGTCGGGGACGAGTGGTGTGGACCACGAATTCCTGGCGCTGGAACGTGAGTTGGCTGTTTTCCTGCGCCGGGCGCGGGCCAACTCGGGGGAGATGGCGCGTGAGGTCCATCCCGAGCTGGAGGCGTCCGCCTATGGACTGCTCGTACGGCTGGAGTCGGCGGGCCGGCAGCGCGCCACCGATCTCGCCGCGTACTTCGGAGTCGGCAAGGCGACGGTGAGCCGTCAACTCCGGGCCCTGGAGGACCTCGGGCTGGTGGCGCGGGAACCCGACCCGGCCGACGGCCGCGCTTCGCTCGTGCGGCTCACCGGTGAGGGGCTGGCCCGCTTCCGCCGGGTCCGGGACGCCCGGCGCGAGACGTACGTGCGCAAACTGGCCGACTGGGACCGGCGTGAGGTGGCCGAACTGGCCCGGCTGCTGCACCACTTCAACGCCCGTGCGGAGGACTGAGCCGGGTTCGGCGCCCGCGCGGGGGACCGAGTCGGGTTCAACGCCCGTACGGAGGACTGGGCCGGGTTCGGCGCCCGCGCGGGGGAGTGGGTCCGTGCCCCGGCGCCCGGCTTCCGCGCGCCGGGGCGCGACGGCGGCCCCGGACCCGCCGCCGCGCCGCGTCGGTCACAGCTCGACCAGAAGTGCTGTGGCGTCGTCATGTGCCTTGCCCCGCCCCAGATGTACGCGCTCGGTGTCCGCGTCCTCCAGGGCCCGTACCCGGTCGATCAGACCCCGCGGTCCCTCCTCGCGGAGCACGGCGAAGCAGTCCGTCCAGTCGCCCTCGCGGAACATCTCCGTCCAGCGCCCCGCCCCGTCCGTCAGCGCGGCCAGCGCCCGTACCTCGGAGAGCGGTGTGCGGCCCGTCACCGCGCGGTCCGCCACGGCCGGATCGGCGGCGGCCGTGAAGAAGCCGCCCTCCTTGTTGCGTGCGAGCGAGTCGGCGATCTCGTCGGAGGCCAGCGAGCCGGGTGGCAGCCGGTCGAGCCGGTCGTCGAGCAGCGGACGGACCGTCCCGTCGGGCGCCTCGAACAGCAGCACCGAGTCGGAGAGCACCAGGTGTTCGATCTCCTGGTCGTCCCAACGTGCCATGACGACGGTCGCCTGAGGCGTGCGCACGTGAGAAAGGTCACACAGGGAACGGTGTGTGTCCCCGGTGCGTCGGATGGCCTCCGCCAGGATCTCGCCAAGTGTCAGATCTCGCTGCGAAACCGACAGTTCGACCAGGGCCCCGCCGAGCCGGGCGGTGAACCACGGCACGGAATGCTCACAGCCGTACGCGCCCGGTGGTGGCGTCACCCCGTCGAGGAGGATCGCTGTTCCGCCCTGTCCGGAAGCGGGAAGGGCGGTGACCGCCCAGTCCTCGTTGGGCCGTTCCCGGCTGCCGGGAACCGTGGCCAGTTCGATGCGCATACGGCCAGTCTGCATGACCTTCACGGCGCCCACACGTTTCGGCCATTGGCCGGTACCAGCAGGTCAGCGGGGTGCTCGCGGAGGAACGATCGGCTCCGGGGGACCTGCGGGCGGGCATCTTGCCAAAGGCTGGACGGAAGTTCCACCCGGCGTCCGAGGCATGGCCGACAGTGTGCGTGGGGAGACTTGTTCGTCAACTCCAGAGTGATGTTCACTCGTTCGGGTGGCGCAGCGCTTGATGCACGCTCCCCTCTCAAAAGCACTGGAATGGTCGGAAGCCGTACCAGGGGAGCGCCGCCTCATGTGACCGCGCGTCACCTCTGCTTCATGGGTGGACGAATCAAGATTGCGAGCACCGGTGCAGAAGAAGCGGCCTCGGAGCAAGGGCCCTGAGCGCGACGGTTCCGGGGCGGTGCCCGTGGCGCCGGAGACGGGCGGGCGCACCGTGCGGGTGCGGACCCGACTGGTGGCGGGCGTCGCCGTCGTCGGCGTCATCGTCATCGCCGCGGGTGCTCCCGCGGCCCTCGGCGCGTCCTCCGACCTGACCGAGTCCCAGCGACTCGTCACGCTCGCCGAGCTGAACCAGCAGGCCGTCGTGCTCGCGCACTCGCTCGCCGACGAGCGCGACGACGTCACCGCCTACATCGCGGCGGGCCGCGACGAGGAGGCGAAGAACGACAAGGAGAACGGTCCGGGCAGCGGCAGCGCCCGCGTCGACCAGCAGATCGACGAGATCGACGCGGCGGCGCCCGCCGCGCTGCGCCGCGACCTCAGCACGGTCCCCGCGCTGCGCCGCGACGCGCTGAGCGGCAAGGGCTCGGCGCTGGAGGCCCACCAGGCGTACACCGAGGTCATCGCCAAGCTCCAGGGTCTCGCCGACGAACTCGCGGACAAGACCCCGCCCCGGGCCACCGCTGACACCCGGGCGCCCCTCGCGCTCGGCCGCGCCGTCGAGCAGGCGTCCGCCACCCGCGGACTGCTCCTCGCCGCGCTGTCCGTGCAAGGGAAGAACACCGGCAACTCCGGGAGTGACGGGAACGCTGGGAACTCCGACACCACCGACGGCACCGAGGTGGACCCGGACACCGGGCTGCCCGTGCGGACCGAGGACGGGAACGACGACAAGGCCGACGGCGGCAGGGCCCGCGACGAGCTGAGCGCCGCCGCCCAGCTGGCCCGGGTCCGTGAGCTGGCCGCACTCGGCGACTTCGACCAGGCGGCCGACCCCGCCGCCCGCGAGAAGCTCTCCTCGACTGTCACCGGGCCCGAGGTCAACAGCGCGGACACGTACCTCTCCCGCCTGACCGACCGGCCCGAGCTGTCCAAGGCGGACCTCAAGAGCAGCAAGAAGAAGGTCGGGGCCGCGCTGTCCGCCCGGATCGACCGGATGCGCGGGGTGGAGTCCGCACTCGGCGCCGGTCAGGTACAGCGCCTGGAGCAACTGCGCGACGACGACGTCACCGCGCTCGAACTGCGGATCGCGCTGCTCGGCGGCTGTCTGCTGATCGCCGTCGCCGTCTCCACCGCCGTCGCCCGGACGCTCACCCAGCCGCTCGCCGTGCTGCGGATCGGTGCGGGCCGCCTCGCCGCCGACCCGAGGAGCGCCGAACCGGTCCGCTACACCGGCCGCAACGACGAGTTCGCCCAGGTCGTACGGTCCGTCAACGCCCTGCACGGCAAGCTGCGCGGTCTGCTCGACGACGTCGACACCCGGTCGAGGAACGCGCACGGCGAGCGTGAGGCGCTGACCGCGGAACGCGACGCGCTCGCCGCCGAGCGCGCCGAACTCCAGGCCCACACCGCCGACCTCGCCGCCCGGCTGGAACAACTGAAGAACTCCGTCGACCACACCTTCGTCAACCTCTCGCTGCGTACCCTCGGCCTGGTCGAGCGGCAGCTCGGGGTCATCGAGGGCCTGGAGGAACGCGAGCAGGACCCGGAACGGCTCGGCACGCTCTTCAAGCTCGACCACATGGCCACCGTCATGCGCCGCCACAGCGAGAACATGCTGGTCCTCGCGGGCGCCGAGCACGGCCACGGCCACGCGGGACCGATCCCGCTGGTCGACGTCGCGCGCGCGGCCGTCAGTGAGATCGAGCGGTACGAGCGGGTCACCATCCAGTCCCTGCCGCCGCACGTCCAGATCGCCGGGTTCGCCGCCGACGACCTCAGCCATCTGGTCGCCGAACTCCTGGAGAACGCGACCGCCTTCTCGCCGCCCGACTCCCAGGTGGAACTCTCCGGCTGGCTGCTGGAGACCGGCGAGGTGATGCTGTCCGTGCAGGACCAGGGCATCGGGATGTCGTCGGTACGGATGGACGAGCTGAACGCCCGGCTCGCGGACCCCGCCTCGTTCGAGGCGGGCGCGGAGAGCGCGGACGGGGCCGGTCTGGGACTCCAGGTCGCGTCGCTGCTCGCCGCCCGGCACGGGGTGCGCATCCAGTTGCGCGAGCAGAAGGGCAGTGGGGTGACGGTGGTCGTCGTCCTGCCGCAGACCCTGCTGCCCACGGCCACCCCGCCGTCCGTGCCCACCACGGGCGCGGCGCCGAAGGGCGGCGACTCGCCGACGCTGAACCTGCCGGGTTCGGTGGCCGAGGCCAACTCCAACGCCCTGCCGCCACGCGCGTCCACCCCCTCGGGAGACCCGCTGATCACGGCGGCCGAGCGGACTCTGCGCGAGTCCGGGAACGGCGCGGGCGCGGACGAGGACACCGTGACCGCCGAAGAACCGGCGAGCGCCGGTGACCTGGCGAGCGCCGATCACCCGGCCGAGGCAGGCCGCGAGGATGTCGAGAACGTCGAGAACGTCGAGGAGGCGCCCGCCCCGGGTGTCGACGACGTCCCGGGGCCGACGACCGCTGACCGCGCCGAGAAGGCGACGACCGGTGTGCCCCCGACGGCCGAGGCGACCGAGCGCGAGGCCGAGACCACGATGCAGGTCCGGGTCGTCCCGGCCCCCGAGGCCCCAGGCCCGTACGCCATCGGCCCGGACCGCCATGAGCGCACGCCCGACATCGGCTCCGGCACCCGCTCAGGCGCCCGCCCCGAGCCGTCCACCGGATCGATCCCCGAGCTGTCCACCGGATCGATCCCCGATCCGTCCTCCGTCCCGGCTCCCACCCGGCCGGCCCCCGAGCCGGAGGCGACCGCCCCGCCCGCCGCGGACACCGCGCCCGCGCCCGCCGCGCCCGCCGCGGACCCCACGTCCCCAGCCGCCTCCGCTCCTTCGGACGCCTCCGCCCCGGTGGACGCCCCTGGGCCCGCCGGGCCCGAGCCCGACGGCTCCGAGCCGGACGGCGGCTGCGTCCCCGGGCCCCGGCAGCCGGCCGGGCGGGTCACCGACAAGGGTCTGCCCAAGCGGACCCCCAGGATCGTGGCCCCCGCCGCCGCGTCCGGCACCGAATCCGCCGGAGTCCTGGACAAGGAAGCGCTCAGGCGCCGCCTCGGGGGCTTCCACCAGGGCGCGAAGGACGGCCGCCGGGACGTCGAGGCCGAGATCGCCGAGAGCACGGCGAACACCAGGATCGCCGAACACGGTGTACGCACCGCCGAGACCGAGCACACTGAACCGGGTGGCCGTACCGATGGCCGCGCCGACAGCCGTACCGAAGAGACGGGGGACACAGTCGAGGAGGCACGCAGTTGACTGCGCCCAGCACGTTCGGGCTGAGTTCCGAGGCCCGTAACCTTCACTGGTTGCTGAGCAATCTGGTGGAGGAGGTGCCAGGGGTCCACTCGGTCACCGTCGTCTCGTCCGACGGACTGATGCTGCTCTCCTCCGACCCCGGCCGGCTGACCGCCCCGGCCGCCGACGCACAGGAGAGCGGCCCGAGGGGGTCCAGCGCCGATCTGGCCACCATCGTCTCCGGCATCGGCAGCCTCACCGTCGGCGCCGCGAAGCTGATGGACGGCGGCGGCGTCAAACAGACCATGGTCGCCATGACCGAGGGCAGCGTCTTCGTCATGTCGATCAGCGACGGCTCACT
Organism: Streptomyces sp. AM 4-1-1; assembly: GCF_029167625.1. Classification (NCBI taxonomy): domain Bacteria; kingdom Bacillati; phylum Actinomycetota; class Actinomycetes; order Kitasatosporales; family Streptomycetaceae; genus Streptomyces; species Streptomyces sp. AM 4-1-1. The sequence goes on from NZ_CP119145.1 coordinate 5,222,774, forward strand.
GCTCGGCGTGCACGCCACGCCCGACTGCGACATGAGCGTCGTCGCCTACCACATGGCGCTCTTCGTCGGCCGCGCCGGACACGTACTCACCCCCGAACTCCGCAGGGAACTGCGCAAATCGATGGAGAGCGCCCAGTGACCCCCGCCGCTGAACCCGCCCGCAGGCTGCCCGTCCGAGGTTCCGACCGCAAGCCGGCCCGGGTCCGTCCGTACTCGCTGACCGGCGGACGCACCCGCTTCGGCCACGTCCTCCTCGTCGAGACGTTCGTGGCCGCGATCGAGGCGCCGGACGAGCGCCGTGAGCTGACCAACGGCAACCTCGCCTCGCGGGTGATGCCGGAGCTCCAGGCCATCGTCGAGCTCTGCCGCCGCATGCGTACGGTCGCGGAGATCTCGGCCCTTCTGAAGATGCCGCTCGGCGTGGTTCGCGTACTGCTCAGCGACCTGGCCGACCAGGGAAAGATCCGTGTGTACGGCACCGGTCACGACACCGGCCGGCCCGACCGCGCACTGCTCGAAAGGGTGCTGAATGGACTCCGCCGTCTCTGACCCGATCCTGTCCGGACCGCATCGGCCGGAACCGCAGGATCAGGCCGAAGAGTCGTTGCAGGCGTGGCAGTTGGACCACACGCGCGCACCGACCGCGACCAAGATAGTGGTGGCGGGCGGGTTCGGCGTGGGCAAGACGACCTTCGTCGGTTCCGTCTCCGAGATCACCCCGCTCCGGACCGAAGCCCTGATGACGCAGGCCAGCGAGGAGACCGACGACCTCAGCGCGACGCCCGACAAGGTCACCACGACCGTCGCGATGGACTTCGGCCGGCTGACGCTCGACGACGATCTCGTGCTGTACGTGTTCGGCACCCCCGGACAGCAGCGGTTCTGGTTCATGTGGGACGACCTGGTGCGCGGCGCGATCGGAGCGGTCGTCCTCGCCGACACCCGCCGGCTCGCCGACTGCTGGCCCGCCCTCGACTACTTCGAGAGCTGCGGACTGCCGTACGTCGTCGCCGTGAACCACTTCGAGGGCACGCCCGGGTTCGAGCCCGAGGACGTCCGGGAGGCCCTGACCGTGGCCCCGCGGGTACCTGTTGTGATCATGGACGCCCGTGACCGGACCACGGTCGTCGATTCGCTGCTGGCCCTGGTGGCCCACGCGCTCGACGCCACCCCGGCCCAGACCGGGGGGACCGGGCACGCCATGTCCACGTACACGTAGACGGAGAACCGTGATGCGGAAGATACTCATAGTCGGAGCCGGGCAGTCCGGACTCCAGCTCGCCCTCGGACTTCAGTCCGGAGGGTACGAAGTCACCCTGATGTCCAACCGCACCGCGGACGAGATCCGGACCGGCCGGGTCATGTCGACCCAGTGCATGTTCCACACCGCGCTCCAGCACGAACGTGACCTCCAGCTCAACTTCTGGGAGTCCCAGGCCCCGCGCATCGAGGGGCTGGGCGTCTCGGTCGCGGGCCCCGACTCCTCGCGCGCCGTCGACTGGGTCGGCAAGCTGGACGGCATCGCCCAGTCCGTCGACCAGCGCGTGAAGATGGCCGGCTGGATGGAGACGTTCGCCCAGCGGGGCGGGCAGCTCGTCATCCACGGCGCGGCGGTCTCCGACCTCGACTACTTCTCCCGCGCGTACGACCTGGTGCTGGTCTCGGCCGGCAAGGGCGAGCTGGTCTCGATGTTCGGCCGGGACGCCTCACGTTCGCCGTTCGACGCCCCACAGCGCGCACTGTCCGTGGCCTACGTCCACGGCATGGGCCCGCGCCCCGAGCACCCCGACTTCTACGCCGTCCGCTGCAATCTCGTCCCGGGCGTCGGCGAACTCTTCGTCATGCCGACCCTGACCGTCTCGGGCCGCGCCGACATCCTGTTCTGGGAAGGCGTCCCCGGCGGCCCGCTCGATGTCTTCCAGGGCATCAAGGACCCGTCCGAGCACCTGGCCAGGACGCTCGAACTCATGGAGCGCTTCACCCCGTGGGAGTACGCACGCGCCACGAAGGTCGAACTGACCGACGCCAACGGCACCCTGGCGGGCCGTTACGCACCGACCGTCCGCAAGCCGATCGGCCGGCTGCCCGGCGGCGGCCTGGTGCTCGGTGTCGCGGACGTGGTCGTCGCCAACGACCCGATCACCGGGCAGGGTTCCAACTCCGCGTCCAAGTGCGCGCACTCGTATCTGGAGTCGATCGTCGAGCACGGCGACCGCGAGTTCGACGCCGACTGGATGCAGTCCGCCTTCGACCGTTACTGGGACACCGCGCGGCACGTCGTCAAGTGGACGAACGCGATGCTCGGCGCGCCGCCGGAGCACGTGCTGAACCTGATCGGCGCCGCCGGTCAGTTCCAGCCGGTCGCGGACCGCTTCGCCAACGGCTTCGACGATCCGGCGGACTTCGACAACTTCTTCTTCGAACCGGAGAGGACGAACGCGTACCTCGCGCGGGTGTCCGCCGCGTCGGCGGGCTGATCGCCCTCCCGCGCCCGGACCTGACGGCCGGGCCACCCCGTCGGTACGTCGCCGGGGAGGCCCGGCCGCTTCGCGTCCGGTGCGGACGCGCTCCGGGCCGGACGACGTCCTACGCGCCGGGCGCCGACGAGGAGCTGTATCCGGTGTCCGATCCGGACGACGCGCCGCGCGGCAGCTTCGGTCCCCTGTACGAGGCGACCGGGGCGCTCTCCGGGTCCGGCCGGACGGCCCCCAGCAGCGGATTGGACGCCAGCGGCGAGATCTTCACCCGGGACCCGGGCCGGGGCGCCTGCACCACCATCCCGTTGCCGATGTACATGGCGACATGCGTGGCCTTCGGGAAGTAGATGACCAGGTCCCCGGGGCGCAGCGCCCGCACGGGGACCTTCCGCAGCTGCCGCCACTGCTCCTGCGAGGTGCGCGGGATCGACCGGCCCGCCGTGGACCAGGCCCGGGAGGTCAGCCCCGAGCAGTCGAAGGAGTTCGGGCCCTGGGCGCCCCACACGTACGGCTTGCCGACCTGCCTGACCGCGTACCTCACCGCCTCGGCGCCCTGTTCGGAGGGCGTCCGGACCGAGCTGAGGGCGCCCGACGCCACGAGGTCGTGCTGAGCCCTGTCCACGCCCTTCTGCTCCAGCCGGGACAGCTCGGCGAGCTGGTCGGCGGAGAGGGTGGCGAGCATCTTCTCGACGCTCTTCAGCCGGGCCCGTACCGCGTCGCGCTGGCGGCGCTGCTTCGTGGCCAGCGCCTGCCGCTGGTCCAGCGCCCTGCGGGACCGGGTCGCCAGCTCGTCGGCGTGTTTCTCCGCGGCGGCGTACCGGGCGACGACCGCGGCCCGGTTCTCCGCCGCGTGCTGGATCACATGGCCCTGGCTGAGGGCGCGTTCGGGGTCGCGGGCCAGCAGCAGCCGCATGTACGCGGAGAGATCGGAGCGGCCCCGGTACTGCGCGCGGGCCAGCCGCCCCGCCTCACCCCGGCTGCGGTCGAGGATGATCCGGGCCCGGGTGAGGTCCTGGGTGAGCCGCTTCACCTCGGCGGACTGCTTCTTGAGCTGCTCGGCGGTGCCGTTGTAGGTCTCGCCGGCCTCCTCGGCCTGCCGGTAGAGGGACTGCAACTGGGTCAGCAGCTCGTGGACGCTCCTGGGCGCCGAGGCCGCGGGGCCGGCCACGGGAGGCGTCCCCCGGTCCGTTCGCAGGACGTTCAGGGGGGATGTCCCCGGTCCGGCGCCGGGCTCGGCGGCCGGGTCCTGCGACCCGGTGCGGTCCGTGCCGGGCGCCGTCCCCGAGCCGGCGGCCGGCGGCGGGGCGCCGGCGGGATCGGCGGGCTCGGCGACGGCGGGAGAGGTCGCGACGGCCGCGGCGAGCGTGGCCGCGCAGACCGTACGCAAGACTCTGCCTGACACGTCATCACCTCCGGTATCGGGGCTATGATGCGAATACCCCACAAGTGAGCGAAACAGCTCAATCCGGTCATTCGGTGCCAGGTGATGCAAGGACCGCGCGGCGTGGCGCCCCACGTGTTCGCCCGAAAGGCGGGTGGGCGGCCCCGGGACGGCGGGGCGCGACGGGCCCGGAGGGTGTGAGGAGCGCGGGAGGACGCGACGGGTACGGAGGGGCGTGGCGGGTGGGGCGGGGTTACGTCACCGGGAGCGCGTAGAAGGTGCGGTCGCGCTGGACGACCGCCGTGGTCCCGGCGGTGAGGACCCGGTACGGCGTGACGACGTCCGGCCCCTTCGGGTCCAGGGCCCCGGCGTCCTGGAACTTCCACAGCCGCCGTCCGTCCGCCCCCGCGAACGCGGTGACCTGCGCGGTGTCCGCGGCGAGCACCGTGGCGCCGGTCGTGGACACGCCGAGTACGGGGACGGTGGCCGAGGGGGCCACCTCGGTGGAGCGGTGCCAGACCGGCCGCCCGGTGGCCCGCTCGACAGCGCCGACCTCCTGGGCACGGTTGACGGTGTGGAGCAGCGGCCCGGCGGCCACGGGCCGGCCGAAGACGGACCCGGCGGCGCCGGTCAGTTGCCAGACCGGCCGGCCGGTGCTCGTCAGGAACGCCTGGAGCCCGGCGCCCACCGCGCCGAACAGCCGCCCCTCCTCGTCGCCCAGGGCGGCCCCGGTGGGAGCCAGCGCGCCGAACGGCTTCTGCCAGAGCGGCTTCCCCGTCCGCCGGTCGAAGCAGCGGAAGGACGCCAGGCCCTTCGCCGCCTTGACGTCCGCCGGGGTGAGCGTCCCCGCGTTCTGCCGTACGACGAGGTCGGTGGGCCGGACCGCGACGAGCTCGTACCCGGGGGTGTAGGGGGCGCGGCCGTTGGGCACGGCGGCCCGCCACAGCTCCTTGCGCCGCACGATGTCGTACGCGAAGAAGTACGAGGTCAGGGTGGGCTTCCCGGCGACCGGGACGGGATACGAGCCGGTGAACCAGATGACCGGTCCGGACCGGCCGGCGAGGGGGCCGACCCGGAGGCCGAGAGCCCCGGCGAACTGGTCGGCGTATCCGACCCGGTGCTCGACCCGGCCGTCCTTCGTGGAGATCCAGAGGAACGCGGCCGGTCCCGCGACGAAGCAGAGGTCCCGGCCCGCGGACAGTGCCTGGCCGCCCTTGGCCGCGTCGGCACACTGCCAGAGCGTCCGCCCGGTGCGCAGATCGATGCCGGTCGCCCGGGTGTCACCGGTGAGGACGAGCAGCCGGTCCCCGACGAGCGCGGTGGCGAGCGGCAGGGGTTCCGCGACGGGGAGGGTGCGGGCCCAGCGGGGCTCGGGTGGCAGCCCCGGGACCACTCGGCGGCGCGGTCCTGCGGAGGGCCGGGCATCGGCCGGGGGGTCCGCGTCGTCCGAGCCGAGGGCGAGCGTCCCGCCACCGCCGACGAGCAGCCCGGCGACCCCGGCGGCGACACCCGTGAGCAGCGTCCTGCGGCCGACGGCGCCGGGTGCGGTGGGTGGCGGGGCCGGAGCGGCGAGGGCGGCTGGTGCGGGAGGGGTGTACGGGGCGTGCGGGGGCGGTGCGGGGAGCGTGGTCGCGGGGGGCGCCGGCCGGTCCTGCGGGAAGGCGGCCGACGGCGTCGCGAACGGGCCTGGGGCCAGCTTCGGTTGAGCGGTCGGCGGGTCGTGGGGAGTCGGCCGGTCCTGGACGGTCGGCGGGTTCTGAGGAATCAGCCGGTCCTGGGGCGTCGGCCGGTCCTGGACGGAGAGGAGGGCGCCGCCGTTGACGCGGGCGGGCCCGGCGGTTTCGCCTCCGCCGTGCCCGGTGGCCGGTGCGTGGCCCCCGGGCGATGCGTCCAGGTGGGCCGTCGGGGACGCCAACCGCCTGGCGTGCGCGGCCTGTTCCGCCAGTTCCTCGGTCAGCCGCGCGGGCAGCCAGCCGTCCTTGGCGAGCGCCACCGCCCCCTCCAGCGCCAGCTCCGCCGCGATCTCACCCGCGGTGGGCCGGGAGGCCGGGTCCTTCGCCAGGCAGCGGGCGACCAGCTCACGCAACGCCGGGGGTACGGCGCCCAGTTCCGGTTCCATGTGTGCGATCCGCTCGACCGCGCCGGCGGCGGGTCCGTCCGCGAGCGGGGTCGTACCGGTCGCCGCGTACGCCAGCAGCAGCCCCAGGACGAAGACGTCCGACGCCGGTCCGAGCTCCTCGCCCTCGACCTGCTCGGGGGTGAGATAGCCGAGCCGTACGGACAGTTGTCCGCCCGGCCGCGCCTCGGCGGCGACCGCGCCGCCCAGCGGGCCGAAGGCGGTGAGCCGTGGCCCGTCGTCGGCCAGCGACACCGTCCGGGGCGAGAGACCCCGCAGCACGGCCCCGGTGGCGTGCACCCGGGACAGGGTCTCGGCGATACCGGCGCCCAGGACCCGTACCGCGTGCTCCGGCAGCGGACCGGTCAGTTCGATCGCCTCGGCGAGCGTCAGCGACGGGACGTACGCCCAGGCCGCCCAGAGTTCGCCGCCGTCGGCTCTTTCCTCCGTACGGGTCAGGGTGGGCTGCACCCAGCCGCCCGCCAGCCGCTCGGCGGTGCCGGTCTCCGCCTGGAAGCGGCGCCGGAAGGCGGGCAGTGCGGCCAGCCGGGGCCGGGCGGCGACGATCACCGCGGTCCTGGGCGCCGAGGTGGGGGCGGACGCGCCACGGGCCAGGTACTGCACGGCGCCGGCGGCCTCGCGCAGACGCGCCAGCACGGTGTACGGACCGAAGTGGCGTGGATCGTCCTGACGCAGCGCCTCCATGGCGCACCCCCTTGATTCCGTGCGCGTTACAGACCGCCGATCCTAACGACGTCCCCTACGACAGGGAGTGGATCAGCGAGCGGGGGCGTGGGGCGTCGGGAGTCCGCTCCGTGTCGTGGGAGGGGCCGCAAGGGCCGTCCCCGATCGTGAACGGTCACCGCCGGACCGGCCGTCATCCCGGCTTGGACCACGGCCACTTGAGGGGCCGGCGCTCGCGGCCCCCGGGGGCGTACTCGTACACCCAGCCGCGTTGCAGGCCCAGCCGCTTCGTATGGCCGGCCGGGACCCTCCGGTACGCGTACACGGTGGCCGGTCCGCCGTCGGCGTCCGGCACCGGGACCTCGTACCACTGGGGCGGGTGGCCGGTCGCGCCGACGAGGACGGGCAGGACCCGGCCGTCGAGGGGACCGCCGCTGAAGGGGACGTTCTCGCTCTTCACCCGGCCAGTCTGACGCAGTCCGCTCAGCCGGTGCCGGTCAGCAGGTGCCCCGCCCCGCCGGCGACCGGGACCAGGAGTTCCGCCAGCCGCCCCGCCGGGCCGTCGGCGGTCTCCAGGGGCAGCAGCTCCCCGACCACCACCGCCGTCTCGCGGTCCGTCGCCGCCGTCGCCGCGAGCAGCGCGATCAGATGGTCCACGAGCCAGCCGCGCAGTTCCCGAACGGGGCACTGCTTCCCCTCGTCCAGCCAGAGCAGCGAGGCGGCCTCCACAGCGGCGATCCAGGTGCGGACCATCATCCGCAGCCGCGGACCGGGCGGGCGCCTGCCGGGTCCGTCGCCGCGGCCCAGATGCAACAGGATCTGCTCGGCCGCGACCCGGCGGACCTCGTCGACGATCGCGTTCGTCCGGGACGTACCGGCGACGCAGCCCCCCTGCAACAGGGCGCTGAACCCGGCGTCGTGCTGGTCGACGAAGCCGAGGTAGCGGTCCAGGACCCGGGCCACCCGCTCGGTGGGCGGACCGAGTTGCGGCTCGGTGAAGCACGATTCCAGTGCGTCGGCGGCCGATCGGAGCGCCGACTCGTACAACTGCTGTTTGCCGCCCGGGAAGTACCGGTACACCAGCGGGCGTGAGACCCCCGCCACCTCCGCGACCTCGTCGATCGACACCTCGTCGGGCGCCCGGTGCGCGAAGAGGCTGAGCGCCGCGCCGAGGAGCTGGACGCGGCGCTCCTCGACACTGAGCCTTCGGTACGCGCGGGCCGTCGGTGCGGCGGGGGCTGAGGTCATGGACCGCAGCCTAACGACGTCCTCCGTGACGGGGACCCCGCGCGCTGTCGCGGGGGAGGTCGTGACGATCCGGCCGGGGGCGGTGATGGTGGTGGTGACGGCGGGGGCCGGGTCAGGCCAGCAGGCCGGAACTGCGCCAGAGCCTGCGGCCGACGCCGTTGAGAACGCCGATGTCGTCGAAGAAGTCCGTCAGCCGCTTGGCTCCCGACTGCATGACCTCGCGGCGGTGTCCGCTCGCCCTGACCTGGGCGACGGCCTCGCGGCGGTCCAGCCCGACGTTCTCGTACACCTGCGGGTTGACGAAGCAGACCGAGAAGACCCGGGACGCCTCGCCGCAGCTCAGCCGGGTCAGTTCCCGCTCCCAGCGCGGTGCGGTGACCATCTGGCGGCGCAGCTCCTCGCGGGCGTACCGGACGTGCCGGGCCTCCTCGACGACATGGATGCGGGTGACGCCGCGCACCAGGGTCTGGACGCGCTCGTCCGGGAAGGTCAGCCGCTGCATCCAGTCCAGGATCTCCTCGCCGAGCAGGGTCGCGGCGAACGAACCCGGGGTGGTGGAGACGGTCTTCAGCACTCGCGCCGCGTTGTGGTAGACCCGCGGCACCGGATACGTGGGTGCCCCGCCCCACTCGATCATCCGGCCGAACATCATCGAGTGCCGGCACTCGTCCGCGATCTCCGTGAGGGCGTAGCGCACATGGTCGCTGGTCACGGGCTTGTCGTAGATGTGCCGGATCAGCAGCTGCATCAGGATGATCTCGAACCAGATGCCGAGCGAGGCGAGCGACGCCGCCTCGTGCCTGGCCAGCTCCATGCGCTGTTCCTCGGACATGGTGCGCCAGAGCGGGGTGTCGTAGAGGGAGACCAGCTCGGGTGGCCAGAACCACTTGCCGTCCTCGACGGCCGCGGTCCAGTCCAGCTCGGTGTCCGGGTCGAAGGAGTGCTTGGCCGAGGATTCGAGCAGGCGTCGGGCGGTCTGCTCACGGTCCCGGAGCGGGCCGAGTGCGTCGCGGAGCAGTTGCACGTCGCGTTCGGTCACTGTCGTCATGGCTGAGGGCACCTCACACGTGGGTTACCGGCGGTCACCTCTTATAAGACTCCTTGTCAGCAAGCCCGTCAATCCCTCGTACCCGACTTGTCGACCGTCGCCCGCCGACGCGCGGAACCGCCAAGGGGCCTGGGGGCCACCGCACTTGTCCGGAGGTCAGGGTGGAGGTGGCGGGGCGCGGGAGCGGCGCTCGGCCGATTCCGCGGTCGGGCGCCGGAAGGCGAGAGCGGCAGCCGGGAACGGGAGGCGGCCGGCGGGCACGGGCGGGAGGCGGGGCTCTCCCGAATGTCCGGCAGCCACCCGATGGATGTCCGCCATGTCGAAAACGCGTTCGCAGGCGTGAAGTAAATTGATGGTCATGACCACGCCGCCCCAGCCTCCGCAGAACCCGTACGGTTCGTCGCAGCCGCCGCAGAACCCCTACGGTTCTCCTCAGCAGCCCCAGAACCCGTACGCCCAGCAGCCCCAGGGGCAGCAGCCGCCGTACGGCTATCCGCAGCAGGCGCCCCCGCAGCAGCCCTACGGTTTCCCGCAGCAGCAGCCCTACGGGCCTCCGCAGCCCGGCATGCCCGGGGCGCCGGGTGCACCCGGCATGCCCGGCTTCCAGCCGCCCAGGAAGAAGCGGACCGGGCTGATAGCCGCGGTCGTGGTCGGGGCCCTGGTGGTCGCGGGCGGTATCGCCTTCGGTGTCTCCCGGCTGATCGACAACAGTGGGGTCGGGGGCGAGTTCCCCAAGGCCGAGTACAAGCTCACCGTGCCCAAGACGCTGCTGGACGGCGAGTACAAGCTCGCCGACGACCTGTCGGCGTCCCAGGGCAAGAAGATCGAGGACACGTACGACCCCACCGTCCGCAACGGCAAGGCCGTCGTCGCGCAGTACGGCTCCACCAAGGGTGGTGTCGTCGTCATCTCCGGGATGTGGGGGCAGTTCAAGAAGACCGGCATCATGCGGGACAAGATGCTGAAGGGGGCGGCCGGCGCGGACGGCGCGACCGTCGTCGTACCCCCGAAGGACTTCACCCCCGCGGGCTACGACATCACGGTGTCCTGCCAGGTGCTCCGCTCGAAGAACGCGGGCGTGTCGAGCACCATCCCGATGTGCGCCTGGGGTGACGACAACACCGGAGCCGCGGTCGCCGTGATCACCCCCGAGACGGCGCTGAAGGACCCGAAGTCGGTGGACCTGGCGCAGGAGGCCGCGAACGCGGCGAAGATCCGCTCGGAGGCGAGGCAGCCGATCGGCTGACCGCGTTCGCCCCGGAGGGGGCGCACCGAGTCCGGGGCGGGGCGCGCGGGTACGGGGCTGAGGGGCGGGGCCACGGCCTCGGCGGCGTCACGGGACACGGCGCCACGGGGTCGCAGACTTCGGCGGGTGGGGCGGGGCGGTGGGCCGGCCGCCGCGGGGCCGGACCGGCTCCGGACCGGCCCGCTCCTGGAACGTCCGTCCCGGATCGGTCCGCCTCCGGATGTTCCGCCTCGGGGTCGGTCCGCCTCCGGATGTTCCGCCTCCGGGTGCTCCGCCTCGGGATCATCCGCCGCCGGGTCATCCGTCCCCGGATCGGTCCGCCAGCGTCGCCTCCATCACCGCACGGGCGATCGGCGCCGCGCTGCCGCCGCCGCTGATGTCGGCGCGGTCCGCCACCGCGTCCTCCACGACCACCGCCACCGCGACCGCCGGACGGCCCGATTCCGCCGCCTGCGCCCAGGAGATGAACCAGGCGTACGGCTTGTTGGAGTTCCCGGCGCCGTTCTGTGCCGTCCCGGTCTTCCCGCCGACCGTGGCCCCGTCGATCGCCGCGTTCGTCCCGGTGCCGTTCTCCACCACGTCGACCATCATCCGCCGCAGCCGCACGGCGGTCGCCGGGGTCATCGCCCGGCGGTAGGCGCGCGGACGGTTCCGCCACACCGTGCTGCCGTCTGCGGCGGTCGTGCGCTCCACCAGGTACGGCCGCCGCACATCACCGCCGTTCGCGACCGCCGACGCCACCAGTGCCATCTGGAGGGGGGTCGCCGCCGTGTCGAACTGCCCGATCGACGACAGCGCCAGCTGGTCGTCGCTCATCCGCTCGTCGAAGTTGCTCCTGGCCACCCCGGACGGGACGGTCAGCCCGTCGTCGTTGAACCCGAACCCCCGCGCCGCGTCCACCATCCCGGTGAGCCCGACCTCCACCCCCAGGCGCGCCATCACGGTGTTGCAGGAGACCCGGATCGCCTCGGCCAGCGAGGCCCGTTCGCAGCCGCCCGCCTCGTCGGGGAGAGTGGTGGAGGTGCCGGGCAGCACATAGGGCGACGGGGTGTCGGTCGGCGCGTCGGGATCACGTACCACCCCCGAGTCCAGCGCCGCGGCGGCCGTCACGATCTTGAAGGCGGAGCCCGGCGGATACGTCTGCCGCAGCGCCCGGTTGAGCATCGGCATACTCGCGGACGCGTTCAGCCGCCGCCACGCGTCGACGACCGCCCGGCCGGTCCCGGAGATCAGCCCGGGATCGTACGAGGGCGTGGAGACCAGCGCCAGAATCCGGCCGCTGGACGGCTCGACGGCGGCGACCGCCCCGCGCCGCCCGCCGAGACCGTCGTACGCGGCACGCTGAGCCGCGTCCCTGATCGTCGTGACGACGTCGCCACCCGGCTCCCTGCCACGGGTCAGCTCGTTCCAGAGCGGGATCGGCGCCAGCGCCGGGGCGGTACCGGAGAGCACGGCGTCCTCGGCGTGCTCCAGCAGGGTCGTGCCGTACGTCTGCGAGGCGTATCCGGTCACCGGGGCGTACAACGGCCCCTCGGTGTAGGTCCGTTCGTACTTCAGCCGCCTGCCGGTGGCGGCGGAGCCGGTCACGGACCTGTCGCCGATCAGGATGTCGCCGCGCGGCTGGGCGTAACGGGCGATCGCCTGACGGCGGTTGGCGGGGTTGTCGTCGAGCGTATCGGCCTCGAAGACCTGGACGCGGGCCGCGTTCACCAGCAGCGCCACCAACAGCAGCAGACAGAACGCCGAGGTACGCCGGATGCAGCGGATCACCGCTCGTCCTCCACGGCCGACGCGACGATCCCGCTCTCCACCCGCGCCGGCCGTGGTCCGCGGGCCACGTCGCTGACCCGGATCAGCAGCGCCACCATCACCCAGTTGGTGACCACCGAGGAACCGCCCTGCGCCAGGAACGGCATCGCCATGCCGGTCAGCGGGATCAGCCCCATCACCCCACCCGCGATCACGAACACCTGGAGCGCCAGGATCGACGCGAGCCCGACCGACAGGAGTCGGCCGAACGGGTCACGCAGGGCGAGACCGGCCCGGTAGCCGCGCGCCACCAGCAGCGCGTACAGCAGGAAGATCGCGGTCAGTCCGGACAGTCCCAGCTCCTCGCCCGCCGTCGCCAGGATGAAGTCGGACCTGGTGGCGAAGCCGATCAGCACCGAGTCGCCGAGGCCGAGCCCGGTGCCGAGCATCCCGCCCGCGGCGAAGGCGAACAGCGACTGGGCGAGCTGCCCCGGCCCCCGGCCCGCGTCGATCGACGCGAACGGGTCGAGCCAGTCCGTCACCCTGCTGTGCACGTGCGGTTCGAGGGAACCCACGACGAACGCCCCGACGGCGGCGAGCAGCAGCCCCACCGCGATCCAGCCGGTCCGTCCCGTCGCCACGTACAGCATGATCACGAAGAGGCCGAAGAAGAGCAGCGAGGTGCCCAGATCGCGTTCCAGGATCAGCACGCCGACACTGAGCAGCCAGATCGCCACGATCGGCCCCAGCACCCGGCCGCTGGGCAGTCGGCGCCGCCACCCCCGCCGGCCGGTGTGGGCGAGCGCCTCGCGGTTCGCGGCCAGATAGGCGGCGAAGAACACCGCGAGCAGGATCTTGGCGAACTCGCCCGGCTGTAAGGAGAATCCGCCGATCCTGACCCAGATCTTCGCCCCGTTCACCGCCGGGAAGAAGATCGGCACGATCATCAGCGCCAGCGCCGCGGTCACCGAGAGATACGCGTACCGCTGGAGCAGCCGGTGGTCCCGCAGGACGAGCACGACCCCGATGAACAGCGCTACGCCGAGCGTGGACCAGACGAGCTGAGTGGGCGCCGCCCGGTCCGCCGGGGTCTCCAGGTCCAGCCGGTAGATCAGCACCAGGCCCAGGCCGTTGAGGAGGACGGCGATCGGCAGCAGCAGTGGATCGGCGTACGGGGCACGAAGCCGCACCGCCAGATGGGCGAAGAGGGCCAGGAGACCGAGGCCCGCGCCGTATCCGGCGACATCGGGCGGGACCGCGCCGCTCCTGGCGAGACCGACGGCCGCGTAGCCGTAGACGGGGATGACGACGGCCCCGACGAGGAGCGAGAGCTCGACCCCGCGCCGCTTCGGCAGTCGTGGCTCGGGCGGGGGAGCGTCCGCGGTCGTTGCGGTCATGGCACGCAACGTAGCAAGAGGCGGACGTTATTTCCCCGTATGTCGGGGCGGGACCGCCGCGCGTATGCCGGCCCCGGACGGCGGTCTGCCCGGGGAGGCCCCGGCCGTGGTGGCGGGGTCTCCCCGGGCAGACGGATCACGCGGTGGTGCGGTGCGGCGGTTGAGCGATCAGCCGGCCGGCGGTCAGCAGGTGCGCGGGGCCGGGCCGATGTTCTCGATGTAGCGGGCCGAACCCCACGCCCAGGTGCCGTCGGTCAGGAGGTACCAGCGGTTGTTGCCGTCGACGTTGTCGCCGGTGGTCTTGCAGAAGATGTGGACCACGGCGCCGTAGGGGACCTGTCCGACGACCCTGCTGCTGCGGGTCGGCCGGTCACGGAGCAGCAGGCCGGTGCGGGCGATGACGCGCCCCAGGTAGTCGTGGCGCGCGTCCTCGGCGGAGGGCGACAGCGGCACGTAGCCGTTGAAGTAGACCGCGGCGTTGGCCTCGGACTGCTGCTCCGGGGCGGACTGGACGCCCGACTGCGGGGCCGGCTCGGGGGCGGGGGCGGCGGCGAGCGCCGGGGTGGCGGCCGTCAGGGCCGCGAGGGTGCCGGTGGCGATGCAGAGACCGAGTCGGCCGAACAGGGTACGAGAGGACATTCTGACTCCAGATCGTGGGGGGAGGGGGGCGAGGAACACGCCCCTCGGCTCTCGGTTCAGACGCTAGGTACGTTACGGAGAGACCGCAACACGTCACTGGCTGTCGCGTCACCCGGCTGACGTACCCGGACCCCGGCTTCCGCCCGTCTCGCCGTCACCCCGGGTGTCCCTCCGCGTCCGCGCGCCGCGGTCCCGCGGGCCGCCGTCGCCGTCCGGTCCTCCGCCGCCCGGTCCGTCCGGTCCTCCACCGCCCCGTCCGTCCGGTCCCCCGCCGTCCGGTCCCTCCTCCTCCGCCGCGTCGGCGAGGTCGAGCCGCACGTACTCGGGGAGCGACAGCCGGGCCACGGCCCCGCCGTCCGGGGCGTTGCCGAGCACCAGTTCCGCGCCGATCGCCTCCGCCTGGCCCAGCGCGATGGTCAGCCCGAGGCCGTGCCCCTTGCCGCGCCCCTCGGTGCGGAACCGCTGCGGCCCGTCCTCCAGCAGGTACGCCGGGAAGCCGTCCCCGTGGTCCCGTACCGACACCACCGGTCCCTCGACCGTCACCACCACGGGCGGCCGTCCGTGGTGGTGCGCGTTGGAGATGAGGTTGCCGAGCACCCGCTCCAGCCGCCGCCGGTCGGTCTCCACCGCGGCGCCCCGGACGACCCGTACCTCGGTGACCGTGCCCGACATCCGCACCACCCCCTCGGTCAGCGGTGCCAACTCCTGTACGTCCAGGTCGGCGTGCTCGGTACGGGCGTCGAGCCGGGACACCTCCAGCAGGTCCTCCGTCAGGGTCCGCATGGTCCGCACCCGCTCCCGTACCAACTCCGACGGCCGTCCCGGCGGCAGGAGTTCGGCCGCGGCGGACAGACCCGTCAGCGGGGTGCGCAGCTCGTGCGCCACGTCGGCGGTGAAGCGCTGCTCGGCCAGCAGCTTGCGTTGCAGCGTGGACGCCATGGTGTCCAGCGCGCCTGCCACGATCGCCACCTCGTCGGGGCGGCGCGAACGGTCCGACGTGCGGGGGTCGTTGACCCGGGCGTCGAGATCGCCCGCGCTGATCCGGCGGGCCACCTGGGCGGTCTGGTGGAGCCGCCGGGTGACCCGGGTGACGGCGAACGCGCCGACCAGCAGCGTCGCGCCGATGGCCAGCACCGATGAACCGGTGATCGCCCCGTCCAGACCGTTGATCGTCCGGGCGCTCTGGCCGTAATCGACCCCGGTCGCCACCGCGTGCGGTCCGTCGGGACCGCTCGCCGGGCCCGCCGCCCACATCGTGGGACGGCCGTGCCGTCGGCCGACGGCCGTGCCCTGCCGCCCCTTCAGCGCCAGGGCCCGCAGCGAGTCGGGCAGCTCCGCCGGATCGATGCCGGAGCCCGGCGGCAGCGGCTCGCCCGCCTGGTACGCGTACGTCACGTCCGCCAGCCGGGACAGCGCCTTCTCGCGGGCCTGGCCGACGGTCTGCCGTGTCACGGCGGTGTGCACCAGGGCGCCGAGCAGCGCCGCGAGGGTGCAGCACATGACGGTGATGAAGACCGCCGACTTCCAGGTCAGCGTCGCGGTCCAGGCGGGCGGCCGGAGCCGGAGCCGGCGCGCGAGGCGCCGAAGAGCGGTGCGCCGGGGCGTGCCGCGCGGCGGGGTCTCGCGCCGGGGTGCTTCCGGCCCGCCGCCACTCCGCCTCATCGGTGCCGCCTCGGCGACGGGGTCGTGCGCAGGATCTCGTCCCGGGTCGGCAGCATGGCGCGCTGGCGGTCGTCCCATGACCAGGCCGTGCGGTACTCGTACCCGGTGATGGCCGAGGGCGCCCGGACGATCAGGTCCCGTCCGGCCAGCTCCACGCTGATCACGGCGTCCGAGGTCGACATGATCCGGGTCAGCCCGCCCTGGCGGTCCGGCATGTAGACGCGCACGCTCAGCTGCCGGTCCGCCAGCCGGATGCCGAGCACCAGCTCGTCCCGGCCGTCCCCGGTCAGATCGCGGTAGTACGGGGCGAGGACCGGGCACGCGCGGGGCCGGACCTCGCAGTCGTCGAGCTGACGGACCGTACGGGCGGGCAGCTCGTCCGTACCGCTGGTCCGGGCGGGCCGCGCCTTCAGCCCCGCCCGCACCACCGCCGTCGGGTCGAGCCGGCGCACATCGCCGTCCGGGACGACGATCCCGGGGATGCGCGCCGTCTGGCCCTCGCCGTAGTCGTACGGGGCGGACGAGGCGGGCGGCAGCTCCGGCCACAGCCGGGCGGGTCCGATCGCCGTCGGTGTGGGACCGGCGCTCCGCAGCCCGCCACCGGACCCGCAGCCCGCCAGGGCCGCCGCACCGGCCACGGCCAGCAGGGCCACCGCAGCCCGGCGGCGCGGACGGGTACGACGACGGCGGGAACGCGCGGTACGCAAGACGACTCCCTTCCGTCACCGGCCGACCGGTTCAGCGCCCCTGTGGCCCTGACCTCAGACGTTACGACCCCGCCCACGATAGGGAGTGGACCGGCGAACGGCGTCATGAGCCCTTGGGACGGAGATGGAGGAGGGAGGTGGCACGGAGACGGTGGAGGGAGGTGGCACGGAGCGTCGCCGACCGGCGACGCCGCCGGGGGCGCGGTCGCGGGGCGCGGCCAGGGGGCGCCGGGGTCCCACTCCCCGGCGGGACCCACGCGGTCCGCGTGCGGGAGGCCCGTCGCCGGGAGGGGCGTCCGCCGTGCCGTCTCAGCCCCGGCTCACCCCTGGTACGGGTTCTGCCCGCCCTGGGCGTACCCCGGCTGCTGCTGGTACGGCCCGGACGGGGCGCCGTCCGGGCCCGCCGCGGCCTGCGCCAGCAACTGGTCGGCCTGCTCCTTCGCTATCTTCTGCTCGCCGCCGCAGAACGTGCACTGGGTGGCGAACTTCGTCGAGAACGGGAACAGCGGGACGAAGAACAGCGTGAACTTCGTGACCCGCTTGCGCAGCGTGTGCGCGGCCGGATTGCCGCACCAGCCGCAGACCATCGTCAGGACGGCCAGCTGGTACAGATAGCCTCTGGTACCAAAAATGATCATGTGTAGGGTCCCTTTCCCGTGCTTCCCCGGAACGCCTGTCGGCAGAGTGCCAGCAGCTTCTCGTCCTCGTAGGTGTCATGGCTGCCGTATCCGCCGTCCATCGCGTTGTGACGGCGTACGGAGACCAGCTCGGCGCGCAGCACCTGTGCCGCGTCGGAGCCTGCCGCGGCGTGCCCCATCCGCGCCAGACATCCGGCCACCCGGACTCGGACGTGACGGTTCCGCTCCCAGGCCGCGAGCAGCACGGGAACCGTCTCCGCGGTCCCGCCCGTCACCTCCCACAGCGCGATCGCCGCGTCCACCCGCAGCCACAGCTCGTCGTGCCACAGCAGGGCCCGCAGCCGGGGCGCGGCGGGCGCCGCCCGCTCACCGAGCGCGCCCAGCGCGCTCGCCGCCGCCCGCCGGTCGTGCGCCTGGCCGGCGCCCAGCCCCTCCACCAGCACCGGCAGCACGGCCTCCGCGTCCCCGGTGACCGCCCACAGCGCCTCCGCGGCCTCCGTCGCCGCCACCGTGCCCGGCCGGCGTGTCAGCGCCCGCAGCTCCGGTACGGCGCACCGCGCGGCGGGACCGAACGACCGCAGGGCCCGCAGCGCGGCCGTCCGCAGCCACTCCCCGCGGTACTCCGGCGCTCCGCGCAGCACCCGCAGCACCTCCGGCGCCGCCTCGCCCGCCCGCAGCGCGGTCAGCCCGGCGAGCAGCGGGCTCGCCCGGTCGTAGGCCCCCTCGTCGAGCCCGACCTCGCCGAGCCTGCGGCGCAGCGCCCCGGCGAGCGGGTCCGCCGCCGCCCCCAGACAGCCGATGGCGAAGCCGACGTCGTGCGGCACCTCGGGCCGCTCCAGCGCGGCGGCCAGCGCGGGCACGGCCCGTGCGTCACCCACCCGGGCGAGCGCCTTCACCGTGCTGCCCAGCCCGGGGGGTCCACTGGCCCACTCCTTGACCCAGGCACCCGGGTCCGCCGCGACCCGCTCCGCCAGCGCGTCGGCGGCGGGCGCCGCGAGACCGAACAGCTCCTCAAGGACATGCGAGGCGGCGTCGGACAGCTTGGGCTCGGCGGCGGCCAGCTGTGCGCCGACCAGGCCGACCAGCTCGTCGTACGGGCCGCGCCAGGCCCGTATCAGCCCGCTGCTCATCCGTACGGCGTCGATCCGCTGCCAGGGGTCGGGGCTGCGCAACTGGTCCATCAGAAGGGCGATCCGGTCCTCGACGCGGTCGTCGAGCCCCACGTGCAGGGTGCGCAGCAGATCGGCGGCCCAGGGAGCGCGGCGGCCCGTGGTCCCGGCCGCCGACAGCGCCCGTACCCGCCCCACCAGGGTCGGTGCCGGGAGCCGCTCGACGGGCGGCTCGGCGCCGGGGCCCACCGGCGGGGGCGGTTCGGCGGCGGCCGGCTCGCCGGTGCCCGTCTCACGGGAGGCCGCGGTGCCGGCGCGGACGGCCGCCGGGTCCGGGGCCGCGGGGGTGGACCGCAGCTCGCGCAGCAGGCCGGACACCACCCGCACCACATCGCCGGGCAGCGCGTCCGGGGCGCAGCGTGCGAGCTGGGCCAGGGCCGCCAGCCGCAGCCCCGGCGGGTACGCCTCCGCCGCCAGCCGGCTGAGCCAGTCCGCGGCCTGACCGGCCAGTGGGCGGTGCCGCAGCGCCAGTCGTCCCGCCGCCTCGACGAGCGCGAGCCGCACCTCGTCGTCCGGCTCCACGGGCAGCCGCTCCCGGAGCAGGGCGAGCACCCGCACCGGCCGGTTGTGGAGCGTGGCCAGGGCCAGTGGGGCCGCGAGCCGTACGCCTGGGTCCTCGTCGGCGATCAGCTCGAAGAAGACGCCGGCGCCCGCGGTGACGGCCGCCGCCGCCATCGCGTAGTTGGCGGCCCCCTCGATCTCGTCCTCGTCGATCTCGTCCTCGTCGTCCTCGTCGAGGTCGATGCCGCCGATGCTGGTCAGCAGCTCGACGATGCCGCCCCGGTCCGGTATCCCGGGGTCCACGACGAGTTCGAGCAGGAACGGGATGCAGGCGAGCGTGCAGTCGTACACATCGCCCTGGTGGTGAACGGCTCCGTACATGCCGTCCAACGCGCTCTCGCGCTCCGCCGGGTCGGCGGAGGCGAGCCCCCGCAACAGCGCCGGCACGTCATCGGCCGGCCCGTAGGCATGCTCCATCGAGGCCCAGTCGACCTCGTCGATCCCCGCGAACACGCCATCACCTCCCCACGAAGCAGTGTCTGCGCAGAGTGTGCACCACCGCTCTGACAATCAACCCGCCACAAGTGGCCTTTCCTCGTGCGATCCGTCGGCCATTCCCGCCGGACCCACCCGTCCCACCTGCCCCGTGGGCACGCTCAGAACGCGCCGGGCAGCGGTCCCGCGTGCTCCGGTTCGTTGAGCGGGGCGAGCAGATCCCCGTACCGGGACAGCCGCGCGGCCATGTCGTCCGCCCGGAACACCAGCTCCTCCGGTGCGGCGCACCGCTCGACCTCGGCCCAGGTGAGGGGCGCGGAGACGGTCGGTTCGTCCCTCGCGCGCAGGGTGTACGGGGTGGCGGTGGTCTTCGCCGCGGCGTTCTGGCTGTGGTCGACGAACACCTTCCCGGGGCGCAGGGACCGCCGCATCCGGTGGACGACGAGGGCGGGCAGCTCGTTCTCGGCCTCCACGGCGAGCGCCTTCGCGTAGGCCGACACCCGTTCGGCGGGAACCGGTTCCAGCGGTACGAGCACATGCAGGCCCTTCGATCCGGAGGTCTTCACATAGGCGCCGAGGCCGTCGGCCGCCGTCCGCTCGCGCAGCCAGCGGGCCACGGCGCAGCACTCCACGACGGTCGCGGGCGCGCCGGGGTCAAGGTCGAACACCATCCGGTCGGCCCTCCCCGGCGCGTCGGCCCGCCACTGCGGGGTGTGGAACTCGACGACGAGGTTCGCCGCCCACATCAGGGACGCGAGATCCGGTACGAGCAGTTGCCTGGCGACCTGGCCCGCGTGACGGGACACCTGGGCGACCGGCAGCCAGTCGGGGGTCCCGGGCGGCGGGTTCTTGGTGAAGAAGCGCTGGCCGTCCGGCCCGTCCGGGTAGCGCAGGAACGACACCGGCCGGTCGCGGAGATGGGTGAGCATGGGTTCCGCGGCGGTGGCGGCGTAGTAGTGCAGCACCTCGGCCTTGGTGGTCCCGGTGGCCGGGTACAGCACCTTGTCCAGATTGCTGAGGGCGAGCCGCCGCCCCTCCACCTCCGTGATCGGCGTCATACGATAAGAATCACACGAAAGCGGTACGAAGAGGTATCGATCTGACGAAAGGGGTGAGCGGTGAGGTCCATCTGGAACGGCGCCATCTCCTTCGGGCTGGTCAGCATCCCGATCAAGCTGATGAACGCCACCGAGAACCACTCGATCCACTTCCGTCAGATCCACGTCACCGACGGCGGCCGGGTCAGATACCGGAAGGTCTGCGAGCTGGACGGGGAAGAGGTGACCTCCGCCGAGATCGGCAAGGGGTACGAGGAGGCCGACGGCTCGGTCATCGAGATCACCGACGAGGACCTGGCGGCCCTTCCGCTGCACACGGCCAAGACGATCGAGATCGTCGCCTTCGTGCCCGCCACCGAGATCGATCCGCTCCAGATGGACGCGGCGTACTACCTCTCCGCCAACGGGGCCACGGCGACGAAGCCGTACACCCTGCTGCGCGAGGCGCTGAAGCGCAGCCGGAAGGTCGCCGTCGCCAAGTACGCGCTGCGTGGGCGGGAACGGCTCGGGATGCTGCGGGTGGTCGACGACGTGATCGCGATGCACGGACTGCTGTGGCCCGACGAGATCCGCACCCCCGAAGGGGTCGCCCCCGAGGCCGACGTCAAGGTCCGTGACGCCGAACTCGACCTGGCGGACGCCCTGATGGCGACGCTGGGCGAGGTGGACATGGACTCGCTCCACGACGACTACCGGGACGCGGTCGAGGCGATGATCGCTTCCAAGGCCACGGGTGAACCGGTGGAACCGGCGGCGGTGGCCGAAACGGGCGGCGGCAAGGTCATCGATCTGCTCGCCGCGCTGGAGAAGAGTGTCAAGGCGGCCAAGGAGTCGCACGGCGAGGACGCCGGTCCGGCCACCGGGGACAAGGCCGGGAGCGGGACCGGGCACGACGAGGACGCGGACGCACCGGTCGCGAAGGTCACCCCGATCACCCGCCGGAAGGACGACGAGCCGGACCGCCCCTCGAAGACGACCGGTTCCGGTTCCGGCTCCCGGTCGGGCTCGGGCGCGGGTACGAAGAAGTCCGCGGCCTCCTCTTCCAAGTCGTCCGGCGCGAAGAAGTCCACCGAGGGCGCCGGGAAGACGGCCGGGAGCAGGCGCGGGGCGGACGGCGGGGCCACTCCGAAGAAGCCGGCGTCCAGGAGCACGGCAGCCAAGAAGGCGTCCGAGAAGACGGAGTCCGCGAAAGAGTCCTCCCCCAAGAAGACGTCCGCCAAGAAGTCCTCCGCGAAGAAGTCCTCCGCGAAGAAGACGTCCGCGAAGAAGTCGGACCGCGCCTCGACGGGCGGGACGGCCTCCCGTAAGCGCGCCTCGGCCTGATCCGGCAGCGGGTTCCGGGCACTTGGCCGGATCGGCCGGGCGGCCCGTCCCTGGGCCACCCGGTCCGGAACGGCCGCCTCGGGTCCCTTCCGGAACGGCCGCCCCGGAACCGGTCCGGAACGGCCGCCCGTCGCCTGCCTCTCTGCTGCCTGTCTCTCTGTCGTCTGCCGCGTCAGCGCCTGCGGTACGAGTTCACATAGCCGGCCGCCGGGGTCCCGACCCCCGTCACGTCGTCGTAGCCGCGTACCGCCTTGAGCGAACTGTCCTTGCCCAGACTGCGTACCGAGGTCAGCAGGCCGTCCGCCGCGTCGTGACCGTTGGTGAAGTCCACCCGGGCCACCGCCAGATCCCGGCGGGCGCCCAGCGGGTGGTCCGTGACGTCGTGGTACACGCCCGCGTGCTCGCGCTGGTAGATCGCCGGGTTGGCGAAGCCGAGCGGAACGCCGCGCCTGGCCTGCTGCGCCAGGGCCTGGACGCCCGCGATGACCGGCGCGGCCAGTGACGTACCACCGATGCGGTACTCGTCGTAGCCGAGCGAACCGTCCGGCAGGGTCTGCGTCTGGCCGACCAGGAAACCGGTGTTCGGATCACCGACGGCCGCGATGTCCGGCACGGTCCGCATCCGGGTCCGGCCGTTCGCCCGCGCCAGCGAGTCGGGGACGATCCCGCGCTGGTACGCGGGCTGGGGCACGGTCGCGCTGGTGCCGCCGCCCGCGCCCGAGGTGTACGGGCCGGGGAAGCCGGTCCAGCTCCTGCCGTCGGCCGCCAGCGGGGCGTTCAGCGTGCCCCAGCCGGTCTCCCACTGGTAACTGTCGTGCTTGCCGACGGCCAGCGAGGTGCCGCCGACGGAGGTCACCCACGCGGAGTTCGACGGGACGTCGACCTGCTTCGTGCCGGTGGACGCGACGTTGTCGCCGTTGTCCCCGGACGAGAAGTAGAAGCCGATGCCCTCGACGGCGCCCATCTTGAACACCTGGTCGTAGGCGGCCGCCACGTCCGGTGTCTCGTTGGCCTCGACGTCACCCCAGGAGTTGGAGACGATGTCGGCCAGCCGGTGGTCGACGACCTTGTTCAGCGAGTCCAGCAGATCCGCGTCGTAGCAGGAGGCGCCGCCCACGTAGAGGATGTTCGCGGCGGGCGCCATGGCGTGGACGGCCTCGACGTCGAGCGTCTCCTCGCCGTACCAGCCGGACGCCCCGCACTCCTCCGTCGCCGTGTAGTCGGAAGGCAGCAGTTGGCTGAACTGCCCCCGCTTGTACGGCGCGTCACCGTTGCGCCGGGCGTACCGGTCGGCGTCCTGGGCGATGGTCGGCGAGGCGTACGCGTCGGTGATCGCGACGGTGACGCCCTTGCCGGTCCAGCTCCCCGCCCCGTACGCGGCCCGCAACTGCTTGCCGGTGTACCCCTTCACGGCGTACGGCACCTTCGACCCGTACGCGCCGGGCAGCGACGTGGCCGTCCTGGAGCCGTAGTAGGAGGAGAACGGGCCGGAGTTGCGGAACACGTCGTCCGGCGGCGGCAGCGTCTCGTCGTGACTCGCCTTGTGCGGCGCGTTGTCCAGCCCGGACACCGCGAGGACGGCGTCACCGAGCGAGGCGGGCACCGAGGCGGTCACGGCGGGGGCGTGGTACGTGTGACCGCTCTTGCGGTAGTCGCGCAGTCGGGTGCTGAACGCGCGCTCGGCCGACGCGACGGTGCCGGTCGCCGCGACGTAGTGCTGGTCGGCGCTCGTGACGGTCAGCCCGTTCGACGTCAGCCACTGGCGGACCTGGTCGATCTGCCGCTGGGTCGCCCCGAACCTGGCCTGCGCCTGCTGGGCGGTCAGATACTTCCCGTACGAGGCCGATCGTGGGTCGGACACGGCGGCGGCGTACGCGGCCAGCCCCTTCGCGTCCCGCCCGGCCAGGTGGACCCGGATGCCGACCCTTCCGCTGTCCGCCGTGGCGCCCTGGTCGGCGGCGGCGGTCGCCCAGGCGGGCGTGGTGCCCTGGAGCGCGTCACGGCCGGTGGGGCCCGGGTCGGCGTCGGCCGACGGTATGCCGAGGGCGAGGGCACCGGCGAGCAGTGGCAGTGTCGCCGCCATGCTCAGCCCGGCCCGACGTCTGGCGCGGCTGTCTCTCATACAACCTCCTGCGATATGGGTCTTCGCGTGTGGAGCATGCGCTGGATGGCGTGCGCATGTAATTCGCCACTCTGTCCGACGACTTGTTCATGCAGGGGGCATGCGTTCGCCAAGAATCCGCCAAGAGCCCTGAAGGTGAGCCGAGTTCATGACGGATACGTCGGACATCCGGCCACTGGACCCGCCGGGAGCGTATGGATATGCCGGAGGAGTGCAAAATAGGGGTATTTGGAGGTAATTGTCATAGGCTGAAGCGGTTGTGAGGGGTGACCCAACCGCCGGTGCCGAGTTGGGGATGCGGACGGGGGTGGCCGCCGCTCTCGCTCCGCGCCTCTTTCGAAGCGACAGCGGAAAGGTTCCCGCACATGGTGAAGCTGCTACTCAGGGCCGGTCAGGAGCATGTGGCCGATCTGACGCACATGCACGACCCGCTCGGCGCCGTCGAGGAGTTGGTCTGGAACGCGCTCGACGCCGACGCCGACAACGTCGTGATCGAGCTGGACACGAACGTGCGCGGCCAGGTCGAACGCGTGGTGGTCAGCGACGACGGTACGGGCATGGCCGCCGAACGCTGCGCCCACTACTTCCTGCCCATGGGAGCCTCGTGGAAGAGGAGCGCGGGCGTGACCCCGGTCAAGAAGCGGGTGCTGCACGGCAGGAACGGCCAGGGCCGCATCCGCGCCTTCGCGCTCGGCAGCGAGGTGCGGTGGACCAGCGTCTCCGAGGGCGGCTCGGGACGCCGTCAGGTGGTCATCGAATCGGACCGCCGGACGATGCACGAGTTCGACGTGAGCGAGCCGGAACCGACCGGCGCACCCCTGGGCACGGTGTTCGAAGCCCTCGGCGGGGGAGGCCGGTCGGGGAGGCTGACCGAGCGCACGGCCGTGACGACGCTGACCGCCGCGCTGGCGACGCACCTCACCGCGTACCCCGACATCCGGGTCGTGTACGACGGCGTGGTGCTCGATCCGGTGGAGGCGCGGGCCCACGCGGGCGAGTATCCGCTGGCGTCGGCGGGGGACGCGGAGCGGCGGCCCGTGCTGAAGGTCGTCGAGTGGAAGCGCCCGGTCGACCGGGCGCTCATCCTCTGCGACGAGCGGGGCATGTCCCTGGCCCGCCTCGATCCGGAGGTCGAGGCGCCCGGCTTCCACTTCACCGCCTATCTGTCCTGGCCGGGCTTCGACGAGGACCCCCACGACCCGGTACCCGCCCGCGACCGGGCCCCCGCGCAGGGCGAGGCCGCCGTGCGGGACCGGTCCGTCGACGGGACGCACCGGGTGATCGCCGCCGCGCGGGAGCAGCTGAGGGCGCACTTCCGGCTCCGCGCCGAGGAGCGCAGACAGAGCAACGTACGCGAGTGGCGCGTCGAGGGCATCTACCCGTATGACGGCGACCCGGCCGACTCCCGGGAGCGGGTGGAGCGGGAGACGTTCGACCTGGTCGCGACGACGGTCGTCCGGCACCTGCCCAGCGCGCGGAAGACCCGGCGGATGGTTCTCGGCTTCCTGCGCACGGTCCTGACACATGACCCGGCCGCCGCGCTGCGGGTCGTCGAGGACGTCTTCCCGCTCACCCCGCAGGAGACGGACGACCTTTCCCGGCTGCTGGACCGCACCCCGCTGTCGTCCCTCATCAGGGCGTCGGCGGAGGCCACGGCCCGGATGGACTTCCTGGGCGCGCTGGGGGAGTTGGTCGCCGAGCCCGGGACGCGACAGGGCCGGCCGGGGGAGCGGGCACGGCTGCACCGGATTCTGGAGAACGAGTGCTGGGTCTTCGGGGAGGAGTACGGGCTGCACGCGGGCGAGCGGAGCCTCGACGAGGTGCTGCGACGGCATTGTTCGCTCCTCGGCCGGGACACCCCCGTGCCGGGTCCCGCGCTGCGCGAGGAGGCCCGCAGCGGCATCGTCGATCTGCTGCTGGCCCGGTCCGCCCGGCACCGCAGGGACGGGCGGAGTCATCTGGTGGTGGAGCTCAAGGGGCCCGACGTGGTGCTGGGAATGGCGGAGCTGGGGCAGGTCACCAGCTTCGCGCAGGCCGTCCGGCGTGACGAACGGTTCCGGGAGGCGGGCGTCGTCTGGGACTTCTGGCTCGTCGGCCACAGCATGGACGACAACCTCCGGCAGATGGCCCAGCAGCGCGACCGCGAACCGGGCTGTGTGGTGGACCGGCCCACCTACCGGGTGTGGGTGCGGGCCTGGGCGGACATCATCGCCGAGGGGGAGGAGCGGCTGCGCTTCTACCGCGACCGGCTGGAGCAACGGGCCGTGACGGAGCGGGCCGTCGACCACCTCATCCCGCGGGGCCCGGAGGCGGACACCGGATCGGCACCCGTCTCCACGCTCACCCCGCTCGTGCGCGCGTCCGTGCCCGCACCACTTACGGAACCGGCCATGGGACCCGCCCCCGCGCAGGTGCGCGAGGCCGGTCCGGTCCCCGGCCCAGGGGCCGAAGCGGAATCGGAAAGGGAAGCGGCGAAGGGGGCCGGGACCGGGGGAGCGCCCCTGCCCGAGCCCGGCTCCGCTCCCGACTCCCTCCCCGCTCCCGGCCACCACTCCGCCGCCGCCTCCGACTCCGCCCCCGAGCGCGCGATTCCCGCCCCGCGCGCCGTTCCCCGGGGCTCGACCGGCGGCGGCTACGGCGACCTCAAGGTGCGGGGCGTGTTCGGTGCCCTGCGGATCGCCCCACGGATGGGCGAGCGCAAGACCCTCCGTGATCACCGGGGCGGCTGCTGCGCCTAAGGGCTGTCCCGCCATCCCTGGTGGGCGTGCGACGACAGCTACGGCACCTCGCGGCGTTGTCGGAACGTCCTCCCCATACGTCCAGTACGCGGATGCCCCTCCGCCTTGCGATGCACCGCATCCGACACCGCACGCTGTTCCATCACGGATCGCGGGACAGTCCTCAGGAGTAACGGGCCCCCGTCACCATCGCGTTCGGTGGCGGGGGTTCTGTGACGCCGTCGGTGAAACGGAAGATGATGACATATCATGATCACGACGGCGTGAGGGACTTGGAAGTGCGCCCCTTCGCGCCTCAACAAGCCGGTGTAAAGCGTGAACACGTGTCGGAGGATTCCGGTGCGGCTGAGCTACGCGTAGGTGGCCAGTGCGTCGAGTTGGCGCCCCGCGCGGCCGCCGGCTCCGGTCCGGCCCCGCGCTTGAGCGAGGTCACGTGGGACAGCAGGTGAAGGTATTCTGAAGAGACGTTCTAATTTCGCGAACGGCAACATGCACACGTTTTCGTGCTGCTCAGAAACATGTAAAGGCCCACCTTGACCAGCAAGAACAGCTCAGCCGCCGGTGTTCTCGTAGCCGGTCTCCTGGTCGTCGCTTTCGCGACGGCGGCGTACGCGGCCACCTTACGCGCCGTGCCCGCGACGGACACCGGGGCGGCTGCCGCCCCTTCCCGCTCCGCCGCCGCCCCGGCCCGTACCGCGCAGGTGCGGTGGATGTGGGCAGCACCGATGAACGCCGGTCCCGGCACGGACGGCTGCCCGACCACCACCCCGACGTACGCGTACCTGACACGCCCCCAGGCGTCGGCGCACGCCGGTAGTTCAACCCGGGGGGGCCTCCGTGAAGAGCCGGCGCAGCCCCTCTGCCTCCGCTCCGGCGTCGAGCCCCATGTAGAGGGTGAACGCCCGCCGTCCATGAGGACGAGCCCGCTCCACGTCGCCCGTGGCGAGAACGGTCCGAGCCAGTCCGTCTAGGGCCTGGGCGGAGCCGCGGGTGAATCCGATGCGCTCCGCGAGCAGAAGCGCCCTCTCGTACGTCTCGTGTGCGATGTCCAGCCGCCCCACGGCGCGCTGGGCATCGGCCACCCCCGTCAGCGCACGCTGGAGCTCGAACGCGTTGTCGATGCTCCGGGCGACCCCTTCGGCACGGGTGAAGTGCGACAGCGCCTCACCCGGCTCCCCCGCCCCCATGTACGCCGTCCCCATGCAGATCAGAGCGTTGGCCTCGCCGAGGGTGTCGCCCCCGGCGCGGTGGCTGTCGAGGGCGCGGCGGAAGCAGTCCAGGGCCAGATCGATGCGGCCGCTCGCCTGATGGACGCCGCCGAGATTCGCCTGCAACGTGGCCAACGCCTGCAAATCCCCGGACAACCGGGCGAGGGTCACCGACCTCTCGTAGAAGTCACGGGCTTCGTCCATATAGCCCTGGAAGAACCTGAGTTCCCCCAGATTGCTCCATCCTCTGATCTGCCCCGTCACATCACCCAGGTCTTCGTAGATCGCCAGCATCTCCCGTACGTGCCCGAGCGATTCGTCGTACCGGCCCGCGTAATGCAGGGCGACCGCCTGGATGTTGAGACACTCCGCCTCACCGTGGCGGTCGCCCAGATCCCGGTTCAGCGTCCGCGACCGGGCCGCGAGGTCATGGGCGAGATCGCCGCGCCCCGCGGCCAGATGGGCGCGACCCGACTGGAGCAGGGCGTGCGCGCAACCACCGGGATCGCGCAGCCGCTGGAACAGCGTCAGCGCCTCCGTCGCGCAGCTCAGGGCCTCGTCGTGGTCCTTCTGGGCCAGTACGTCCGCGCGGTCCACCAGGGTCCTCGCCAGAGCGGCGTGGTCGCCCGTTCCGCGCAGTGACGACACGGCGGCGGTGTGCAGTTCGGCCGCGATGTCCCAGGCGCCCCAGGTCTTCAGGGGCTCCGCCAGCACGCGCGGAAAGCGCAGGGCGTACTCGGGGGCCTCGGTGACGGCGGCCCGGGCGACGGCGAGGAGGTTGGCGCGTTCGTCCGCGAGCCACCGTGACGCCTCCGCGACGTCGGCGAACACGGGGGCGTGCGGGGACTCGTGGCCCGGACCGGAGCCCGGTGGCAGAGGGGCGCGGTGCGGATGGACGGTGCGGTCGGCGCGATGGGCGGCGGTGAGGTAGTGGGCCATGAGACG
This sequence comes from Streptomyces sp. AM 4-1-1, assembly GCF_029167625.1. Lineage (NCBI taxonomy): Bacteria > Bacillati > Actinomycetota > Actinomycetes > Kitasatosporales > Streptomycetaceae > Streptomyces > Streptomyces sp. AM 4-1-1. The sequence goes on from NZ_CP119145.1 coordinate 5,251,325, forward strand.
GTCGACCGCGGCGCGACGGGCGGGCGCGGGATCGTTCTGCGAGCAGACCCGCAGGCCGAACGCCCGGATGAGGTCGTGCAGCCGGTACCGGCCACGCACCGGCTCCTCGACCAGGTGGCAGTCCAGCAACTCCTCCAGGATTGACTGGATCTGTCCCTCCGCCCGTCTGTCGGGCCCGGTTCCGGCGAGCGCGCTCGCGGCCCGGAGAGTGATGTCCGGCCCCGGATGCAGTGCCAGTCGGCGGAACACCAGCCGTGTGGTTCCGTCGAGTTCGGCGTAGGAGAGGCGGAAGACGCCCGCGAGTTCGTCGAACTCGTCGAACGGGTCCGACGCGCGGGCCAGCCGGTCGAGGAGGTGTGTGAGGTCCCAGGTGTTCCGGTGCCGGAACCGGCTCGCGAGCAGCCTCAACGCGAGGGGGTGCCTGCCGGCGGCCTCCACCACCCGCGTCAGCGCCGGGTCGGCGGCGGAGACCCGCCCGGCGCCCGCGATCCGGGCGAAGAGGGCCGCGGCCTGCGCCTCGGGCAGCACGTCCACGAGAAGGGACTCCGCGCCGTCCAGCCCGACCAGCCGGTTCCTGCTGGTGACGATGGCACGGCAGGTGGGGGCGCCGGGCAGCAGTGGGCGGACCTGGGCCGAGGTCCGGGCGTTGTCGAGGACCACCAGGACCCGGTGGCGGGCCGTCCACTCCCGCCATCTGGCGACCCGCTCGTCCAGTGAGTCGGGCAGGTCCTCGCGGATGCCCGCGGCGTGCAGCAGCCCGGCCAGTGCCTCGGCCGGATCGGACGGCGGCTGCCCGCCGAAGCCATGCAGATCGAGGTAGAACAGTCCATCGGGATACATGTGGTGGAGCCGGTGCGCGGCATGAACCGTGAGGCTCGTCTTACCGATTCCCGGCATTCCGTGGACGACCGTGACAGGCAGGGCGAACGCGTCACCGCCGTCGGGAGCCGAGGCCGTCGTCGCGCTGTCATCCTCCGCGTCCATGTCCCCCAGCAGGAGGTTCAGTTCCTCCACGCGCCCGGTGAAGTCCGGTATGTCGCGCGGAAGATGGTTTCGGGCCGGCGGCGCCGGAGCGGGGTCCGCGGCGGCGGTCACCGGACCGCCCGCGGTCTCCATCAACGTACGGTCCTGATCGAGGATGCGTTGATGGAGCCGTCGCAACTCCGCGCCGGGTTCGATGCCCTGTCCCTCGTGGAACCGCCGGCGCGTGTTCCGGTAGAGCTCCAGCGCCTCGTCGTGCCGGCCCGAGCGGTACAGGGCGAGCATCAGCGACATGATCACCTGCTGGGCGAGCGGATTCTGCGACGCCAGTTCGTGCAGCTCGCCGATGAGGTCCGCGTGCCGGCCCAGCTCCAGCTCCAGCCGGATGCGTTCCTCCCGTACCCGGCGCTGGTCCTCCAGCAGCCGGGCCCGCGTCGACTCCGCCCAGGCGCTGGTGAACTCGACCAGGGGGGTGCCGCGCCACATGCTCTCGGCGGTTCTGAGGTTGCCGATGGCGACATCCCTCCTGCCCTGGGCGGCCGCCGCCCCCGCTTCCGACCGCAGCCGCTGGAACCGGAGCAGATCGACGTCGTTCGGATCGACGCGGAGCCGGTACTGACGTGGTGAGAGCAGCTCCACCTGGGCGAGATCGCCCACCGAGTCCCGCAGTCGCCCCCGTAACCGGGACACATAGGACTGCAATGTGTCAAGACCCGTTGGCGGCGGGCTGTCCTCCCAGATACGGTCGATCATCATGTCCATGGCCACCGGTTCGCCACGGGCGTGGACCAGTACGGCCAGCACGCACCTTTCCTTCACCGAACCGAGTTTGTACTGCTGATCGCGATGCCATAGTTCAAGAGGTCCAAGAGCAACAAGGTCCACGATCGCCCCCCGGCGGGTGCGTCTCTTCCTGCCGCGGGCCGACAGCCTCCGCGGAGCGCGCTGATGCGCGTCTGCGCGGAATTATCTGCGCTCCGCCGTACCGCCGACAGAGGGTGCAGGCACGGGCGCACGGCAGCGCGGCGGGCGCATGCCGTCACCGGCCCCGGCCCGTGCCGTGAGTGGAGTGCAGGATTCCTGCAAGCCGTTCGTCCAGCCCCCGGGGCACCTCTGTGACAGGGCCGCGAGCCGTCGCGGCGGGCTCGACCGGACAGCCGGTCCGAGAGAGAGAACCGGGGGATCGAATCGATGGGCTTATCCATGTCGGATGCGCACAGGCGGCACGTTCCGACACGCTTGGATTCCGAACGATGGATCACACGCAAGATCCACAGGAGGCTGCTGGTGGTCGTGCACACGGTGACCGCGGGGCAGCGACTGCTGGAGGCGATCCACCTGTTGCAGGGCGATTCGCGCATCCTGGTCTGCTTCACGGCGGGCCCCGATGTCTTCAGCAGCGGTGTGGAGGAATTCCTGGAAGGTCTGCGCGGCCTGGTGCTGCCGTGGGACCAGGCCGTGCAGACGGAGTTCGACCTGGCGCTGGCCGCCGGTCACGGAGGGCTGCACGAGCTGCACGCGCCGGTGATCGTGCTTCCGCACGGGGCCGGGCACAACAAGTTCGTGCCCGCGGGGGGACGCGGACGCGAGGTGGCGGAGCGCGGTGTCTACGGACTCAGCCGGCAGCGGCTGATCCGGGACGGAAGGGTGATACCCGAGGCGATCGTGCTGGCGCACCACGAGGAACTGACCCGGCTGGGCCGTGAATGCCCGGAGGCCGTGCCGGTCGCCGAGGTCGTCGGCGACCCCTGCTACGACCGGATGACCGCGAGCATCGCGTCGCGGGCGCTGTACCGGGAGGCCCTGCACGTCAGGAGCAGGCAGCGGCTCGTCGTGGCGTGCTCCACCTGGGGGCCGCGCTCGTTGCTCGGGCAGCGCTGGGAGCTCCTGGAGCGGCTGGTGACCGAGCTGCCCCAGGACGAGTACCGGGTCGCCCTGCTGATGCATCCCCATGTGTGGACGGCCCACAGCGAGTGGCAGATCCTCAGCTGGCTGGCCGTGCTGGAGAGCCTGGGGCTCATCGTGATCAGTCCGTACGCGGACTGGATCGGAGCGCTCGTCGCGGCCGACTACATCGTGGGCGACCACGGTTCGGTGTCGCTGTACGGGGCGATGACCGGGGTGCCCGTCCTGATGGGAAACCTCCCGGACGCCGATGTCGACCCCGGGTCGCCGCTGGCCGAACTGGGCTCGTTCGCCCCCCGGGTGCGTGACGACCGCCCCCTGCACCGGCAGCTCAGCCGCAGCTCCACGACGTACCATCCGCACCGTCACGCGCAGGTGGCGCGCCGCATCTCCTCCGAGCCCGGACAGTTCGCGCCCCGGATGCGCGCGCTGATCTACCGCAAGCTCCGGCTGCGGGCTCCCGCCGTACGCCTGGACACGGAGCCGGCCCCCCTGCCGTTCACGGCGGGCCGTCACCGGGCGGGGGGTGCCTGATGAGGGCGCCGGACATGCTCGTGGCGGACATGGCCGAAGCCGCGCGGGCGCAGACACCGGGCCGCCGGGTCCGGGTGACGCTGGGGCACCCCGATCTCGGGTCCCCGGTCGTCGACGAGCACACGCGGGTCGCGCTTCCCGCACCGGGGCCATGGGCCCGACTCGCCGATGTGCTGCTCGGCAGGGGGCAAGGGGAGCGCTGCGCGGCCGAGTTGGCGGCCTGCCATCCGGGGGCCCTGGTCGTGGCGGTGCACAGCGGCCGGGCGTGCTGGCTGCGGATCGGTGCCGGCCCGGCGTACGACGCGGCCGACGACGGCGGACTCGTGGTCACCCTGAACTCACAGCGGATGGCCTCGGAAGCGCTGTGGGGGGTGTGGGCCTCGCTGGCCCACACCTGGCTGGTGGCGGGGCTGCCGGTCGCGGCGCTCGGCTCGGCGTCGGTACGGCTGCTGAGATCCGCGTCGCCTCACCCGTCGGTGCCGGGCTCCCCGGTACGGGGTCCGGCGACCGTCCTGTCCCCGGTGAGGTCCGTCGGCCCGCCTGGCCCGTCCAGTTGTTCGAGCCGTATCCGCACGGCTTTCGCCGCCGGTGACTCCGAACGGCCGGCCGTCGAGTAGAGGTCCCACGCTTCCCGGTAGTGGTCCCTGGAGAGTTCGTACCGCCCGCGCCGTTCGGCGAGGTCGGCCAGGCTCTCCAGGGCGCGAGCCGCCTCGTAGGCGGCGGCCATGCCACGCAGGGTGGCCAGTGCGGCCAGGAGCCGGTCCTCGGCCCGGTCGAGCAGACCCCGGCCGATGCAGGCGCGGCCCAGCAGGACGGCGGCGCGTGCGGCGTTGTACGCGTCCCCGGTGTCCAGCAGCGTGGTGTACGCCGCTTCGGCGTCGGCGGCCGCCCGCTCATGGTGGCCTTCGGCCAGTGTCACATCCGCCAGATTGAGCCGGGCCAGCCCACCGGCCCTGGGATCGCCGTGTCCCGGCAGTTCGGCGGCGGCCAGCGCGAAGCACTCGGCCGCCTTGTCGAGCCGGCCGAGCCGCTGATGGGCCAGCCCCCGGTAGTTGAGGGTCCGGGCCGCCCCCGGCGCGTCCCCGCTGTCCCGGAATCTCCGCGCGGCCCGCTCGAACATCCCCAGGGCCCGCTCGTGGTTCCCCATGCCCAGCTCGCCCAGCCCGCCCGAGGTGAGCATGCGGCACACGGCGGGCGCGTCGTCCGTCTCCTCCGCCGCGGCCAGCCCCTCCTCGTGCGCGGCGCGCCAGTGCTCGTAGAACTTCCGCCGCGGGAAGAGCGGCCACATGGCGTCGGCGAGCTGCCAGGCGACGGCCCCGAAACCCGCCGGACGTGCGAGGCGGATCACCGCCATAAGAGTGGGCAGTTCGCCCTCCAGCCAGTCCAGCGCGGTGTCGGCGTCGTCGCCGAGGTCCGCCACGACCACCGGCCCCGCCCCGTACCCCCGCGGCAGCGTGCGGTGCTGGGGGTCGATGATCTCCTCCGCGCGGGTGGCGGTGGCGAGGTAGTGGTCGGCGACGCGCCGCAGGGCGAGACCGCGCTCGCCCGGGGTCTCGTCGGCGGACAGCCGCGCCATCGCGTGCAGCCGTACGAGATCGTGGAAGCGGTAGCGCTCCTCACCGATGTCGATGAGCAGATTGGCGTCGTGCAGCAGGTCCAGCGGTTCCGCGGCGTCCTCGCCCAGCGCGGCCTCCGCGGCCGCGGCCCCGAACTCCGGGCCGGGATGCAGCCCCAGCAACCGGTAGAGCCGCGCCGCGGCCGGGGGCAGCCCGTGGTAGGAGAGGTCCAGTGCGGCCCGTACGTTGTGGTCGCCTTCGATGGCCAGTGTCTCCAGTCGGTTGTGTTCCTCGGCCAGCGCCCGCACCATCGTGGTGAGGTGGCGGCGCGGACGCGCCGCGAGACGCGCGCCGGCGATGCGGACGGCGAGCGGCAGCCCCGCGCACAGCTCCACCAGGGCGCGGGCCTCCTCCGGCTGGGCGGCGACCCGGTCGTCGGCGAGGGTGGCCGCGAGCAGCTCGACCGCCGCCTCCGGGTCGAGGGGCCCGAGATGGATCATGTAGCAGCCGTCGACGCTCAGCCCGGGGACCCGCCACCGGCTGGTCACCACGGTCACGTTCCGGCCCCCCGGCAGCAGGGGCCGCACCTGGGCCGCGCTGACCGCGTCGTCGAGCAGCACCACGAGCCGCCTGTCGGACATCAACGAGCGGTACAGCGCGGACCGTTCGGCGAGCCCGGACGGAACCTGCCCGGCGGGCACACCCAGCGAACGCAGAAAGCGGCTCAGTACCTCGGCGGGGTCCGCGGGTTCGCCGGAGGACTGCGCGCCCAGCGTCGCGTACAACTGGCCCCCCGGGAAGAGCGGTCGCAGTGTGTGCAGCCAGGCCAGCGCGACCGCGGTCTTGCCGACCCCGCCCAGACCGCTGACCGCGGCCAGCGTCGGATGCCCCCGTTCCTCGGCGAGGCGGCGGCAGTGCTCCAGAGCGTCCAGCTCGGCCACGCGGTCGGTGAGGGGGGCCGAGGGGGGAAGCTGCCACGGCGCTCGCGGTTCCGGCGGTTCTCCCGCCGTGCGGTCCCCGGTCGTGCGGTCTCCCGTCGTGCGGTCTCCCGTCGTGTGGATGTGGATTCCACCGTGGACGGTGCCCGCCTGTACGGCCGGGCCGTCCACCGTACCGCTCAGCTCGTTGTGGCCGTCGCTTTCACGCCCCCGCATTCAGCCCCCTCCGAACGTCCGATCCGAGCCGTTCCGAAAGACATCCTTTCCGTCTTTCCGCACAAGCAATCGATAGGCGGCGCGCGGTGGCGCTCGGTCTCTCCTCCGCCTCTCCTTCGTCTCTCCACGGAGACCATTAAGGCCGCCGGGTGACCGTGCCGGTGCTGGCATATGCCATTGGTATGGGTCAATCGGATACTCCGACCGATCCGTCGCCCCGGAGCGCCCATGTCGGCGGTACGGGCGGTGTGGGGGAGGCCGGATGTGCGGCAGGCGCGGGTCCCGTGTCAGCGGCCCACGGTCCGCCGAACGGCTCGACGGCCCTGCTTCGCGAGGTGTGCGCGCCAACGTCCTTATGGAGAAGCGGAGTTGTCCAGACCATTTGCCGTCCGGCTTGACGAAACTTGCCAAGTGCCGGTGGGCCGAGGCATTTCGTTGACGAGGGCATGACGACATGTGAGTGTTCGGTCGCTCGATCACGGGCACCCCCGGCGCGGACGTCTCGACGACGCGCCTGCCGGGTGAGCGCGCCCACGACGCACCGCCCGTGATCGGGGACCCCACGACCCGAGGAGCCTCGATGAAACGCAGACCGATGACGGCCGGGACAACCCTGGCCGTCCTCGCCGGAATGCTGGTCGCGACCGGTGCCCAGTCGGCTTCGGCGGACCCGTCCCCGCCCGCCCCGACCGCCCCGACCGCGCTCTCGGCAGCCGTCACGGCGGCCGACCGGGCCGCCGCCGGCGGACTGGACGCCCTGGCCAAGGGGCCCGAGGAGCGGTACGAGCGGCAGAACGTGACTCCCTGGGTCAACGGCCTCTACTCCGTCGCGTACGAGCGCACCTACCGCGGCCTCCCGGTCGTCGGCGGCGACGCCGTCGTCGTGGCCGACGGCAAGGGCCGCGTCCGCGGCTCCCAGTCGGCGACGTCCCGGCGGATCAACGTCCCCACCACCGCCACCGTCTCCGCGGCGACCGCCGAGGCCACCTCGCGCAAGAAGCTCCTCCACGTCGACAAGGTCGAGTCGCGGCGCCTCGTCGTCAAGGCCACCGAGAAGACCTCCAGGCTGGCCTGGGAGACGGTCCTCAGGGGCCGCACCGCCAAGGCGCCGAGCCGGCTGCACGTCTTCGTGGACGCGGGCAGCGGCACGGTCCTCGACAGCTACGACGACGTCAAGGCCGGTACGGGCAACAGCAAGTGGAACGGCCCCAACCCGCTCACCATCGACACCACCGGCTCGGGCAGCAGCTACTCCCTGCGCGACCCGAAGCGCACCGGCCTCACCTGCGCCGACTACAACGGCGGCGTCTTCACCAAGTCCACCGACTCCTGGGGCACCGGCAACCCCACCAGCCGTGAGACCGGCTGCGTCGACGTCATGTGGGCCGCCCAGCACGAATGGGACATGCTCAAGGACTGGCTCGGCCGCAACGGCCACGACGGGAACGGCCGCAGCTGGCCCGTCAAGGTCGGTCTGAACGACGTCAACGCCTACTGGGACGGTTCGTCCATCTCCATCGGCCACAACCAGGCCAACGAGTGGATCGGCGCGATGGACGTGGTGGGCCACGAGTTCGGCCACGGCATCGACCAGTACACCCCCGGCGGCGCGAACAACGAGTCCGGGCTCGGCGAGGCGACCGGCGACATCATGGGCGCCCTGACCGAGGCGTACACCAACGAGCCCGCCCCGTACGACGACCCCGACTACACCGTCGGCGAGAAGATCAACCTCGTCGGCCAGGGCCCGATCCGGATCATGTACAACCCGGGCCAGATCGGCGACCCCAACTGCTACAGCTCCTCGATACCCAACACCGAGGAGCACGCGGCGGCCGGGCCGCTCAACCACTGGTTCTACCTCCTCGCCGAGGGCACCAACCCGGGCAACGGCAAGCCCACCAGCCCCACCTGCAACAACACCACGCTCAGCGGCGTCGGCATCCAGAGCGCCGGCAAGGTCTTCTACGGCGGCATGCTGCTCAAGACCAGCGGCATGACGTACAAGCGCTACCGCACCGCCACGCTCACGTCGGCCAAGAACCTCGACAGCAGCTGTGACCTCTACAACCGCACCAAGGCCGCCTGGGACGCCATCAGCGTGCCCGCGCAGACCGGCGACCCGACCTGCGCCGCCAGCAACAACGACTTCTCGCTGTCGCTGAACCCGGCCAACGCCTCGGTGCAGCCCGGTAGTTCGGCCACCTCCACGGTCGGCACCACCGTGACCGCGGGCAGCGCCCAGACCGTGGCGCTCACCGCGACCGGCCAGCCCAGCGGCGTGACCGTGTCGTTCAGCCCGTCCAGTGTCCAGGCCGGCTCCTCGTCGACCATGACCGTCTCGACGACGTCCTCCGTCGCGGCCGGTACGTACAGCATCACGGTGAAGGGCGCAGGCACCCAGACCCACACCGCCCAGTACACGCTGACCGTGGGCGGCGGCGGCAACCCCGGCGGTGGCGCCCCCGACATCAGTGTGGCGAACGTCCAGGCCCACCTGACGCAGTTCAACACCATCGCCTCGCAGAACGGCGGCAACCGCCGCGCGGCCAGCGCCGGTTACACCGCGTCCGTCGCGTACGTCAAGGGCAAGCTCCAGGCGGCCGGTTACACCGTCAGTGAGCAGACCTGCACCAGCTGCACCTACCGCGGCAACAACCTGATCGCCGACTGGCCCGGTGGCCCGTCCGACCAGACCACCATGTTCGGCGCGCACCTCGACAGCGTCGCCGCCGGTCCCGGCATCAACGACAACGGCTCCGGCTCCGCGGCCCTGCTGGAGAACGCGCTGACCCTCGCCCAGCGGAACCCGACGATGACCAAGCACGTCCGGTTCGCCTGGTGGAACGGTGAGGAGCAGGGCCTCCAGGGTTCGCAGTACTACGTCGGCCAGCTCACGTCCGCCCAGCGCGGTGCCATCAAGGCGTACTACAACTTCGACATGGTCGGCTCGCCCAACGCCGGCTACTTCATCAACAACCTCAACTCCGCGGCCTCGGTCCCGATGAAGGAGTACTGGGACTCGCTGAACCTCAAGCCGGAGGAGAACGTCGAGGGCCAGGGACGGTCCGACGACTACTCCTTCCAGCAGGGCGGCATCCCCACCTCCGGTTACGCATCCGGCGCCGACGCCGTCAAGACCTCGGCGCAGGCCACCAAGTGGGGCGGCACGGCGGGCCGGGGCTACGACTCCTGCTACCACCAGGCGTGCGACACCACCAGCAACATCAACGCGACCGCCCTCGACCGCAGCGCCGACGGCATCGCGTACACCGTGTGGAAGACCTCGGTCGGCAGCACCGCCCCGGCCGACGACTTCTCCGTGACCGTCAACCCGGTCTCCGGCAACGCCCAGCCCGGTGACACGCTCACCGCCACGGTGTCCACGGCGACCACCGGCGGCGCGGCCCAGAGCGTGGCCCTGTCGGCGACCGGCCAGCCCAGCGGCGTCACGGTCTCGTTCGCCCCGTCCACCGTGCAGTCCGGGTCCTCCTCGACCATGACCGTCTCGGTCGGCAGCCAGGTCGCGGCGGGTACGTACACCCTCAACGTGACCGGCACGGGCACGGCCACCCACAGCACCACCTACTCGCTCGTCATCGGTGGCGGCGGCAACTGCCAGCCCCGCCAGGCCGTCACCAACGGCGGCTTCGAGAGCGGCAACACCTCCTGGACCACGACCTCGGGCGTGATCAACAACCGCACCTCCGAGCAGCCCGCGCACAGCGGCTCCTACCAGGCGTGGCTGGGCGGCTGGGGCAGCACCCACAGTGACACCGCGTCCCAGACGGTGACGATCCCGGGTGGCTGCTCGACCTACCAGCTGTCGTTCCACCTGCACACCGACACCGCCGAGGCGGCGGGCTCGCGCGTCGCGTACGACACCTTCACGGTCCAGCTCGGCAACAAGACGCTGGCCTCGTACTCCAACACCGACGCCGGATACGGCTACACGCAGAAGACGTTCGACGTCGGCGCCTACGCCGGCCAGACCGTCACCCTGAAGTTCACCAGCCAGGAGGACGCCTACCTCCAGACGAGCTTCGTCATCGACGACGTGGCCCTGAACGCGAGCTGACACACCGCACGCGGAGCGGCGGGGGCGGGGCGCGCACACGTGCCCCGCCCCCGTCCGTGCGCCCCGGGGGCGTGCGAAGCCGCCCGCGTCGGCGGGGCCGTTCGCCCCGTCCGGACGCGACTCCGGTACGCCGCCTCACGCCGAGCCCCGTACCACCAGCTCCGTCGCCAGCACCACTTCCCGGCGCACCCGGCCGGCCGGCCGCCCCCCTTCGGACATCTCCTCCAGCAGCAGCCGCGCCATCGTCCGGCCCATCTCCTCGACCGGCTGCCGCACACTCGTCAACGGCGGATCGGTGTGCCGCGCCACGATGGAGTCGTCGAACCCGACGACGGCGACGTCCTCGGGCACCCGCCGCCCCGCCCGGCGCAGCACCTGCACCGCGCCCGCCGCCATCACGTCGGAGGCCGCGAACACGGCGTCCAGGTCCGGCCGGCGCCGCAGCAGCGTCCGCATCACCTCCCGGCCGCCCTCCTCGGTGAAGTCGCCGCAGTCCACCAGTGATCCGTCCACGGTGAGGCCCGCCCGCTCCAGCGCCTCGTGGTAGCCGTCGAGCCGGGCACGGGCCGCCTCCATGTCCGGCGGGCCCGTGATGGCCGCCACCACGCGGCAGCCCCGCCCCAGCAGATGCCGCACCGCGCTCCTGGCACCACCCGCGTTGTCCGCGTGGACATGGCTGAGCGTTTCCCCGTCCGAGCGGCGCCCCGCCAGCACCGACGGGATGTCGTACGTCTCCAGGACGCCCGGCAGCGGGTCGTCCCGGTGCACCGACACCAGGAGCACGCCGTCCACCCGACGGGCCGCGAGGTACGCCGTCAGCCGCTCCCGCTCCCGGGCGTCGCGGACCAGGATCAGCAGCAGTTGCAGGTCCGTGCCGGAGAGTCCGGCCGTCACCCCCCGGATGATGTCCGAGAAGTACGGCTCGGCGAACAGCCGGGTCTCCTTCTCGGGCACCACCAGGGCGACCGCGTCCGTTCGACTTGTGACGAGGGTGCGGGCGGCCCGGTCGGGGACGTAACCCAGTTCGGTGACCGCCCGGCGCACGGCGGTCCGTGCCCGTTCGCTGACCCGGGGCGATCCGTTGATCACCCGGGACACCGTGCCGCGGCCGACCCCGGCGCGGGCCGCCACGGCGTCCAGCGTCGGCCGGGCGCCGCCGCCGGACGTGGGGGGCGGGTCTGCGGTGCGACTCATCAAATGACCTTTCGGCGGGCGGACATGGGAGCGCTCACGGCGGCGCGGACGGTCATCTCCGGTACGGCGCGCGGCGCCTCGGCCGGCGAGCCGTGGCCGAACCGCCCGGTGCCAGGTCGGACCGGGTGCGCGACGGCCCGTCACCCCGTCCGGCGGGGCCGCCGCTTCGTCCGGCCCGGGAGCGCGCGGGACACGCTACGGAAACAGAACCGACTTCAACTCTTGACACTCGCCCCTCCGAGGCAGCAACCTTCCGGCAACACCTCGTGGGATCGCTCCCACAGCCTACCCGGGGCGCGAACCACCCCTGAGGACGGCACCATCCGCACCTCCGCGCACAGCACTTGGCACCCGCCCCACCAGTACGTATGTCATGACCTGGCCCCCGTGAGCCGAGGATCGAGCGATCCGGCGAGCGAGGGCCGGGACCCTCGCCCGGCTTCCGCCGGACCCGTCCCCGGCCCGGCCCCCGACCCTGTCCCACCCGGAACAAGGAGTAGTGGAATGCGCATCACCCGCACCCCCGGCCGTCGAGGCCGCAGAGCCGCGGCCCTCGCCACCTCGGCGCTGACGGCCTCGGCCGTGCTGCTGACCGGTTGCAGCAGTGACCCGGACGACTCCGCGGACAGCTCCGACGCGAACGGCGCGATCACCCTGACCGTGGCCGACTTCGGGCAGTTCGGCTACAAGGAGGCCGGTCTGTTCGCCAAGTACCACGAGCTGCACCCGGAGATAACGGTCAAGGAGGACGTCACGGCCGAGGAGAAGGTCTACTACCCCAAGTTCCTCCAGCAGCTCAACACGGGCAGCGGTCTCGCCGACGTCCAGGGCATCGAGGTCGGCCGCATCAAGGAGATCGTCGACACCAAACAGGACGCGTTCGCCGACCTCGGCAAGGTGATCGACACCAAGGAATGGGTCTCCTGGAAGGCGCTCCAGGCCACCGGCTCCGACGGCAAGGTGATCGGCGCCGGGACCGACATCGGCCCGATGTCCCTGTGCTACCGGCGCGACCTGTTCGAGCGGGCCGGGCTGCCGAGCGACCGCGAAGAGGTGGCCAAGAAGGTGGCCGGCGGCTGGCAGGACTACCTGAAGCTGGGCGAGGAGTACAAGAAGAAGGCGCCCGAGGGCACGTACTTCATGGACTCCGCCAGCGCGATGTACAACGCCGTGGTCAGCTCGAACGCCAAGCAGTACTACGACGAGTCGGGCAAGGCGATCTACAAGGACAGCGCGGGCGTCCAGCAGGGCTGGGACCTCGCCGCCGAGACCGCGGCCAAGGGGCTCTCCCAGGGCCTCGCCCAGTTCGACACCGGCACCTGGGTCCCCGCCCTGCGCAAGGGCACCATCGCGACCGTGGCCTGCCCGGCCTGGATGGCCGGACAGATCTCCACCAACTCCGGTGACGCCTACAAGGGCAAGTGGGACATCGCCCGCACCCCCGGCTCCACGGCCGCCAACTGGGGCGGCTCCTTCCTGTCCGTGCCCAGGAGCGGCAAGCACGTGAAGGAGGCCGGTGAGCTGGTCAAGTGGCTGACCGCCCCGGAGCAGCAGGCCGCGGTCTTCAAGGCGATCGGGCTCTTCCCGTCGAACAAGGGCGCCTACGAGCTGCCGGACGTCAAGGACGCGAAGCTCGCGTACTTCAACGACGCGCCGATCGGTGAGATCTACGCGGACGAGGCCAACACCATCCCCGAGGCCGTACTCGGCCGCAAGGACGGCGTGATCAAGGACATCATCTCCACCCAGATCACGAACATGGAGCAGCGCGGCACCAGCCCCGACGACGCCTGGTCCGCCGCGACCAAGGCCATCGACAAGGCGATCGGCTGACCCCCGGCCGGGGGGGCGGCCCCGCCCGCCCCCCCGCCCGGTCCCTTCCGCTCCGCCCGCCCGCGCGCGTCTCCGCCCGCCGGCCCGGCCCTCCGCTCCGCCCGCCCGCGCACCCGAATCCGACACCGTCCCGGGACCCGACGACAGGTCCGCCCGCCCGCCGTGTCGGTACACCTCAGGGAAGGACTCCCACCCGTGGCAACCTCGACCCCGACCCGGGGCGCGCACGAATCGCCGCCCCGGGGCCCCGCACCGAAGCCCGTGGCCCCGGGCCGCCAGGCATGGCGGAGCCGGCTGTGGCGGTTCGACGACAAGGCGTCGCCGTACGCGTACATCGCACCGTTCTTCCTCGTCTTCGGCGCCTTCGGGCTCTACCCGCTCCTCTACACGGGCTGGATCGCTCTGCACCGGGTGGAGATGACCGGCCTCGACCGGATGGAGTGGGTCGGCTGGGACAACTTCGGCCGCATCCTCCACGACGCCGAGTTCTGGACCGCCGTCAGCAACACCTTCCTGATCGGTGTCATGTCGACCGTCCCGCAACTGCTCGTCGCGCTCGGCCTGGCCCATCTGCTCAACTACCGGCTGCGCGCCAGCACCTTCTGGCGCACCCTGATCCTCACCCCGTACGCCACCTCCGTGGCCTCGGCCGCCCTCGTCTTCGCCCTGGTGTTCCGGGCCGACGGCGGGCTGCTGAACTGGGTGCTGCACTTCGTCGGCTTCGGCGACACCAACTGGACCAACGGGCACTGGACTTCGAAGATCGCCATCTCGGTGATCGTGATCTGGCGGTGGACGGGCTACAACACCCTGATCTACCTGGCCGCGATGCAGGCCGTCCCGTCCGATCTGTACGAAGCGGCCTCGCTCGACGGGGCCTCGCGCTGGCAGCAGTTCCGCAACGTGACGATTCCGGCGCTGCGGCCGACGATCCTCTTCACGATCGTCATCTCGACGATCGGTTCCATGCAGTTGTTCGGTGAACCCCTGCTGCTCGAAGGCGGCACCCTCGGCGCCCAGGGCGGCAACGAGAACCAGTACGAGACGCTGAGTGTCTACCTCTACAACTACGGCTGGAATCTGGGGCATCTCGGACCGGCCGCCGCGGTGGCCTGGGCGATGCTCGCCCTGCTGTTGCTGATCGCCGCGATCAACTGGCTCTTCAGCCGCCTCACGCGCACGTCCGCGGCCTGACCGGGAGCGATGACCCATGACCACGACCAGCCCCAGCCCCACACCCGGCCCACTCGCCGTCCCCGGCCCCGGCCGTGCGGAGGACCCGCCCGCCGGGACCCGTGGACCCGGCCGGTTCCGGCCGGGCGCGGGACGCCAGTTGCACGGCGGCCCGTTCGCCTACCTCGCCCTGATCGTCGTCGGCATCGGTTCGGTCCTGCCGCTGTACTGGACCCTCGTCGCCGCGTCCCACACCCAGGACGAGGTCCTGGACACCACCCCGCCGTTCCTGCCGGGCGGCCGCCTGGCGCACAACCTCCAGGCCGCCTGGGAACAGGCCCACCTGGGCAAGGCCATCCTCAACAGCTTCATGGTCTCCAGCTGCGTCACCGCGGCGACGCTCTTCTTCTGCACCCTCGCCGGCTACGCCTTCGCCAAGATGCGCTTCCGGGGGCGCGGCTGGCTGATGACCGCGGTCATCGCCACCCTGACGATCCCGCCGCAGCTCAGCGTCGTACCGCTGTTCATGATGATGTCCGACCTCGGCTGGGGCGGACGGCTGGAGTCGGTGATCTTCCCGACCCTGGTCAGCGCGTTCGGCGTCTTCTTCATGCGGCAGTACCTGAGCGAGGCGCTGCCGTACGAACTCGTCGAGGCGGCCAAGGTGGACGGGGCGAACAACGCCCGCGTCGTGTGGAGCATCGTGCTCCCGGTGGCCCGGCCCGCCATGATGGTGCTGGGCATGCTCACCTTCGTACAGGCGTGGAACGACTTCTTCTGGCCGTACCTCGCCCTCAACCAGCAGAACCCCACGCTCCAGGTGGCGCTCGGCCAGCTGAGCGCGTCGTTCACCCCCGACCAGAGCATCGTCATGGCGGGCGCGCTGATCAGCACACTGCCGCTGCTCGTGGTGTTCGTCGTCTTCGGCAAGCGGATCGTCGGAGGCATCATGTCCGGCGCCGTCAAGGGCTGACGCACCGCACGCCGGCCCGCCGGCCCGCCGTCCCGTCCGGGCCCGTACGCCCCCGCCCACCGCGTCCCGTACGGGCCGGACGCCCCACCCCGCACACCTCCACCTCCTGCCCAGTCCACCTCCTGCCCAGTACCCGACGCACTCATGGGAGCGCTCTCGCATGACCGCCGTACGCTCAGAGACCACACCGCAGCAGGCCACCGCCGCGCCCCGGTTCCCCACCGGGTTCGTCTGGGGGGCGGCCACCGCCGCCTACCAGGTGGAGGGCGCCGCCGCCGAGGCGGGCCGCACCCCCTCCATCTGGGACACCTTCAGCCGCACCCCGGGCAAGGTCCACAACGGCGACACCGGTGACGTCGCCGCCGACCACTACCACCGCTACCGCGACGACGTGCGCCTCATGAGGGAACTGGGCCTGGACGCCTACCGGTTCTCCATCTCCTGGTCCCGGGTGCAGCCCACCGGCCGCGGCCCCGCCGTCGAACGCGGGCTGGACTTCTACCGCAGGCTCACCGACGAACTCCTCGAAGCGGGCATCGCCCCCGTCGCGACCCTCTACCACTGGGACCTGCCGCAGGAGTTGGAGGACGCGGGCGGCTGGCCGGTCCGCGAGACCGCCGACCGCTTCGCCGACTACGCCGCCCTCATGGCGGACGCGCTCGGTGACCGGGTCGGGATGTGGACGACCCTCAACGAGCCGTGGTGCTCGGCGTTCCTCGGTTACGGGTCAGGGGTGCACGCCCCGGGCCGCACCGACGCCTCGGCCACGCTGCGCGCGGCCCACCACCTCAATCTCGCCCACGGCCGGGCGGTCGGAGCCCTGCGCGACCGGCTCCCGGCCACCGCGCAGACCTCGATCACCCTCAACCTGCACCAGGTGAGGCCGCTCACCGACAGCCCGGCCGACGCGGACGCGGCCCGCCGGATCGACGCCGTCGGCAACCGGATCTTCACCGGTCCGATCCTGGACGGCGCCTACCCCGACGACCTGCTGGCCGACACCGCGCACGTGGTGGACTGGTCGAAGCTGGTCCACGACGGAGACCTGGCCGCCATCTTCCGGCCGATCGACGTGCTGGGCGTCAACTACTACGCCCCCACGATCGTTTCGGCCCCCACCTCGGGTGCGGGCGACACCCGCGACGACGGCCACGGGCAGAGCGACCACTCGCCGTGGACCGGGTCCGAGCACATCGCCTTCCACCTCGCCGAGGGCAGGCCGCGCACCGCGATGAACTGGGCGATCGACCCCGAGGGACTGCACGACCTGCTCCTCGACGTCAGCCGCGACCACCCGGGCCTGCCGCTGATGGTCACCGAGAACGGCGCCGCCTTCGACGACCACGTGTCGCCCGAGGGAACGGTGGCGGACCCGGAGCGCATCGACTATCTGCGCGGTCACCTCGACGCGGTGCGCCGGGCGATCGAGGACGGCGCCGATGTCCGGGGCTACTTCCTGTGGTCGCTCATGGACAACTTCGAGTGGGCGTACGGCTATTCGAAGCGCTTCGGGGCCGTGTACGTCGACTACGCCTCGCAGCTGCGCATCCCCAAGGCCAGCGCGTACTGGTACGCCGATGTGATCCGCCGCCATGGTCTGCCCGCCCCGGAGGAGCGGAGCTGATCGACGGGCTCCGGTGATGTGACGCCGCACGGATTCCCAGGCGCGTCGCGTCCCGTCCGCGGAGGTGGTACCGGTCGGCTCACCCGCGCCGACGGCCCGGGGGCCCGCGGCGGACGGGCACCCGTCCGCCGCGGGCCCCCGGGGGCGACGGCCTCCTCACTCCTCGTGTGCCGCGCGGTGGGCCTCGGCCAGTTCGACGTACAGCGTGCTGTTGAGGGTGATGCCCTCGCGTTGCTCGTCGGTCAACAGCCGCTCGACCTTGCGGGTACGCCCGCGATCGGCGACCCCGGGGGCAGCCGCGTTTCCCGGGGTACCAGGGGCCGTGCGGCGACCGCCGGGCCGGCGCCGATCGCCGCGCCGTCGAGTACGGTCGCCCCCAGGCCGGAAGTCGGCCCGGTCACGGGGTCGCCCGGCCGGGAGCGGCCTGGTCGAGGATCGGTACGAGCAGGCCGGGCCGCCTGCCGTAGCGTCGCCACTCACGCGGGTATCCCAGCGAGACCTCCTGGTGGGGGACGCCGTCGTAGTGGGTCAGCCGGGGGATGTGCAGATGCCCGTAGACCACGGCCGCCGCGCGGAACCGGGTCGGCCAGTCCGCCGTGGCGGTCGTACCGCACCACTGGGCGAACTCCGGATAGTGCAGGATGTCCGTCGGTTCGCGGCGCAGCGGGAAGTGGTTGACCAGCACGGTCGGTACGTCGGCAGGCAGCGCCTCCAGCCGGGCCAGGGTGGACTCGACGCGTGCCCGGCACCAGTCGTCCCGGGTCGGATACGGGTCGGGATGCAGCATGTACTCGTCGGTGCAGACGATTCCGGCCTCCTCCGCCAGCGCGAGCCCCGACGCCTTGTCGTCCGCCCCCTTCGGCCGGAACGAGTAGTCGTAGAGGACGAAGAGCGGGGCGATCACCACCGGGCCGCCCGCACCGGTCCAGACCGGATACGGGTCCTCCGGTGTGACGACTCCCAACTCCCGGCATATCGACACCAGATGGTCGTACCGCCGAGCGCCCCGGAGCCGTACCGGGTCGTCCGGGGTGGTCCACAGCTCGTGGTTGCCCGGCACCCACACGACCTTGGCGAACCGCCGGCTCAGCAGCTCCAGGGTCCACCGGATGTCCCTGCTGTCCTCGCCGACGTCCCCGGCGAGCAACAGCCAGTCGTCGTCCGAATCCGGCCGGATGCCCTCGACGATCTCCTTGTTCTCCGCGTACCGGACATGGAGGTCGCTGACCGCCAACAGGCGCCCGCCGTGGGCGCGTTCGGTCCCCGCCGCCGCTTCGGAAGTGCTCATGCCGGGTCCCCCTGCGACGTACGGACCCGGGCGAACGCGTCGATCTCCCGGTTGACCTCGGCCGGGTGTTCGGTGAGGAAGAAGTGCCCGCCCGGGTGGGTGCTCAGCGTGCAGCTCCCCGAGGTGTGGGCCGCCCAGTCGGCGGCCTCGTCGGCTGTCACCTGGGGGTCCGCGTCACCGGTCAGCACCAGGAGTGGCGCGCTGATCCGGGAGGCGCCGGGGCGGCAGCGGTACGTCTCGGCGGCCTTGTAGTCGCTCCGCAGGGAGGGCAGCACCATCCGTACGATGTCCGGGTCGCGCAGCATCCGGGTGTCCGTCCCGGCCAGCCGCTCCAACTCCGCGATCAGCGCCCGGTCGTCCCGCTCGTGGACCCGGTCCGGACGGGTGCGCGACGGTGCCCGGCGTCCCGACGCGATCAGTCCGGAGACCTCGGTCCCGGCCCCTTCCAGCCGTACGGCCACCTCGAACGCCACCGAGGCGCCGAGGCTGTGACCGAACAGGGTCAACGGCCGGTGATCGATCCACGGCCGCAACTCGGCCGACACGAGGTCCGCGAGTTCATGGACGTCCTCCACCGGGGCCTCGCCGCTGCGGTCCTGCCGGCCCGGGTACTGCACGCACAGCACGTCGAGCGAGGGGGTCAGTGCGCGGACCATCGGCAGGAAGTAGCCCGCCGAACCGCCCGCGTGCGGGAAACACACCAGTTGGGCGGGGGCGGCGGGGGCGGGCCGGAACCGCCAAATCCATTGTCTGTCACGCTCCACTGCTGCGTTGCTCACTCGGTTTCCCTTCGACGACGCGGTCGGCGGGCGTCCGGGCGTCTCCCCGAGCGCCGTGACACCGCGGGGGACTCCGTACACCCCCTTGGCGGTGAGGTGGACGATCGGTCGCGCAGAGGCGGCCGGGCGGCGCGTGGGACGACCGGGCCGCCGGACGGTCCGGTCGGTCCCACGCGCCACCGCCTCGCTCCTCAGTATCCCCGCGCGTCCGTCCCGGAGGACGATCTCTCACCGATGAGCACCGTCTCGGGCGACGACACCGGGTGCCCCGGCCCGTCGCCGCCGCCGTCGGCTATCCGGCGAGGGCCGGTCCGGCCGGGCCGCTGTAGGCCGGGCCGGCCGGACCGGGAGCGGCTTCGGCCCTGGAGGAGAGGCGGGCCGCCGCCAGGACCAGCGCCTCCTGCGCCAGGGCGAGTGCCGACCCCAGATGATTGAACTCCGCCCTGTCGAGGGCCCGCGACACCTGGGACACCACCTGGTCGAACCGGTCGAGCACCGCACCCGCACTCATCAACTCCGCGTCGAAGACCAGCACTTCGGGCCGGTCCCGCTGGCGGTGGGCGATGTTCTCGGCGATCCGCCCGGCGAGCGCACCGCCGACCCCGTGCCCCAGCACCGCCCGTACCCGCAGACCGCTGGCCCGTACCTCGTCCGTCCACGACGCGACCCACGCGTCCATGGCGGGTCCCGTCGGCGGCCGGGGCCCCACGGACCGGTCGAGCGCGTGCCACACCGTGTGCTCGGTGTCCAGCAGCGGTATCAGCTCGCGGAAGTCCGTGGCCGTGCGCCCGTGCGGCGGGGCGTCGATCGCGAGGACCAGCCCGCCCGACCGCCCGTGACGCAGTTCCTCCCAGCATGTGAGGTCGTGCACAGCGCCCTCCTCCTCGGTGGTGCGCGCCCGCGGCCCGCCCGGCCGCGGACCGGGCGGAATCCGGGGCCCGGCCCGGACGGGCGCAGGAATCGAGCGTAGGAAGCCCGTCGGCCGAGGAGTACCCCTAGCCGCCCCTGCTCCGACGTCCGCCACCCGGACCCGTCGGCCCGCCTTCCCGGCCCCCGCCGCCCGGACCGCCGGCCACCTCTCCCGGCTCCCGCGAAGTCCTGGCGGGCGCACTGCCCCGGCGGGCGCTCCGGCCCCCGCGCACACCGGCGCGCGCGGGCGCACAGCGGGGAATGCCCGTCCGCGCACTCCGAGTTCGATGCGTGAGGACCTAAGATAGGCTTACCTAAGTTGACTGCCAGGTGAGGCCATCACCTCGGTTCCGGACATGTCGGGGAGAGATGCCATGGTCTCTGTCTCAGCGCGTTCCTCGCGCGCTCAGGACGACGGTCTTCGGGTCCTCCCGGACCCGGGCCCTCCGAAGGGCGAACCGCGCTCCCCGGTCCGAAGGGCACTCGCCGTACGGCTGACCGGTCTGCTCGTAGCCGTCGCCGTCCTCGCGGTGATCGTGGTCCTCAGCATCGCGGTCGGAGCCAAGTCCATCCCCTTCTGGGACGTGGTCCAGGGGCTGCTGTCACCGGACGGTTCCGAGAACGCCGTCATCGTGCAGGACTACCGGGTCAGCCGCACCCTCCTCGGCGTCGCCGTCGGGATCGGCCTCGGCCTCTCCGGCGCCGTGATGCAGGCCCTGACGCGCAACCCCCTGGCCGACCCGGGGCTGCTCGGCATCGAGTCCGGCGCGTCCGCCGCGGTCGTCATCGCCATCGGCGGGTTCGGGGTGACCAGCCTGATGGGATACGTGTGGTTCGCGTTCGCCGGATCGGTCCTCGTCGCCGTGCTCGTCTACGTGCTCGGCGCGTTGGGACGCGGTGCGGCGACCCCGGTCCGGCTGATCCTCGCCGGTACGGCCATCAACGCCACCCTCATCGCCTGTATCTCCGCCGTCACCTTCCTGGACGACGAGGCGTTCGGAGAACTGCGCATGTGGGCCGTGGGCACCCTCGCCGGGCGTGAGAGCGCGGTCCTGCCCCAGGTCGCGCCGTTCCTGATCGCCGGTACGGTCATCGCGCTGTTCCTGGCGGGCTCGCTCAACGCCCTGGCCCTCGGGGACGAGACGGGCAAGGCGCTCGGCGCCCATGTGATCCGTACCCGGGTGTTCGGGGTCCTCGCCGTCACGCTGCTGTGCGGCGCCGCCACGGCCGCCATCGGGCCGGTCGGCTTCGTGGGGCTGATCGTGCCGCACGTGACCCGGATGATCACCGGCCCGGACATGCGCTGGGTTCTCGCCTACTGCGTCGTCCTGTCCCCGGCCCTGCTGCTCGGCGCCGATGTGCTCGGCCGGGTCGTGGTCCGGCCCGACGAACTCGCCGTCGGCATCGTCACGGCCGCCATCGGGGCGCCCGTCCTCGTCGCCCTCGTCCGTACACGCAAGGTGCCCCAGCTATGAGCCGTACCGAACAGCTGACAGCCGAGGCACCGGACGAGCGTGCCGTCGACGACACTCCCGTCCCGGCGGTCGCCGAGGTCACGGACCTGGAGGCCGCGCGGCGGCTCATACCCGGCTGGCGGCCGCGGATCGCGGGCGGCCGGATCGGAGTACGGCTGCCCAAGCGGCCGCTGATCGTGGGCCTCGCCCTGCTGGCCGCCCTGCTCGCGGTCTCCGTGACCGCCCTAGGCACGGGCGACTTCACCGTCTCCGGGGTCGACGTGGTGCGCGCCCTCGTCGGCAAGGGCACCCCCTCCACCGACTACATCGTCAACACCCTGCGGCTGCCCCGGCTCCTCGTCGGCATCGTCGTCGGGTCGGCGCTCGGCATGAGCGGCGCCATCTTCCAGAGCCTGGCCCGCAATCCGCTCGGCAGCCCCGACATCATCGGCTTCGAGACGGGGGCGGCGACCGGCGCGCTGCTGCAGATCCTGGTCTTCGGCGGCGGAGCGTTCGCGGTCGCGGTCAGCGCGGTGCTCGGCGGGCTCGCGACCGCGCTGACGGTCTATCTGCTGGCGTACAAGCGCGGGGTGCAGGGCTACCGGCTGATCATCGTCGGGATCGCGGCGGGCGCCCTGCTCAGCTCGGTGAACTCGTACCTGATGATCAAGGCGTCGCTGGCCGAGGCGCAGGCCGCCGCGGTCTGGCTGACCGGTTCGCTCAACGGCCGGGGCTGGGACCAGCTGGTGCCCGCGCTGATCGCCGTCGCCGTCCTCTTCCCCGCCTGCGTCCTGCTCGGCCCGCACCTGCGCATGATGGAGGCGGGGGACGCGCTGGCCAAGGCCCTCGGGGTCCCGGTGGAGCGCTCGCGACTCGCGCTGATCGTGCTCGCCGTCCTGCTGTGCGCGACCGCCACGGCCGCCGCGGGACCCATCGCGTTCGTCGCGCTCGCGGCCCCGCAGCTGGCCCGCAGGGTCACCCGCAGCGCGGGCGTGGCCCTCATCCCGGCCGCCCTGATGGGCGCCCTGCTGCTGACCGTCAGCGACTTCGCGGCCCAGCGGGTCCTGGCGCCCATCCAGCTGCCGGTGGGGATCATGACCGCGGCCATCGGCGGTCTGTACCTGATGTGGCTGCTCATCCACGAGTGGCGGGCCGGGCGCCGCTGACCACCGCGGCGCACGGCGAAGGGTCCGGCTCCTCCAGGGGGAGGAGCCGGACCCTTCGTGTGTGGACGGACACGCGGGTACGGATCAGTCGTCTTCCTCGATCGGCTCGTGGTGGTCGAGGTTGACGGTGCCGCGCTTCCAGAAGCCGTCGACGTCGGTGTACTCGCGGTCGAGCCCCAGCTCGCGGTGCAGATACCGGCGGATCGGCTTCAGCTCACCGGCCTCGCCGGCCACCCAGATGAACGGCTGCCCCGGCAGGAACTCCACGCCCTTCACCGCGCGTTCGAGCAGATCGCCCTCGCCGTGCCGCAGCCCGTTCCGGTGCAGCCAGACGATCTCCGCGTCGGCCCGGGTGTCGATCGGGTGCTCCTCCTGGGCGTCGTCCACCAGCAGGAACACCTTCGCGGGGGCACCCTGCGGCAGGTCCTCCAGCATCCGGCAGATGGCCGGGAGCGCGGTCTCGTCGCCCGCGAACAGATACCAGTCGAACTCCCACGGCACCAGGATCGAACCGCGCGGCCCGGCCAGCCCGAGCTTCATGCCCGGCCGCGCCCGCTCGGCCCAGACGGAGGCGACGCCGTTGCCGTGCAGCACGAAGTCCAGGTCGAGTTCGCCCGCCTCGGCGTCGAAGCGGCGGGTGGTGTAGTCGCGCGAGGTGGGGAACGGCGGCTCCGTCGGGAACTCCAGACCGTCACCGTCGTCCGCGATCCGCGGCAGCACCGGCAGTTCGGCGCCCGGCTCGGGGAAGAACACCTTCACGTGGTCGGCGGGCGAGCGGTCGATGAAGCCCTCCAGCTCGGGACCGCCCAGCGTGACCCGCACCATCCGGGGCGTGGGCCGGGTGACCCGCAGGACCTCAAGGGTGCGGACCGTGATGTCGTGGTAGACGACCTCGATGGTCGGCGGGTTCTTCGTCTCCATGGATCTGACTCGCTTCCCTCGAACAGCTACTTAGGTAAGGCTAAGTTACGTCATGGCGGGGGGTCGGGGCGACCTCGCCCCGACCCCCCGCCACGACGGTCCCTCGCCGCGCCTGTGCCGAACTCGCTCAGCCGCGCGGGAGGTTGGCCAGCGCGGCGTTCAGTACCGGGCCGATCTCCGCCAGTACGTCCGGCGCCATCAGGTCGTCGTGCGCGCGGTCCAGCACGTGCTCGCCGATCCGCCCGGACACGTACGCGGGCCACACCCGCCCCGGCGCGGACTCCTCCGGGGTGCTGCGGGCCGCGGTGAAGAACAGCACGTCACCCCGGTAGTGACGGGTGCGGCTGCGGGACAGCAGACGCACACAGTGCACATTGGTGTCGACGATCGCCGCCAGCAGCGTGTCGTCGAACCCGGCGAGCAGACCCTGGCTGTTCCGGATGGCGGCTACGGCGTCCGCGCGGCTCAGCGGCGCGTCCGCGCGGTCCGCCCCGTCCGGGCCGGCGTCCGCGCGGCTCGCCGCGGCGTCCGAACGGGCCGCCGCCGACGAGGCGTCGGCGCCGGTGGGCACGTCGTCGGTGCCCAGCCCCGCCACGGAGAGCAGGAAGCCGCTCTCCTCCTTCTCCAGCCGTTCCCGCCAGTCCGGCGCGTCGATGAACGACCAGTCGTCCGTCTCCGGCGGATAGGCGTCGAGCAGTCCGAGGAACGCCACCTCCTCGCCCCGCTCCTGGAGGAGGGCCGCCAGGGTGTGCGCGACCGTCCCGCCGAAGGAGTACCCCAGGAAGTGGTACGGGCCCCGCGGCTGCACCGCCCGGATCTCCGCGAGGTACAGCTCGGCCAGCTCCGCGACATCGGCCACCTCGGGCAGTGCCCCGGCCAGACCGGGCGACTGGATTCCGTACACCGGCCGGTCCGGGTCCAGATGGCGCAGCAGACCGGTGTACTGCCAGCTGAACCCGGACGCCGGGTGGAAGCAGAACAGCGGTGCGCTGCCGCCCCGTTCCCGCAGCGGCATCACCACCCGCAGGGCGTCCCGGCGGGCGTCCGTGCCGATCCGCGACGCCACATCGGCGACCGTGGGCGCCGACATGACCGTGGCGACCTGGACCGGCACGCCCAGTTCGTCGCGGATGCGGCCGACCAGCCGCATGGCGAGCAGCGAATGGCCGCCCAGCTCGAAGAAGTTGTCCTCCACGCCGACCCGTTCCAGGCCCAGCACCTCGGCGAAGACCCGGCACAGCAGTGCCTCGCGGGCGTCCTTGGGCGGGCGTCCGCCTCCCGCGTCCTCGAACTCCGGGGCGGGCAGCGCGGCCCGGTCCACCTTCCCGTTCACCGTGAGCGGCAGGGCCTCCAGCGTCACGAACGCGGACGGGACCATGTACTCCGGCAGCGTCGCCGACAGCTTCGCGCGCAGCTCCGCCGGGTCCGGTGCGGAGTCCGGCCCGTCGGCGCCCGGCACGGCGTACGCCACCAGCCGCTTGACCCCGCCCGGGGCGGTGTGGACGACCACCGCCGCCGCCGCGATCCCCGGCGCTTCGGCGACGGCCGACTCGATCTCGCCCAGCTCGATGCGGAAGCCCCGGATCTTCACCTGGTGGTCGGCGCGGCCGAGGTAGTCGATCTGGTCGTCCTCACGCCACCGCACCAGGTCGCCGGTCCGGTACATCAGGGTGCCCGGCTCGCCGAACGGATCGGCGACGAACCGCTCGGCGGTCAGCGCCGGACGCTCGAAGTAGCCGCGCGCCAGG
This sequence comes from Streptomyces sp. AM 4-1-1, assembly GCF_029167625.1. NCBI lineage: Bacteria > Bacillati > Actinomycetota > Actinomycetes > Kitasatosporales > Streptomycetaceae > Streptomyces > Streptomyces sp. AM 4-1-1. The sequence continues at coordinate 5,276,595 of NZ_CP119145.1, forward strand.
CCCGCGCCCGCGAGGTACAGCTCGCCCGGCACCCCGGCCGGCACCGACCGCAGCGCGCTGTCCAGCACATAGCCCCGGGTGTTGAAGATGGGGCGGCCGACGCAGGAGGCGGCGCTGTCGGTGACGTCCGCGCCCAGCGCGTTGATGGTGTACTCCGTCGGCCCGTACAGGTTGTAGCCCATGGTGCCCTCGGTGCGCTTCAGCAGCGACCACATCGAGTCGGGCACCGCCTCGCCGCCGAGCAGCACCAGCGCGGGCCGGTGCCGGTCCCCGTCGAGCAGACCGGCGTCGATCAGCTGCTGGCCGTAGGACGGGGTGACGTTGATGACGTCGATGCCCACCTGGTCGTAGTGCGCGGTCAGCGCCGCCGGGTCGAGCCGCAGCTCCTCACCGATGACATGCACCTCGTGCCCGTCGACCAGCCAGAAGAACTCCTCCCAGGACATGTCGAACGCGAACGACACCGTGTGCGCGACCCGCATCCGCCGCCCGCCCGCCAGCGCCACGGCCGGGGCGAAGATCCGCTCCCGGTGGTTGAGCAGCATGTTGGTCAGACCGGAGTACGGCACCACCACCCCCTTGGGGCGGCCGGTGGACCCGGACGTGTAGATCAGATACGCGGGATGGCGCCCGTCCCGTACCCCCGTCAGCTCCGCGTCGGTGACCGGAGCCCCCGACAGCGCGGCCAGTTCCGCCGCGGTCTCCGGCGCGTCCAGCGCCAGCGGCGGCACCCCGGCCACCACCGGGGTCCGGCCGGCGACCGGACCGGTGGTGATCAGGCACAGCGGCCGGGCGTCCTCGACCATCCCGGCCAGCCGGTCCACCGGATGGTCCAGGTCCAGCGGCAGGTACGCGGCCCCGGTCTTGAGCACCGCGAACAGCGACACCACGAAGTCCGCCGAACGCGGCAGGGCCAGTGCCACCACCCGCTCGGGCCCCGCGCCCCGGGCGATCAGCGCGCGGGCCAGCCGGTTGGCGCGCTCGTCCAGCTCCGCGTAGCTCAGCCGCTCGTCCTCGAAGACCAGCGCGGTCGCGCCGGGCGTCCGGGCGGCCTGGTCCGCGAACAGGTCCACGACCGTGGTGTCCGGGACCTCATGGCCCATGTCGTCGCCCCTGGCCAGGAGTTCGGCGCGCTCGTGGTGCGCCAGGGTGCGCAGCCGGCCCACCGGTACGGCCGCGCCGTCCGCGAGCTGCTCCACCAACAGGGCGAGCCGCGCGGCCAGTCGCTCGGCGGTGGCCCGGTCGTAGAGGTCCGGGCGGTAGGCCAGGCTCAGCTCCAGCGCCCGGCCCGGGGTCACCGCCAGGGTGAGCGGGTAGTGGGTGCCGTCCACGCTGTGCGTCCAGCCGATCTGGTGCCGGGCCACGGCCTCCTCACGGGCCGCGTCGTCCAGCGGGGTGTTGCGGAACACGTACAGCGTGTCGAAGAGCTGCCCGACCCCGCTGAGCCGCTGAATCCGGCCGAGACCCAGGTAGTGGTGCGGCAGCAGCGCGGCGTGCTCGCGCTGGACCCGTACCATCAGGTCCCGCAGCGGCTCGTCCGGGCGCAGCGTCACCCGGAACGGCAGCGTGTTCATGAACATGCCGATCATCTGGTCGACCCCGGCGATGTCGGCGGGCCTGCCCGAGACGGTCGCGCCGAACACCACGTCGTCCCGGCCGGTCATCCCGGACAGCGACAGCGCCCACGCCGTGCTGAGCACCGTGTTGAGGGTGATCCCGCAGCCCCGGGCGAAGGAACGCAGCCGGTCGCTGGTCCCCTCGTCCAGCGCGATGTCCACCACCTCGGCCGTCACCGGCTCCCTGGCCGGGTCGGCGGGCGCCACCAGCGTCGCCTGGTCCAGGCCCGACAGATGCGCCCGCCACGCCGTGGCGGCGGCGTCCGCGTCGGTCCCGGCCAGCCAGCGCAGATAGTCGCGGTACGGGGTGACCGGCGGCATCCCGTCCAGTTCCCCGCCCCGCCCGTACAGCGCGAACAGGTCCTCGAAGAACAGCGACTCCGACCAGCCGTCGGTCAGGATGTGATGCTGTGTCACACACAGCATCCAGCGCTCGGCGGCGAACTTGATCAGCGTCACCCGCATCAGCGGCGGCGCCGTCAGGTCGAACCGGGTCGCCGCGTCCGCCAGCGAGAACTCCCGCAGCGCCGCGTCCTGCGCGTCCCGGTCCAGCCCCGTCAGGTCCAGCTCCCGCCACGGCAGCTCCCACGCCAGGGGCACCACCTGCACCGGACCGTCCAGCCCCTCGTGCCAGAACGCCGACCGCAGATTGGGGTGGCGGCGCAGCAGCGCGTCGAACGAGGCGCGCAGCGCGGTGGTGTCCACCGCGTGCAGCAGCTCCACGAAGTTCTGCATCAGATAGACGTCGAGCGCCCGGTCGTCGTAGACCGCGTGGAAGTACAGACCCTCCTGGAGCGGCGACAGCGGCAGCACCTCGTCCGCCGTCGGGTACGCCCGCCTGAGCACCGCCTGCTGGGCCTCGTCGAGTCGCACCAGGGGGCCGGTGACGGCGCGGCTCTCCCCGGCGTCCGTGCCCGGCCCGCCCGCCGCGGCGGCCATCCTCGCCACCGTACGGTGCTCGAACACGTCGCGCGGGGTGAGGACCACGCCCTCCTTGCGGGCCCGGCCCACCAGCCGGATCGAGACGATGCTGTCACCGCCCAGCGCGAAGAAGTCGTCGTCGACCCCGGCCGACGCCACCCCCAGCACCTCGGCGAAGACCCGGCACAGGGCTTCCTCCCGGGCGTCGCGCGGTGCCCGGGACGCGGCGGAACCGGTGACCACGGGCGCGGGCAGCGCCGCCCGGTCCAGCTTGCCGTTGACGTTCATCGGCAGCGCGTCCAGCACCACCACGGCCGCCGGGACCATGTACTCCGGCAGCGATCCGGCCAGCCGCTCCCTGGCATCCGCCGGGTCCACCTCACCCGTGACGTACCCGACCAGCCGCTTCACGCCCGGGGTGTCCTCGCGGACCACCACGGCGGCGGTCGCCACGCCGGGCAGCGCCGAGAGCGCCGCCTCCACCTCGCCCGGCTCGATCCGGAAACCCCGGATCTTCACCTGGTCGTCGGCGCGCCCCAGATACTCCAGCTCACCGTCCGGACGCAGCCGCACCAGGTCGCCCGTGCGGTACATCCGGCTGCCGGGCGGACCGTAGGGGTCGGCGACGAACCGCTCCGCGGTCAGCGCGTACCGGTGCAGATAGCCGCGCGCCAGCCCGTGCCCGGACAGATACAGCTCCCCGGGCGTCCCGGCGGCGACCGGCCGCAGCGCCGCGTCCAGCACATAGGCGCCCGTGTTGCCGATCGGACGGCCCACGACGGGCGTGGCGCTGTCCGCGAGATCGGCGGCCAGCGCGTCGACGGTGTACTCGGTGGGCCCGTACAGATTCACCGACATCACCCCCGTCGCCGCCCGCACCTCGGACCACAGGGACTCCGGCACCGCCTCGCCGCCCAGCAGCAGCAGCGCCGGGCGGTGCGCGTCCTGGGCCAACAGCCCCCACTCGACGAGCTGCTGCGCGTACGTCGGTGTCACGTCCATCGCGTCGACGCGGTGCTCGCGCACATAGCCGACGACGAACTCGGCGTCCCTGCGCCCCACTTCGTCCAGAACGTGCAGCTCGTGCCCGGCGATCAGCCAGAACAGCTGCTCCCACGACGTGTCGAAGCTGAACGACGCGGTGTGCAGCGCCCGCAGCGGCCGTCCGCCGGTCGCCGAGACGACCGGCCCGAAGACCTCGGTGAGATGGTTGCGGTAGAGGTTCGACAGACCACCGTGGGTGAGCACCACGCCCTTGGGCCGCCCGGTCGAACCCGACGTGTAGATCACATACGCGGGATGGTCCGCCGTCACCTCGGGCGAGGCGAACACCCCGTCGTACGAGGCGAGTTCGGCGCCCGTCCGGTCGTCGTCCAGCACGATCCGCTCCGGGCCCCCGGCCTCGGGCAGCAGCGGCAGCGCGGCCGACGTGGTCAGTACGCACACCGGGGACGCGTCCTCGGTCATCCAGCCGAGCCGGTCCGCCGGATGGTCCAGGTCCAGCGGCAGATAGGCACCGCCCGCCTTGAGCACGGCGAGGATCGCGACCACGGAATCCGCCGACCGCGGCACCGCCAGCGCCACCACCGACTCCGGACCCACCCCGCGCGCCGCCAGCAGCGCCGCGAGCCGGGAGGCCCGCTCGTCCAGCTCGCCGAACGTCAGCGAGACCCCGCCCGCGACGACGGCGGTACGCGCGGCTGCGCCGGCCGCCCGCTCGCCGAACCGGTCGGCGACCGTACCGGACGGCACGTCCCGCACCCGGCCCTGCCAGCTCGCGCGGACCTGCTCCCGCTCTCCCGGGGCCAGCAGCTCCAGGGCGCCCACGGGCGTGCCCGGCGCCTCGGCGATCTGCTCCAGCACCCGGGCGAGCCGCGCCGCGATCAGCCCGGCACCGCGCTCGTCGAACAGGTCGGGGCGGTACTCCAGATCGAGCCTGGCCCGCTCGTCGAGCGCGACCGCGAGCGTCAGCGGGTAGTGCGTCGCGTCCCGCGCCTCGATCCCGGTGACGCGGGTCCCGTCGGCGAGCACCGGACGGGCGTCCGGGTCCACCGGATAGTTCTCGATGACGACCAGCGTGTCGAACAGCTCACCGCCACCCGCCTGCTTCTGGATCAGCCGCAGCCCCAGATGGTGGTGGGCCAGCAGGCCGTTCTGCTCGTCACGGAACCGCCGCACCAGCTCCTCGACGCTCTCGCCCGGCCGCGGCGCCACCCGGACCGGCACCGTGGTGATGAACAGCCCCACCATCGACTCGACACCCGGTATCTCCTCCGGCCGGCCCGCCACCGTCAGGCCGAACACCACGTCCTGACGGCCCGTCAGACCACCGAGCACGATGCCCCACGCGGCCTGGACCAGGGTGCTGGGCGTGGTGCCCAGCCGCCGGGCCGCCGCGATCAGCCGCATGGTGGCCTCCTCGGACAGCTCGACCCCGTGCTTGCCCGGCCGCACCGCCGTCCGCGCCGGATCGGCCGGCGAGACGAGCGACGCCTCGTCCAGACCGGCCAGCGCCGCACGCCACGCCGACTCGGCCGCTTGCCGGTCCTGTCCCTTCAGCCACTTCAGATAGTCCCGGTACGGGCGCACCGGGGCCAGCCCCGAAGGGTCGCCGTCCGACGCGTACAGCGCGAACAGATCACCCACCAGCAGCGGCATCGACCAGCCGTCCACCAGGATGTGGTGCAGGGTGACGACCAGCCGGTGGTCCTCCTCGCCCATCCGGACCAGCGTCAGCCGCAGCAGCGGCGGCCGGTGCAGCTCGAACCGCTGGGCCTGCTCGTCCCGCTCGACCCGGCGCAGCGCCTCCGCCGACGGATCGGCGGACAGGTCCACCCGGCCGATCCCGATCTTCACCTCGGCGGGCACGAACTGGACGGGCTGCGGGACCCCCTCGTGCCAGAAACCCGCCCGCAGATTGGGGTGGCGGCGCAGCAGGGCGGCGGCGGCCCGGCCGAGCCGTTCCGCGTCGACCGGCCCGGCCAGCCCCACCGACACCTGCACGGTGTACACGTCGGTGGCGCCCTGGTCGTACACCGAATGGAACAGCATGCCCTGCTGCAAGGGGGACAGCGGAAGCATGTCCTCGATACGAGCCTGCGTCACTGCTGGGCCCTCCACATTTCTTCGAGCATGGTGATCTGGTCCTGGTCGAGGTCGAGCAGATCGAGGTCCGACGGGGTGTGTCCCCCGGAGGCCCCGCCGTCCGCCCAGGCGGACAGGGTGTCGAGAGCGGCCAGCCAGCCGTCGGCCAGCTCACCGACGACGTCCTGGGCGACGGCCTCGCCGGCCCAGATGAAGGTGGCGGTCAACCGCGGGCCGTCGGGCCCGTTCTCGATCTCCGCGTTGATCTCCAGCGCGTGCGAGAGCGGAGTCGCCGGATCGGGCCGCACCGCCAGGGCGTCCGCCTCGTCGGCCGGACCCCAGTCGGAAGCGGCCGTCACCGCGTGCCGCCCCAGGTAGTTCCACAGGATCTCCGGCCGCGCGGCCGGATCGAACAACCGGGCCGTCGCCGCGTTCACGTACCGCAGCAGCCCCGCCCCGACACCCCCGTCGGGCACCGCCCGCAGCAGCTCCTTGACCGCCTTCAGCGCACCTCCCGCGTCCTCACGGCCCGACAGGACCGCCGGCGCGTCGAACGCCCCGGCGGCCAGCCGCAGCGGATACAGACTCGTCAACCAGCCGACGGTACGGGTCAGATCGGCGCCCGGCAGCAGCTCCTGCTCCCGCCCGTGCCCCTCCAGCTCCAGGCTCAGCCCGCCGTCGCCGCGCCCGGCCCGGCCCGCCCAGTCACCGACGGCCAGCGCCAGCGCCGTCAGCAGAGTGTCGTTGACCGTGCCGTGGAACGCGGCCGGGACGGTGTTCAGCAGCGGCTCGGTACGCTCCGCCGACAGCTGGACCGTCAGATGCCGGGCGGTCGCGGCCGTGTCCTTCGCGGGGTCCAACGCGCGGTCCGCCAGCAGCCGTTCACGCGTGTCGGCCGACAGCCAGTGGTCCAGCTCGGCGAGCCGCCGCGCGTGGTGCGACTCCGCCAGCAGATGCGTGGTCCAGGTACGCAGCGGAGTGGGTACGGGGTCGAGCGCCGGCACACGGCCGGCCGCCACCGCCTCCCAGGCGGCCCGCAGGTCCGGCAGCACGATCTGCCACGACACCTCGTCGACCACCAGATGGTGGGCGACCAGCAGCAGCCGCCCCGGCGCGTCCGGCCCCGCGTCCAACTGGACGGCGGCGACGGTGCGTCCGGCCACCGGGTCCAGCGACCCGGCCGCCCGGTCCGACTCCTCGGCGACCAGCGCGCGCAGCGCCCCGCCGGACAGCCCGGCCGCGTCGACCGTACGCAGCACGGCCCCCGCGTCGAGCGCGCCGCGCGCCCGCACCTCGGCGCTCCACACCCCGGGACCGGCCACCGTCAGGATCTGCCGCAGTCCGTCGTGGTGGTCGAACACCGTCTGCAAGGCGGACACCAGGTGCTCGCGGCTCGTCCCGGCCGGGAGTCGCACCAGGCGGGCCTGGGCGAACCGGGCGAACGGACCGCCACGCCCGGCGAACCAGTGCGCGATCGGCGGCAGCGGCAACGGGCCGACACCGTCCGCCGGAGCGGGGCGGGAGGCGCCCGCCGTGCCCGCCGCACCCGTCACCTTCGCCACGGACGCCAGCCCCGCCGGGGTCGGCTCCTGGAAGATCTGCCGCGCGGTGATCGTCAGCCCCGCCTTGCGGGCCTGGCTGACCAGCCGGATGGAGACGATGCTGTCGCCGCCCAGCTCGAAGAAGTTGTCGTCGGGGCCCACCGCCGCCAGCCCCAGCACCTCGGCCACCAGACCGCTCAGGATCTCCACCGGGGACGCACCGGACGCGACCGGTGTCCCGTCGGCGGGAACGGCCGCCGTACGGGCCCCGGGCAGCTTCGGCGCCGGCTGCTTCGGCGCGGGCAGCGCCTTGCGGTCCAGCTTGCCGTTCGGTGAGAGCGGCACCCGGTCCAGCTCCACGAAGACCGCGGGGACCATGTACTCGGGCAGCCGCTCGGCCGCGAGGCGCCGCAACGCGTCCCGGTCGATGACCGCGCCGGGCGCGGGAACGACGTAGGCGACCAGACGCCGTACCCCTGGCTGGTCCTCACGGACGACGACCACGGCACTGGCGACGTCGGGTGTGTTGGTGAGGGTGTTTTGGATTTCGCCGGGTTCGATGCGGAAGCCGCGGAGTTTGATTTGGTCGTCGGTGCGGCCGAGGTAGTGGATGGTGCCGTCGGGGTTGTGTCGGGCGAGGTCTCCGGTGCGGTACATGCGGGTGCCGGGTGGGCCGTAGGGGTTTGCGGTGAAGCGTTCGGCGGTGAGGGTGGGGTGGTTGGTGTAGCCGCGGGCGAGTTGGTGTCCGGCGAGGTAGAGCTCGCCGGGTGTGCCGGTGGGGGTGGGTTGGAGGTGGGGGTCGAGGATGTAGGTCTGGGTGTTCCAGACGGGGGTGCCGATGGTGGTGGCGTTGTTGGTTTCGGTGGTGGCGGTGTTCTGGGGGTTGTCGGTGGTGTTGGTGGGGTGGCAGGTGGTGGCGGTGACGTCGATGGTGGCTTCGGTGGGGCCGTAGAGGTTGGTGAGGGTGAGGGTGTGGGGGTGGGCTGAGGTGTGGGTGCGGTGGGTGAGTTCGGTGGGGAGTGCTTCGCCGCTGCAGGCGATGAGGCGGAGGGTGGGGAGGGTGTGGAGGTGGGTTTCGTTGAGGAAGGCGGCGAGCATGGAGGGGACGAAGTGGGTGATGTTGATGTGTTGGTGGCGGATGAGGTGGGTGAGGTAGTGGGGGTCTTTGTGTCCGTCGGGTTTGGCGATGATGAGGGTGGCGCCTTGGGTGAGGGGCCAGAAGAGTTCCCAGACGGAGACGTCGAAGGTGGTGGGTGTTTTGTGGAGGAGGCGTTCGTGGGGGTGGAGGGTGTAGGTGTGTTGCATCCATTGGATGCGGTTGACGATGGCGTGGTGTTCGGTGAGGACGCCTTTGGGGCGTCCGGTGGAGCCTGAGGTGAAGATGAGGTAGGCGGGGTGGTGGGGGTGGAGGGGTGTGGTGCGTTCGTCGTCGGTGACCGTGTTCCCCGGGAGGCCCGCCAACTCGGCCTGGATTTCAGGTGAGTCGAGTACGACGGGGTCGGCGCCGTTCAGGTCTTCCGGCAGTGCGTTCAGCGATTCGAGGTCCGTGAGGACGCAGACCGGTCGTGCGGTGTCGGCCATGTAGGTGAGTCGGTCGTGGGGGAGGGTGAGGTCGAGGGGGAGGTAGGCGGCGCCGGCGCGGATGACGGCGTGGATGGCGATGAGGAGGTTGTGGGAGCGGGGCAGGGCGACGGCGACGATGGATTCGGGTCCGATGCCGCGGGTGATGAGGAGTCGGGTGAGGCGGTTGACGTGGTCGTCGAAGGTGTCGCGGGAGAGTTCGTCGTCCTCGTAGACGAGTGCGGGTCCCTGGGCGTGGGCGGCTCCGGCGGCGACCAGATCGGCCAGGTTCACCGGCCCGTCCAGCTCACGCGCCGTGTCGTTCCAGCCCGAGACGATCCGTTCGTACTCCTCGGCGTCCATCACCGGAATACCGGTCACCGGTCGGGACGGGTCCTCCGCCACCGCGTCCAGCAGCCGCAGCAGCCGCCCGGACAGCGTCTCGACGCTCGCCCGGTCGAACAGATCCGTCGCGAACCGGATGCCGCCGGAGATCCGGCCGCTCTCCTCCGAGCCGCCGAACGCCACCTCCAGGTCGACCTTCGATCCACCGATCTCCACGGTCAGCTCCTCGGCCGGAAGCCCGAACAGCTCCCGTACCCCACCGCTCACCGAGTGGTACGTCACCATCGTCTGGAACAACGGATTGCGGGACTGCGAGCGGGCCGGCCCCACCGCCTTCACCACCGACTCCAGCGGCAGATCCGCGTGCGAGAACGCCGCGAGACCGGTGTCCCGGACCCGGGCGACCAGCTCGGCGAACGTCGGATCGCCCGACAGATCCGCCCGTAGTACCAGCGTGTTGAGGAAGAACCCGACGAGTCCGTCCAGCGCCTCGTCCTCCCGGCCGGAGACCGGGCTGCCGAGTGGGATGTCGTCGCCCGCGCCGAGCCGGTGCAGCAGTGCCGCGACCGCCGCGTGCACGACCATGAACATCGTCGCGCCGGCCTCCCGGGCGATCCTCGCCAGGCCCTCACCCGTCGCCGCGGGCACCTCGAAGGTGACCACACCGCCGCCATGGCTGGGCACTGCGGGCCGCGGCCGGTCCGTGGGCAGTGTCAACTCGTCCGGTGAGCCCGCCAACGCGTCCCGCCAGTAGGCCGCTTGGCGGTGGGCCAGGGACTCCGGGTCGTCCGTGCCGCCCAGCAGCTCGCGCTGCCAGAGCGCGTAGTCGGCGTACTGCACGGGCAGTGGTGTGAACTCCGGTGCCCGGCCCGCCACCCGCGCGGTGTACGCGAGATCCAGATCCGCCAGCAGCGGACCCGTCGACCACTCGTCGGTCGCGATGTGGTGTAGCAACAGAATGAGCACATGGGCCTGTTCGCCGTCCTCGGCGCTCAGCAGCGTCACCCGCAACGGTACGTCCGTCGCCAGGTCGAAGACATGCCCGCCCGCCGCGACGGCCTCGTCGCCCAGCCGGGCCGCCGGGACCCGCACCGCCGCGAACGGCACCCGGGCCTCCCCGGGAGCCAGCACCCGCTGGTACGGCTCACCGTCCCGCTCCTCGAACACCGTGCGCAGCGCCTCATGACGGGTCACGACGTCCCGTACCGCCGCTTCCAGGGCCGACACGTCGACCGCGCCGCTCAGCCGTACGGCCAACGGCACGTTGTACGTCGTGCCCGCGCCCCGCGCGCTGTCGATCAGCCACAGCCGACGCTGTGCGTACGACAGGGGCAGCGGTTCGGGGCGTTCGGCGGCGGCGGTCAGCGCGGGCCGCCCGGCGGTCGAACGCTGGGCGAGCCTGGCGGCCAGCGCCGCGACCGTACGCGCCTCGAACACGTCACGAATGCCGCACTCGACGCCCAACGCCGCCCGGACCCGGCCCACCGCACGCGCCGCGAGCAGCGAGTGCCCGCCGAGAGCGAAGAAGTCGTCCTCGACACCGACCGTGTCCAGCTCCAGCATCTCGGCCCAGATCCCCGCGAGGATCTCCTCCCGCGCGTCACGCGGGGCCCGGGACGCTCCGGACCCTGTGGTCACGTCCGGGGCGGGCAGTGCGCGGCGGTCCAGCTTGCCGTTGGCCGTCACCGGCAGCGCGTCCAGGATCACGATCACCGCCGGGACCATGTACTCGGGCAGCCGCTCGGCCGCGAGGCGCCGCAACGCTTCGGCGTCCAGCACCGCGCCGGGCGCGGGTACGGCGTACCCGACCAGCTGGCGTACGCCCGGACGGTCCTCGCGGACCAGTACCGCCGCCTGTGCGATGTCGGGTGTGTTGGTGAGGGTGTTTTGGATTTCGCCGGGTTCGATGCGGAAGCCGCGGAGTTTGATTTGGTCGTCGGTGCGGCCGAGGTAGTGGATGGTGCCGTCGGGGTTGTGTCGGGCGAGGTCTCCGGTGCGGTACATGCGGGTGCCGGGTGGGCCGTAGGGGTTTGCGGTGAAGCGTTCGGCGGTGAGGGTGGGGTGGTTGGTGTAGCCGCGGGCGAGTTGGTGTCCGGCGAGGTAGAGCTCGCCGGGTGTGCCGGTGGGGGTGGGTTGGAGGTGGGGGTCGAGGATGTAGGTCTGGGTGTTCCAGACGGGGGTGCCGATGGTGGTGGCGGTGTTGTTGTTCTGGGAGTTGGTGGTGTTGTCGGTGGTGTTGGTGGGGTGGCAGGTGGTGGCGGTGACGTCGATGGTGGCTTCGGTGGGGCCGTAGAGGTTGGTGAGGGTGAGGGTGTGGGGGTGGGCTGAGGTGTGGGTGCGGTGGGTGAGTTCGGTGGGGAGTGCTTCGCCGCTGCAGGCGATGAGGCGGAGGGTGGGGAGGGTGTGGAGGTGGGTTTCGTTGAGGAAGGCGGCGAGCATGGAGGGGACGAAGTGGGTGATGTTGATGTGTTGGTGGCGGATGAGGTGGGTGAGGTAGTGGGGGTCTTTGTGTCCGTCGGGTTTGGCGATGATGAGGGTGGCGCCTTGGGTGAGGGGCCAGAAGAGTTCCCAGACGGAGACGTCGAAGGTGGTGGGTGTTTTGTGGAGGAGGCGTTCGTGGGGGTGGAGGGTGTAGGTGTGTTGCATCCATTGGATGCGGTTGACGATGGCGTGGTGTTCGGTGAGGACGCCTTTGGGGCGTCCGGTGGAGCCTGAGGTGAAGATGAGGTAGGCGGGGTGGTGGGGGTGGAGGGGTGTGGTGCGTTCGTCGTCGGTGACCGTGTTCCCCGGGAGGCCCGCCAACTCGGCCTGGATTTCAGGTGAGTCGAGTACGACGGGGTCGGCGCCGTTCAGGTCTTCCGGCAGTGCGTTCAGCGATTCGAGGTCCGTGAGGACGCAGACCGGTCGTGCGGTGTCGGCCATGTAGGTGAGTCGGTCGTGGGGGAGGGTGAGGTCGAGGGGGAGGTAGGCGGCGCCGGCGCGGATGACGGCGTGGATGGCGATGAGGAGGTTGTGGGAGCGGGGCAGGGCGACGGCGACGATGGATTCGGGTCCGATGCCGCGGGTGATGAGGAGTCGGGCGAGGCGGTTGACGTGGTCGTCGAAGGTGTCGCGGGAGAGTTCGTCGTCCTCGAAGACGAGTGCGGGTCCCTGGGCGTGGGCGGCTCCAGCGGCGACCAGATCGGCCAGGTTCACCGGCCCCTCCAGCTCACGCGCCGTGTCGTTCCAGCCGTACAGCATCCGTTCGCGCTCGTCGCTGTCCACGACATCGATCGCGGCAACCGGCACGTCCGGGTCGCCCGCCACCGCGTCCAGCAGCCGCAGCAGCCGCCCGGACAGCGTCTCGACGCTCGCCCGGTCGAACAGATCCTTCGCGTACCTGACCCCGCAGACCATGCCCGTACCAGCTGTACCAGCCGTACCACCAGCCGCACTGGCCGTACCTTCCGCGCCTGCCGCGCCTGCCGCGCCTGCCGAGTCGGCCGTGCTTTCCGTGCCCTCCGCGCCCGTCCGGCCGCCCGGCACCCGGCGGAACAGGATCTCCAGGTCGAACTTGGCCGCACCGGACGCGAACGACACCTCCTCGGCCGCCGTACCGAACAGCCTCGTCAGGTCCGGGCCGCCGCCCTCGTACGCCACCATCGTCTGGAACAGCGGGTGCCGCGCGAGCGAGCGCTCCGGGTTGACCGCCTCGACCACGGCGTCGAAGGGCAGATCGGCGTGGTCGAGCCCCGCCAGATCCGTGGCCCGCACGCGTTCCAGCAGTTCGGCGAACGTCGGGTTCCCCGACAGATCCGCCCGCAGTACCAGCGTGTTGACGAAGAACCCGACGAGTCCGTCCAGCGCCTCGTCGCCCCGGCCCGCGACCGGGCTGCCGAGCGGGATGTCGTCGCCCGCGCCGAGCCGGTGCAGCAGCGCCGCGACCGCCGCGTGCACCACCATGAACATCGTCGCGCCGGACTCCCGGGCGACCCGCTCAAGACCGGCCACCAGTGCGGCGGGCAGTTCCGTCTCCACCGTCCCACCGGCATGCGACGGGGTCGCCGGACGCGGCCGGTCCGTCGGCAGCGCCGGCTCCTCAGGAACACCACTCAACGCGTCCCGCCAGTACGCCGCTTGGCGGTGGGCCAGGGAGCCCGGGTCGTCCGTGCCGCCCAGCAGCTCGCGCTGCCAGAGCGCGTAGTCGGCGTACTGCACGGGCAGTGGTGTGAACTCCGGTGTCCGGCCCGCCGCCCGCGCGGTGTACGCGAGATCCAGATCCGCCAGCAGCGGACCCGTCGACCACTCGTCCCCGGCGATGTGGTGCAGCAGTACCACCAGCAGGTGCTCGTCCCCGGCGCTCAGCAGCGTCACCCGCAGCGGTACGTCCACCGCGAGGTCGATGACCTCGGAGACCAGTGCCTCACCCTCCTCGACCAGCCGGCCGGCCGGCACCTTCCGGACCGCGAACGGCACCCGGGTCCCGGCGGGGTTCAGCACCCGCTGGTACGGCTCGCCGCCACGCTCCTCGAACACCGTGCGCAGTGCCTCGTGCCGCGTCACCACGTCGAGCACCGCCGACTTCAGGGCCGTCACGTCCACCTCGCCGCGCAGCCGCACCGCCAGCGGGATGTTGTACGTGGCGCTGGGGCCCTCCATCCGGTGCAGGAACCACAGGCGTCGCTGTGCGTGGGAGAGCGGCGGCAGTTCGGGACGTCCGGCGGCGGCGGTCAGCGCGGGCCGCTCGGCGGACGAACGCTGGGCGAGCCTGGCGGCCAGCGCCGCGACCGTACGCGCCTCGAACACGTCCCGTACCGAGCACGCCGTGCCCGTGGCGCGGACCCGCGCCACCAGCCGGGTCGCCAGCAGCGAGTGCCCGCCCAGCGCGAAGAAGTCGTCGTCCGCGCCGACCGGTCCCGCGCCCAGCACCTCGGAGAAGATCCGCGCGACGCGCTCCTCGCCGTCCCCGCTCGGCGCCCGCGACGGCTCGGCGGCCGTGACGGCGGGCGCGGGCAGCGCGGCCCGGTCCAGCTTGCCGTTGACGTTCGTCGGCAGGGTGTCCAGGACGACGACCGCCGCCGGGACCATGTACTCGGGAAGGCTCGCCGCCAACTCCCTCCGGATGAAAGCTGGTTCGGCGGGACCGGTGACGTACCCGACCAGTCGCGGCACCCCGGGTGTGTCCTCCCGGACGATCACCGCGGCGGCCGTGACCCCCGCCAGGGCGGCGAGCGCCGCCTCCACCTCGCCCAGCTCGACCCGGAAGCCCCGGATCTTCACCTGGTCGTCGGCGCGGCCCAGGAACTCGATCAGCCCGTCCCGGCGCCTGCGCGCCAGATCGCCCGTGCGGTACATCCGGCCGCCCGGCGTACCGAACGGGTCGGCGACGAACCGCTCGGCCGTCAGCGCGTGACGCCCCAGATAGCCGCGGGCGTTCTGCGCGCCGGACAGATACAGCTCACCCGGCACCCCCGGCGGCACCGGCCGCAGCCGTGCGTCGAGGATGTGCGCCCGGCTGTTGTCCAGCGGACGGCCCACCACCGGGGTCGGGCAGTCGCAGACCCGCGCCACCAGCGCGTCGACCGTGAACTCGGTCGGACCGTAGTAGTTGACGACCTCGACGTCCGTGATCGCGCGCAGCTCCGCCCAGAGCGCGGGCGGAACCGCCTCGCCACCCAGCAGGAACAGCCCGGGACGCCATCCACCGGCCTGCCCGTCGCCCTGCCCGTCGCCTGGCCCGTGAGCCCGCCCGCCGGTGTCCAGCAGGCCGGCGTCGATGAGCTGGCGGCCGTACGACGGAGTCACGTCGAGCGTGTCGATCCGGTGCGTCCGGCAGTACGCCACGACCGCGTCGGCGTCGCGCCGCTCGTACTCGTCGAGGATGTGCAGCTCATGCCCCGCGACCAGCCACAGCACCTGTTCCCAGGAGGAGTCGAAGGAGAACGACGCGGTGTGCAGGGCCCGCACCCGGCGTCCCAGCCGGTCGGCGAACGGCGTGTACAGCTCGCGCTCATGGTCCCGGTAGAGATGGGTGAGGCCGTCGTGGTGCAGCACCACACCCTTGGGGCGGCCGGTGGAACCGGAGGTGTAGATGACGTACGCGGCATCGCCGGGGCCGGCCGCACCGGTCGTCGGCGCCGTCGGCGGCTGGGCCGCGAGCAGTGCGGCGGTCTCCGGTGCGTCGAGCGACAGACGTGCCACACCGGGGAGTTCGGGCACCTCGGCGGCGACCCGCTCCGAGGTGACGACGCAGACCGGGGCGGAGTCCGCGAGCATGAACTCCAGCCGCTCGGCCGGGTGGTCCAGGTCCAGCGGCAGGAACGCGCCGCCCGCCTTCAGTACGGCGAACATCGCCACCACCGAGTCGGCGGACCGGGGCACGGCGAGCGCGACGAACCGGTCCGGGCCCACGCCGAGGCCGGTCAGCAGCCGGGCCAGCCGGTTCGCCCGCTCGTCGAGCTGGGCGAAGGTCAGCTCCGTCCCGGCGGCGACCACGGCGACCGCCTCGGGCGTGGCCGCGACCCGCTCGGCGAGCACGTCCACCACGGTGGCGGGCGGGACCGGGCGGTCGGTGTCGTTCCAGTCGGCGAGCAGGGCCCGCTCGGCGCCGTCGAGCAGTTCGATCCCGGCGACCGGCCGGGCCGGGTCGGCGACGGCCTGTTCCAGCACCCTCAGCAGCCGCTCGGCCAGCAGCTCGGCGGTCGCCCGGTCGAACAGGTCGGAGGAGTGGAACAGCTCCAGGTCCAGCTCGTCCCCGTGCGCGGTGTCCGAGAAGGTGAAGTCGAGGTCGAACTTGGTGACTCCCGGATCGATCCGGTCGACCCGGGTGGGCAGCCCGAACAGGGTCCTGATGTCCTGGGTGACCGTGCTGTGGGACACCATCGTCCGGAACAGCGGGTGCCGGGACGGCGAGCGCTCCGGGTTGAGCGCCTCCACGACCCGGTCGAACGGCAGGTCGGCGTGGTCGAGCGCGGCCAGGTCGGCCGCGCGCACCCGTTCGAGCAGTTCGGCGAACGTCGGGCCGCCCGACAGATCGGTGCGCAGCACCGCCGTGTTGACGAAGAAGCCGACCAGTTCGTCCAGGGCGCTGTCGCCCCGGCCCGCGACCGGAGTGCCGAGCGGGATGTCGTCGCCCGCGCCGAGCCGGTGCAGCAGGGCCGCGACCGCCGCGTGCACCACCATGAACACACTGGTGCCGCTCTCGCGGGCCAGCCGCCGTACGCCTACGGCCAGTTCGGCGGGGACCTCGCGATGGACCATGCCGCCCGCGTTGCTGAGCACGGCCGGGCGCGGCCGGTCGGTGGGCAGCGGCTGCTCCTCCGGCATTCCGGCCAGCGCCTCGCTCCAGTATGCGAGCTGACGTGAGGTCAGCGAGGTCGGATCACTCCCGTCGCCCAGCAGGTCCCGCTGCCACAGCGTGAAGTCCACGTACTGCAAGGGCAGTTCGCCGAGTTGTGGTTCCTCACCCGCCCGCCGGGCGGTGTAGGCGCGCTCCAGGCCGCGCAGGAAGGGCCCCATGGACCATTCGTCGCTCGCGATGTGGTGCAGCAGCACCACCAGGGCGTGCGCCCCGGTCTCCGGGTCGCGGAGCACGGTCACCCGCAGCGGCGCCTCGGCCGACAGGTCGAAGTGGTGGCCGAGCGCGGTCTCCGCCTCCGCGTCGAACCGCTCGGCGGGCACCTCACGCACCCGGAGGCGGACCGCGGCCTCGGCGGGGCTCAGCACCCGCTGGTACGGTTCACCGCCGCGCTCACCGAACACCGTGCGCAGCGTCTCGTGCCGGGCGACGACATCACCGAGGGCCGCGTCCAGTGCCGCCAGGTCAAGTCCGTCGGCGCCGGGCACGGCGTCGAACCGCACCACGAACGGGATGTTGTACGTGGCACTCTGGCCCTCCAACTGGTGAAGGAACCACAGGCGTTGCTGTGCATAGGAGAGCGGCGGCAGCTCGGGGCGCCCGGCGGCGGCGGTCAACGCGGGCCCCTCGGCGGACGAGCGCCCGGCGAGCCCGGCGGCCAGCGCCGCGACCGTACGCGCCTCGAACACGTCCTGTACCCCGCAGTCGGTGCCGAGCAGCGCACGGATACGGGCGACCACCCGGGCGGCGAGCAGCGAGTGGCCGCCGAGCGAGAAGAAGTCGTCGTCCGGGCCGACCGCGGCCAGCCCGAGCACATCGGCGAAGATCCCGGACAGGATCTCCTCACGGGCCCCGCGCGGCGCCCGCGCCCCGCCCGAGAGCTGCCCGGACAGATCGGGGGCGGGCAGCGAGCGGCGGTCGATCTTGCCGTTGGCCGTCAGCGGGAAGGCGTCCAGGACGACCACGGCGGACGGCACCATGTACTCGGGCAGCCGCGCGGCCACCACATCGCGCAGCGCCGCCGGTCCGGGGACCGTGCCCTGGCCGGACGGGGTGACGTACCCGACGAGGTGCCGGCTGCCCGGCAGGTCCTCGCGGACCACCACGACCGCCCGGCCCACCCCCTCCGGGGAGCCGAGCGCGCTCTCGATCTCCCCCAGCTCGATCCGGAAGCCCCGGACCTTCACCTGGTCGTCGGCGCGGCCCAGGAAGTCGATCCGGCCGTCGGGGCGGCGGCGCACCAGGTCCCCGGTGCGGTACATCCGGGCGCCAGGGGCACCGTACGGGTCGGCGACGAACCGTTCGGCGGTGAGCGCGTACCGCCCGAGGTAGCCGCGCGCCAGCTGCTCGCCCGCGAGGTACAGCTCGCCCGGCCGGCCGGCGGGGGAGGGGCGCAGGGCGCCGTCCAGGACGTACGCCCGGGTGTTCCAGAACGGGGTGCCGATGTCCGGGACGCCGGTGTGGTCCGGTGCCAGCGTGACGGAGGTGGCCCAGATGGTCACCTCGGTGGGCCCGTACACATTGGTCACGCGTCGGGTGGCGCGGGCCAGCCGCTCCGCGAGGTCGGCGGGCAGTGCCTCGCCGCCGACCAGCGCCCGGACCTCGCCCAGCGCCCCGGGCCGGCCGTCCTCCAGCAGGGCGTGCCACAGGGACGGGGTGGCCTGCACGACGGCCGGCCGGTGGGCGTCGACCATGGCGGCGAGCGCGGCCGGGTCGCGCACGGTGTCCCGGTCGGCGAGTACCACGGTGGCGCCGCTGACCAGCGGGGTGTGGATCTCCAGCGCGGCGATGTCGAACGAGACCGTGGTGACGGCCAGCAGCCGGTCGCCGGGCGTCAGCGCCAGCTCGTGGGCCTGCATCTGGAGGAAGTTGGACAGCGCGGCGTGCGGTACGACGACACCCTTGGGGCGGCCCGTGGAACCGGAGGTGTAGATGACGTACGCGGGGTGGCGGCCGTCCAGCGGGGCACGCCGGTCGGTGTCCGCGGGCGCGTCGGGGGACGCGTCCGCGAGGGCGGCCAGCGTGTTGGGGGCGTCCAGCACGATCGTCTCGACGCCGGGCACGTCAGGGGCGCCCTCGCGGACGGCCAGGGTGGTGAGCGTGCACACCGGGCGGGCGTCGGTGACCATGAACTCCAGCCGGTCGGCGGGGTAGTCCAGGTCCAGCGGCAGATAGGCGCCGCCCGCCTTGAGCACGGCGTGGAGGGCGACCAGTAGATCCGCGGAGCGCGGCAGGGCGAGACCGACGATGCTCTCGGGGCCGACGCCCCGGTCGATGAGCAGCCGGGCCAGTCCGCTCGCCCGCGCGTCGAGTTCGGCGTACGTCAGGGTGGTGTCCCCGGCGATGACGGCGACTGCCCCCGGGTTGTCGCGGGCCTTCTCCTCGAAGGCGTCGACGACGGTGGTCGCGGTGGTCTCGTGTGCGGTGGCGTTCGGGTCGTGCAGCAGGGTGCGACGGGTGTCGGCGGACACCAGGTCGACCCGGCCGACGGGGACCCGGGGCCCCGCCACGGCCGCCTCGGTGAGGAACCGGGCGAACTCGGCGCGGCGAGCGGCGAGCGCCGCCGCGTCGTACGCCCGCGGGTTGCCGTCGAACTCGAAGCGGATACGGCCCTCGGCGGTGTCGTGGTACAGGCCGAGGGTGATGTCGTCCACCGGGCCCGCGGCCACGTTGTGGACGGTGCCGGGGGCGCCCGCGAAGTCCAGGGCGTTGTCGAACGCCTTGACGTTGACCATGGGGCCGAGCAGCCCCTGTTCGCGGCCGACCAGGCCGAGGTCGCGGCGGATGTCCTCGGCGCGGTAGCGCTGGTGGGCGCGTAGCTCACGGATGTGCCCGGCGACCTCGGCGACCAGCTCCGCGAGGGGCACCCCGGGGCGGACCGCGACCCGCAGCGGCAGCACGTTGACCACCATGGCGGGCACCTTGAGCGCGGCCGAGCCGAGCCGGGCCATCGTGGGCAGGGAGAGCAGCACGTCGCGGCTGCCGGTGGAGCGGTGCAGGTACGCGGCGAACGCCGCCGTCACCACGTCGGCCCAACTGGCCCGCGCGGCACGGGCGATGGCCAGCAGGCCGGCCGTCGCCGCCGGGTCGAGGGTGGCGCCGTCGCGCAGGAACGCGTGGGAGGCGGGGTGGACGGCGCCGCTCAGCGTCTCGGGCTCGGGCCGGCCCGCCAGCCGCTCCAGCCAGTACGCCCGGTCCTCGGTGAACCGCTCGGACGCGCGGTACGCCCGCTCCTCCGTGACGACGGTCTCCAGCGAACCGAACGGGGTGGGGCCGGGCTCCTCGCCGCCCACCAGGGCGGTGTGGATCTCGGCGGTGCGGCGTGAGAGGAGCGAGAAGCTGTACGCGTCGAGCGCGATGTGGTGGGCGCGCTGGTACCACAGGACGCGGTCGGGGGCGACGAGGTGCAGGGCGAAGGAGTACAGGGCCTCGGTCGCCGGGTCCGCGGGGGTGTCCATGTCGGCGCGCATCCGGGCCAGCGCCGAGGCGTGCGGGTCGTCCTCGCGGGTGTGGTCCACGATCCGGACCGTCGGGGGCAGCACGGCCGGCCCGCCGCCGGTCAGCTGGTACGGCTCACCGTCCTCGCCCTCCTCGAACCGTACGTTCAGCGCCTCGGACTCGGAGGCGGCCAGACGCATGGCGCGCACCAGGAGTTCGAGGTCCACGGGCCCGTCGATCTCGACGTACTGCCCGACGTTGTAGACCGGGGACTCGGGTGCGAGCCGCTGCCCGTACCAGACACCGGTCTGGGCACCGGTGAGGGGAAGCCGCTGGGAGGGACGTCGGGTCATGGGATGTGGCTCCAGTTGTCGGACGCGACTGATCGGCGGGGCCGTCGGTGGTGCGGAACGAGGGCGGTGCGCGAGGAGGCAGGGCCGGGCCGGGCGGTGAGGCGGGGGTCCCGGCCGCCGCCCCCGGGGGTTGAGGGAGGGCATGGGCGGCCGGGACGACGAGGGGGACCGGCTCGGGCCTTTCGTCCGGGTCGGTCCGCGAGCCCGGCCCGGTCCGGACGAGAGGCCCTGGGTGTCGTGACCGGCGGACATCTCGCCGGTCACGGCGCTGGTGCCGGGAGCGGCACTACAGCGACTTGAGCACGGTCTCCAGCTGGGTGAGGATCTTCATCGCCTCGGGGTAGCGGCTCACGAAGAAGCCGGGCACGGCGTGCACCTGCTTGTTCTTCGCGGCCTGGAGAGCGGCCCAGTTCTGCTGGGCCATCAGGGACTTGGTCTCGGCGACGGGCTCGCCGTTCTTGCCGTCACCGTCGACCAGGATGACGTCGGCGTCCTTGAGCTTGCCGATCTCCTCGAAGGAAAGGTCGTAGGTGAACTCGCCCTTCGGCGCGCCCGGGACGGTGACGAACCTGGCGCCGATGTCCTTGACGACCGCGCCGAGCCACGACGTCTCGGTGTAGACCGAGTACTTGCCCGCCTCACCGGAGTTGACGACGGCCCAGTCGGTCCTGGCGAGCTTGTCGGCGTAGGTGCTCCTCAGCTCGGCGACCTTGTCGTCGTACGCCTTCTTGAACGCCGTGCCCTTGCCGCCCTCGCCGGCCGCGTCGATGACCTTCAGGGACGACGGCAGCAGATCGACCGGCTTCGCGATCGGGTACGAGAGCACCGGGGCGATCGGCTTCAGCTTGCCTATGTTGAACGGGACGTGCTTCGGCGACGAGATGACGATGAGGTCCGGGTGGAGCGAGGCGATCTTCTCGAAGTTCAGCTCGTTGCCCTCGCCGACGATCGTCATCTTCTTGACGGCGGTCTTCTGGTCGGACGTCAGCGCGTCCTCGTCGATGTCGGTGACGCCGACCATCGGCACCCCGGCGTCCAGCAGCCAGGCGGAGGCGTACGACAGGCCGATGATGCGCTTCGGCGCGGTGGGGATCTTCACCGGGCCGTCGGGCGTCTCGACCGTGCGCTCCTGAGAGGCGGCGTCCTTCTTCGAGGAGGTGGTCCCGGAGTCGGTGGTGGTGCCGCAGGACGCCGTGAGGGTGACCGCCACCGCGGCGACCAGGCAGGCGGCGGCTCTGCGGATGCGGGGCAGCGGGCTGCCCTGGGCGCGCGCGGCCGACGACGCGACTGCTCGGGATCGGAACATGATGGTTCTGCCTTTCTCGGTCCGCCGGGGCGGACGTCTACTCGATGTGCTCGTGCCGAGCGGTGCCGGGACGCGGGCGGGGGTGGAGGCGGGGGCGAGGTGACCGGGGGAGGGGGAGCGGACGGCGGGCGGTCAGGCCGTGGCGGGTCGGATCTGCTCGGCGCTGAGGGCGAGTTCGCCGCCCGAGGGCGGTGTGCCGTCGTCCTGGTCGCCCGTGTCCTGGCGCGGCAGTGTGGCGCGGCGCAGTCCGGGCACGGCGACCGCGATCACGACGGCCGCCACGGCACAGATCGCGCCGTTGATCACGGCGGCTCCGCCCGGGTTGAACCAGCGTGCGACTAGGGCGACTTCGACGTCACCGACCACATCGCCCGTGGTGCCCTGCGTGGTGATGACGCTGACGATCCGGCCGCGCAGCCGGTCGGGCGTGCTGTGCTGGACGAGGGCGTATTCCAGGATCTCGTACACCGTGCCCGCCGCGCCGCCGATGGCCAGCATGGTGAAGGCGACGGCGACGTGGCCGCTGAGGCCGAAGCCGATGGTCGTGGTGCCCCCGACGAACGCGGCGCCGAGCAGCAGCTTTCCGGGCCGGGCGGCGCGGGTGAGCCAGCCGCTGGTGGCCGAGACGATGACCGCGCCGACGGCGGGCGCGGTGTACAGCAGGCCGAGCATGACCTCGCTGCCGCCGAACTGCTTGTCGACCATCTCGGGGAAGAGCACGACCGGCACGTTGAACAGCGCGGTGACCCCGCCGAGCATCACCAGACCGCCCACCACCCGGTTCCGCAGGGCGTACTTGAACGCCACCAGCAGCGAACCGGTGTCCTTCCCGCCGTCGTCGTCATCGTCGTCATCGCCCCGGCCCGGTGGCAGCGAGCGGATGCGGGAGATGAGCAGTGTGGTGACGGCGGTGGTGACGGCGGTGAACGCGAAGACCGGACCGGGACCCGACAGCGCGAGCAGCACCCCGCCGAGGAAGGGCGCGGCGATGGAACCGATCTCGCCGGTGAGCGAGATCAGCGCGCCGGCCGCGGGCAGTTGGTCGGACCGTACGAGGGTGGGGGCGACCGCCATCAGGGCGGTGACGCTGACCCCGGTGGCCAGCCCGTCCCAGGCGACACAGACGTAGATGGCCCAGATCTTCGGCTCGGGCAGCATGGAGTTGACGGCCAGGCCGGCGAAGGCGAGGGCGGCGGCTCCGCGTGCGAAGACGATCAGCGTGCGGCGGTCCATCCGGTCGGCCATCACCCCGCCCCAGAGCGAGCCGAGCAGCACCGTGACGCTGACGATCATGCTGACGATCGCGACGTCGAACGTCGAGTGCGTCAGCCCGTACACCTGGGCGGACAGGGCCACGGTCGCCATGCCGAGCCCGAACAGCGAGACGACCCGGGCGATGAAGATGGCCCGGAAGTCGCGGCTGGTGCGCAGGGGTTCGATGTCGATGAGCAGGTCACGCATGCGCACGCGAGGCTCCGGTGGGGGTAGGGGCGGGGATCGTGTCGAGGGCGCCGGTGCGCGGTACCCGTGCCAGCGGCACGACCAGCGGGCTGCCGGTCTCGGGGTCGGTGATGATCCGGCAGCGCAGGCCGAACACCTCCTCCACCAGGTCGGCGTCGACGATGTCGTCGGGGGCGCCCTCGGCGACGATCCGGCCGTCGCGCATGGCGATCAGATGGGTGGCGTAGCGGCAGGCGTGGTTGAGGTCGTGGAGGACGGCGACCACGGTCCGCTGCCGTTCCTCGCGCAACTGGGCGCACAGGTCGAGGACATCGACCTGGTGGGCGATGTCGAGGAAGGTGGTCGGCTCGTCGAGCAGCAGGATCGGGGTCTCCTGGGCGAGGGCCATGGCGAGCCAGACCCGCTGGCGCTGCCCGCCGGACAGCTCGTCCACGAGCCGGTGGGCGAGTTCCGCCACCCCGGTGGACCGCATCGCGGCGACCACGGCCAGATCGTCGTCGGCCGACCACTGGCGCAGCAGCTTCTGGTACGGGAACCGGCCGCGGGCCACCAGGTCGGCGACGGTGATCCCGTCGGGTGTGGTCGGCGACTGCGGAAGCAGACCGAGGCGCTGGGCCAGGGCCTTGGGGGCCATGGAGGCGATCCGCCGGCCGTCCAGCAGCACCGCGCCCGCCTGGGGTGTGATGATCCGGGCGAGCGCGTGCAACAGGGTCGACTTACCGCAGGCGTTGGGCCCCACGATGACGGTCAGCGAACCGTCCGGAATGCCGATGCCGAGCTTCTCGGCGACGATCCGGCGGTCGTACCCCAGGGTCAGGCCCTCGGCGCGCAGCCTCTCACCCATGTGTCTTCCTCCGTTGATTCGGCCGGCCGTTGAGGCGCGCGTGCGCTCTCGTCGCCGACGCGTGCCCGTGGCGCCGGCCGTTCCCGGCGCCGCCCGCTGCGTCTCGTACCGCTCCGTCGTGGCCGGGGACGTCCGGCCCTGCCGTGCTCGCACGCACCGGACGACGACGCTCCTCGCGGGCGGACATCACCGGTAACGGCACCGGGTCAGTCCTTGGCCAGCAGGGCGGCCCACTCTTCGAGGGTGGGACGCTCGGCGAGGTCGACGAAGCCGATCCGGGCGCCCTCCGCCCGCCAGTTCTCCACCAGGGTCATCAGCCGGATCGAGTCCAGTCCCTGGTCGAGGAGGCTGTCGTCGACGGATACTTCGTCGGGCTCGATGTACAGGACCTCGGCCACATCGCGGACGAGCCGGTCCAACGTGAAAACGCCCTCCTGGGCTATTTCGGACATCGACGCTGGTTTCCCCTCCGTGTGACTCCCCGACCCGGCGATTGGGTCTTAGGTAAGGCTCACCTAACTATCTCTGGCGGGTGAAAGTCAAGCGGGGATGCCGTCGCCAGGCGCTGACGGTCAGTCAAGTCCCCCTGGGGTGCGCGGCGGTGTGCCACGAGTCCGAAGGGCCCCCTGTTTGGTCTTTAAGTTAGGTAAGGCTAATCTAACCTCGCCTCATCTCGCCCGGCCACGTCCGGCCCCGCCCCGTCCCACGGCGCGCGGCCGTCCCGTCGGGCCGAGCCCGTCCCGCACGGGACGGGACCGGAGAAAGGGAACTCCTTGGCCACGGCCCCGCCGCGCCTCGTCGTCCAACCGCCCCCCGCCACGGGCCGCGCCGTGCCGCGCCCCGTCCGGCACGCCCGCGAGGAGGACGCGCCCGCTCTGTACGCGCTGTCCCTGCTCTTCATGCGCTCGGGGGCACTGCGCGAACGGCCCCCGGCTCTGTACGCCGCCGACGTGGCCGACTTCCTCGTCCTGGAAGCCCCCGACGGCACACTTGAGGGCTGTCTCGGCCTCCGCGTCCACGAGGCGGACACGTACCCCCGCGGCGGGCCCGGTGCGGACGCCGGCGCGGGAGCGCCCGGTGCCACGGGCGTGCTCTACAACTTCTGCGTCTCGCCGCGCAGTCAGGGCCGCGGCGTGGGCGGTCTGCTGCTGGGCGCGGCGCTCACGGAGGCCACCGCGCACGGGCTGGAGGCGCTGTTCACGGCGACGACCGGGGACGGCGCCCTGTTCCTGCACCACGGCTTCGCGGTCACCGGCACGGACCGGGCTCCGGACGCGTGGACGCGGGCGCTCGATCCCCGCAGGGGCTCCCGGATTCTTTCCCGCACGCTCTGACACGTCTCGTCGCGTGCGACAGCGCGGAAGGGGCCGGTCCGGAAGGGAGATTCCGGACCGGCCCCTTCCGCGCGCCACGATCGGCGCCCGCGGCGGCCGGACGGTTCAGGACTTCGCCACCAGGCTGGCCGGCCGCATGTCGGTCCAGTGCGTCTCGACGTACTCGGCGCAGCCCTGACGCGAGTCCTCGCCGTGCACCACGGTCCAGCCGCTCGGCACCTCGGCGAACACCGGCCACAGGGAGTGCTGGTTCTCGGCGTTGACGAGAACGTAGTACTGGGCCTCGTCGTCCTCGAACGGGTTGGTGGCGGTCATGGGATGTCTCCTTCGGTCTTCTTCTGGGTCGGTTGAGGCAGGTGGTCGGGGGCCGCTTCCCGGACAGGATCGGGAGCGGGGGAGGGGGAGGGGGAGGGGGAGGCACGGCGGGGAGGGACGGGGCGGAGCGTTCGGGGCGCCGCCGTCCCGGGAGCGGGCACGGTCCGGGCGGTGGGGGCCCGGGAGCCCTCGTCCGGTCCCGCCAGGGCGGCCACCGGAGCGAGCCGGGCGATCAGCGCGGTGCCACGCCGGGCCAGCCGGCGCGCCTCGTCGGCGGTGAAGCCCCGCTCGGGGCCACCGTGCCAACGCCAGCGCAGGGACAGGTCCGTGCGGCCGTCGCCGCTCGTCCCGACGGTGACGGTCAGTTCGAGCGGTCCGGACACGACCGGTTCCGTACCGAGCCCGGCCAGTGCCTCGCGTACCACCGCCTCCTCCTCCGCCGGGGCGGCGGCCCAGCCGGACGCGTGGACCGGCGGACGGCGTCGGACGTACCGCAGGGCGTCGAGCGGTGGACCGGCGAGCAGGGGCGCGGTCTGCGGGTTGAGGTGGCGCAGCTGCTCGTACCCCCGCCCGCCGTCCGGTACGGCGGCCAGTTGAGCGGCCACCCGGGCCGGCAGAGATACGTCGTGCCGTGCGCCGACGGCGGCCTGGTCGTCGCCCTCGCCCACCGGGACGCCGGACACCGCGAGCCTCCCGGTGTCCGGCGCGCCGTCGCCGCTCCCGTCATGCCCGCCGCTCCCGTCATGGTCGCTCCAGTCATGCCCGTCGCTCCCGTCATGCGCGCCGCTCCCGTCACGCCCGCCGTTCTCGCCGTTCTCGACGTGGAGCCGTACCGGGTACCGGGCGGTCGGCGCACCGGGCGCCGGCTCGGCCAGGGGATCGGGGGAGCACGCCAGCTCGACCAACGGGTCGGCTCCGGTGCCGCGCAGCCGGGGTTCGTCCGCCGCGAGCAGGGCCAGCGCGGCCGGCACGGCCAGGTCCACCCAGTCGTGGGCGTGGTGGCCCGAGCCGACCGGGTCCGCGACCGGTGGCAGACCGGTCGCTCCGGTCACCAGTTCCGGACCGTCCACGGCGCCCGCGCGACCCGCCGCCGCGGCCCGCGCGTCGGTGGACGCGTCGGCGAGCACGCCCCGCCAGTACGGCAGTTCCGTGATCCTGGACGGCTCGTGTGCCTGTTCGTGCAACACGGCGGCCCACTCCCGCGGCCCCGGCCCGCCGGCCGCGCGGGGCGGCTCCCGCCCGTCCATGAACGCGGCGCAGTGCGCGGCGAGTTCGGCCACCAGCGGGGGCCAGGCGTCGCCGTCGGCGCAGAGCCGGTGCAGGGTCAGCAGCAGTCTGCCGTCCGTTTCCTGTCCCGCGTCGAACCACACCGCGCGCAGTACCGCCCCGGACGCGGAATCCAGCGCTCGCGCCGCCCGGCGCGCCTCGCGGGTGAGCACCTGTTCGGGGACCCGGCCGTCGGTGGCGAGGGAGGGGCCGGTGATGTCGATCCGGCGGAGGGTGGCCGGATCGGCGGCGGCGGGGGCGGTGGCGGCCGGAAGGATCTCCTGGCTCCACACCCCGTGGGCACGGTGGAGCCGCAGCCGCAGCGCGTCGTGCCGACGGGCCAGCAGCGCGAGCGCCCTGCGCAGCGGCGCCGTGCGGAGACCGGCCGGGACGCGGAGCAGTACGGTCTCCTGGAGGAGTTCGGCCGGTCCCCCCGACTCCCGCAGCCGGTGCGCGGCGGGAAGCAGCGGCAGTCCGCCCCGGCCCCGCCCGCTCCCTCCCCGCCCGCCGCGCGGCTTTCCGGCCGCCGGTCCGGGGGCTTCCACCCGCGGGGCCGGTACGGCCGGACGAGGCCGCACGGACCCGGCCCCGTGACCGTCACCCGGACCGCCCGGGACGTCCCAGGCGCCCAGGGCGGCGAGCGGTCGGCCGGGTTCGGCGCTGAGCCGGGTCAGCAGCGCCACGCACTGCCGGGAGTACGCGGCCAGCCCGTCGGAGCCGTACCGCGCCGGATTGGCGTCGAAGTCGAGCCGCAACCGTCCGTCGGCGTACGCGGACACCGACACGGAGAGATCGTCGACCGGGCCGGAGGCCAGCGTCACCACATGCCCGGGGACTCCCGCGAAGTCCAACTCGTCGTCGAACGGACGGAAGTTGAGCAGCGGCCCGCGCAGCCGCTCGCCACCGCTGCCGGGCCACAGCTCCCGGGCGACGGTCTCGCCCCGGAAGAGCTGATGACGGCGTACGTCGGCGAGTTCGCTCCCCGCGCGGCGCAGCAGGTCGTCGAAGCGGGCGTCGGCGCCCACCCGGACCCGTACCGGAAGGATGTTCACGGCCATCCCCGGCACCCGCAGCGTGCCCGGAGCGACCCGGGCCATGGCGTAGAGGCGCAGCACCGCCTCGTCCACGCCGGTCGTCAGGGCCCGGTGGGCGGCGACGGCGGCGGTGACGGCCTCGGCCCAGGTGACCCGGGCGGCGCGGGCGGTCGCGCGGATCAGCGCCGCCGTCGGCCGGTCGAGCAGTACGGTCCGGCGCAGCGCGACATCCGCCGGCCGGGTGGCGTCGCGGCCGGACACGGGAGCGGGGGTCGGCCCGTCGGCGTACCGGGCGGCCCAGTGGGCGCGGTCTGCGGCGTACCTCCCGCTCGACGCGTAGTCACGCTCGGCATCGACGAGTGTGCCGACCGGGGCGAAGGGCGAGGGCGGGGTCTCCGTGCCGCGCACGCGCGCCGTGTAGACCTCGGCGATCCGCCGGTTGAGGAGGGACACCCCGTAGCCGTCGATGGCCAGGTGGTGGAAGTACTGGAACAGCAGGTGCCGTTCGGGCCCGACCGTCACCAGCACCGCGCCCGTCAGCGCGGGCCCCGGTACGGGACCGGCGTCCGCCGCCCCCGGGTCCGCCGCGTCGCCGGGATCGTCCTCCGTGAGCAACAGGCCCATCCGGGGCGGGCAGGCGAGCTGGGCGCGCACCAGCTCCACGGCCGCCGCCTCGGGATCGGCCGCGTCCGAGGTGTTCAGCCGGGGCAGCCGCCAGTGCTCCGCCTCGAACCGTGCCGGGGTCTGAAGCGGGCGCCCGGCATGCTCCCGGACGCGCAGGTGCAGCCCCGGCGCCTCGCCGAGCGTGTGGCGTACGGCGTGCTGGAGCGCGTCGGGGTCGACGGGCCCCGACAGCTCGACGTACTGGCCCACGTTGTAGGCGGCGTTGGTGGGGTCGGCCCGCTGGGCACGCAGGACCTCGGCCTGCGCGGCCGTGAGGTCCAGGGGGCGGACCGTCTGGAGCGATGGCTGTGACATCTCGTCTTCCGGGACTGGGGCGCCGGCGGGGGCACGCGTTCCCGGCCCCCGCCGCGCGGCCGGTTGAGAAGGACCGGACGGGCGGAGGAAGCGGACGGGGAGAGCGGGCGGCCGGTCAGGGCTGGCGGGCGGGCGGCCGTCAGGCGTTCGGCACGGCCAGGCCGTCGTCCGCCGTCGCCGTACCGGCGTCCAGCCCGGCCAGTACGTCGTGCTCCGCCCGCACCTCCCGCTCGGTCCGGCGCAGCAGCAGCGAGTCGCAGATCTCACCCGAGCGGACCGCCAGCGTCGACAGCAGGGAGGAGGTGATGCCATGGGTGTGCTCGGTCCCGGCGCCCTGGAGGTACACACCGGCCCGCACCCGGTCGGTCGTCAGCACGCGGTGGTCGCGGCCGATGCGCAGCCGGCCCAGCTCGTCCGTGAGGCATTCACCGGCCAGCTCGCCCAGCAGCTCGCGGGGGTCCACCGCCCGGTACCCGGTGGCGAAGACGATGGCGTCGGCGTCCAGCGTGTACGTCTCGCCGTCGGTCAGCGAGCGCACCGACGCCCTTACGCCGTCCGGCAGTTCCTCGACCGCGGTCAGCGCGGTGGCGTTGAGGATGCGGAGGCGTTCGGTGCCGCTGACCTTCTCCTGGTACGTGGTGCGGTACAGCTCCTCGATCAGGTCTCCGTCCACCACCGAGTAGTTGGTGTTGCCGTGGTAGCCGAGCAGCGCGTCCTTGGTCTCCTGCGGGGCCCCGTAGAAGTCGTCCACGGCATGGGGGTCGAAGATCCGGTTGGCGAAGGGGCTGTCGTCGGCGGGGCTGTAGCCGTACCGCGAGAACACCGCGCACACCTGGGCGTCCGGGAAGGTGCGGTGCAGATGGTCGGCGGTCTCGGCCGCGGACTGCCCGGCGCCCACCACGACGAACCGGCGGTGCGGACGCTCCTTCAGCTCGGCCGCGCGGAAGAGCAGGTCCTGGTTGTGCCAGACGTGCTCGCCGGCTGTGATCCCCTCGGGGAGCCGGGCCCGCAGACCGGTGGCGAGGACGATGTTCCGCGCGCGCAGCACCTGTTCGGCGCTGCCGGTGGGCTCGTGGACGGGCCGGGTCACCACGTCGAGGCTGTCGATGACACCGTCCCGCTCCACCGGACGTATGAGCCGGGCGTCATGGCCGTACGCGACCCGGTCGGTGAACTCGGCGGCACACCAGCGGAAGTAGTCGTGGAACTCCACACGGGTGGGGAAGAAGCTCTTCTGGTTGATGAAGTCGGCCAGCCTGCCCCGGTCCTGGAGGTAGCGCAGGAAGGTGAAGCGGCTGCCCGGGTCGCGCATGGTGGCCAGGTCCTTGAGGAAGGAGACCTGCATCGTGGCGCCCTCGATGAGCATGCCCCGGTGCCAGCCGAAGTGCTCCTGGCGTTCCACGAACGCGGACCGCAGCGCACTGCCGTGCTCGCTGCGGCCGTTGTGCTCCTCGATGGCGATGGCCAGTGCGAGGTTGGCGGGGCCGAAGCCTATGCCGACCACGTCCTGGGAGGCGGACTCGCCCCGCTGTGAAGTCTGCGTCTGGCGTGCCGACATGGTCATCCCTTTCCGGTTCTGCTCAGCGCCGGAAGCATCCGGAACTGATCGGCCGCCCTCGGCGGACTCCACATATGACACCCCCAACCGCCTCCCGTTCTTAGGTAAGGCTCGCCTAACATCCCTCATGGCCGAAGGGCTGTCAAGTTGCTCCGACTACCGCTGGGGAGCGCTGACTTGCCCCCCGATCCGGCCATGGAGCGGGTCCGGGAAACGCCGAGGACCCGGTCGGTGCCGGGTGTCCCGGGAGGCGGGTGGGGAAGGGGAGAGGCGTCAGACGGCCAGGATGTCCGGCAGTGCCGCGAGCAGCGCGTCCACCTCCGCGTCGCCGATCGTCAGCGCCGGAGCCAGCCGGACCGTCGTCGGACCGGTGGCGTTGACCAGGAAACCGGCCTGTCGCGCCGCCAGTTGCACACGCGGGGCGACCGGTTCGCGCAGGGCGACACCGAGGAGCAGCCCGGCGCCCCGCACCTGACGGACCCGGGGGTGGCCCAGCCCCTCGACACCGCGCCGCAGCCGCTCCCCGGTCCGTACCACCCGGTCCAGCAGCCCCTCCGTCTCGATGGTGTCCAGCACGGCGAGCCCGGCCGCGCAGGCCACCGGATTGCCGCCGAAGGTCGATCCGTGCTGGCCCGGGGTCAGCAGCTCGGCCGCCGCGCCGAACGCCAGCACGGCGCCGATCGGCAGTCCGCCGCCCAGTCCCTTGGCCAGCGTCACCACGTCGGGATCGGCCCCGTCCACCGCTTGATGGGCGAACCAGCGGCCCGTCCGCCCGACCCCGGTCTGGATCTCGTCCAGCACCAGCAGGGTGCCGGTTGCCCGGGTGATCTCCCGCGCGGCCCGCAGAAAGCCCTCGGGCGCCGGCACCACACCGGCCTCGCCCTGCACCGGCTCGACGAACACGGCGGCGGTCTCCTCGGTGACGGCCGCCCGCAGCGCCCCCGTGTCGCCGAGCGGTACGTACGACACCTCGCCGGGCAGCGGCAGGAACGGCTCCCGCTTCGCGGGCTGCCCGGTCAGGGCCAGCGCCCCCGCAGTCCGGCCGTGGAAGCCGCCCTCGACGGCGACCAGACGCGGACGGCCCGTCCGGCGGGCGATCTTGAACGCCGCCTCGATCGCCTCGGCCCCGGAGTTGGCGAAGAACACCTTCCCCGGCCTGCCCGCCACGCGGAGCAGCCGCTCGGCGAGGGCGACCGGCGGCCCCGCCGCGTAGAGGTTGGAGACATGGCCCAGCGTGGCGATCTGCCCGCTCACCGCCGACACCACCGCGGGGTGCGCGTGGCCGAGGGCGTTGACGGCGATGCCGCCCGTGAAGTCCAGGTACGCCCGGCCCTCCTCGTCCCACACCGTGCTGCCCTCGCCCCTGACCAGGGCCAGCGGGGGAGTGCCGTAGGTGTTCATCATCACCTGCGGCCAGCGGTCCCGGAGCGACCGGCCGCCGACCCCGCCGGGGGCGGCCCCGGACCCGGGGGCGGTGACCGGGGCCGGAGCCCCGGCCCGGACGGTGGGGGTGTCCTCGACGGCGGTCATACGGTGTCCTCCTCCTGGTCCCGCCGGCCCGGCCGGGCCGGGTCCGACGGGTCCGCTGCCACGGTTGCCACGGTTTCCCGGTCCGGTGCCGGGACTTCCCGGTCCGGTGCCGGGGACTCCTGGTCCGGGACCACGGTGGTCCCGGTGGTGTCGTCGGCGAAGACCTCCAGCAGCAGCGAGTGCGGCACCCGGCCGTCCAGGACGTGCGCCATCCGTACGCCCTGCCGGACGGCCCGCAGACAGCCCTCCATCTTGGGGACCATCCCGCTCGCCAGCCCCGGCAGCGTCTTCTCCAGTTCGGTGGCGGTCAGCCGCTCGATCACCTCGGTGCTGTGCGGCCAGTTCGCGTACAGCCCCCCGACGTCCGTGAGCATCACCAGCTTCTCCGCGTCCAGGGCCACCGCCAGCGCCGAAGCCGCCAGATCGGCGTTGATGTTGTAGATCTCCCCGTCCTTCCCCCGGGCCACGGGGGACACGACCGGGATGCGGCCCCGCTCCAGCAGTGCCTGAAGGGTGTCCGGGTTCACGTCCACGATGTCGCCGACCAGCCCGATGTCCACCGGCTCGTCGTCCACCCACACCGGCCGCCGCGTGGCCGTCATGGTGTGCGCGTCCTCGCCGGTCATCCCCACGGCGAACGGACCGTGCGCGTTGATGAGCCCGACCAGCTCACGCTGCACCTGACCGGCGAGCACCATCCGGACCACGTCCATGATCTCCGGCGTGGTCACCCGCAGTCCCGCCGCGAAGCGGACCTCCAGATCCAGCCGGTTCAGCAACGCGCTGATCTGCGGCCCGCCGCCGTGCACCACGACCGGGCGCAGCCCGGCGTACCGCAGTGACACCACGTCCTGGGCGAAGGCGCGTTTCAACTCCTCGTCCACCATGGCGTTCCCGCCGAACTTGATCACCACGACCCGGCCCTGGAACCGTTCCAGCCAGGGCAGCGCCTCGATGACCGTACGGGCGCGAGGCCGCTCGTCGGCGCTCACGAGCTGTACGCGCTGTTCTCGTGGACGTACTCGGCGGTGAGGTCGTTGGTCCGGATGACCGCCGACTCGTCGCCCGCGCGCAGGTCGATCGTCAGCCTCACCTGACGATTCGTCAGGTCCACCGTGTCACGGGGCTCGGCCGCCTCGCCGTCCCGGCAGACCCACACCCCGTTGACCGCGACATCCAGCCGGTCCGGGTCGAACACGGCGTCCGTCGTGCCGATCGCCGACAACACCCGTCCCCAGTTGGGGTCGTTGCCGTGCAGGGCGCACTTGAGCAGGTTGTTCCTGGCGACGGACCGGCCCACCGTCACGGCGTCCCCCTCGGACGCGGCGCCGACGACCTCCACGTCGATCTCCTTCGACGCGCCCTCCGCGTCCGCGACCAACTGCCCCGCCAGATCGAGGCAGAGGGCGTGCACCGCGGCCGTGAACGCGGCCGGCTCCGGTGTCACCCCCGAGGCGCCCGACGCCAGCAGCAGCACGGTGTCGTTGGTCGACATGCAGCCGTCGGAGTCGACCCGGTCGAAGGTGGTACGGACCGCGTCCCGCAGCGCCGAGCCGAGGAGCCGCGCGCTCACGTCGGCGTCCGTCGTGAGCACCACCAGCATGGTCGCCAGGCCGGGGGCGAGCATCCCCGCGCCCTTCGCCATGCCGCCGACCGTCCAGCCGGTGCGGGAGACGACCGCCGTCTTGCGCACCGAGTCCGTCGTCCTGATCGCCTCGGCCGCGTCCTCGCCCCCCTCGGGCGACAGCAGTCCGGCCACGGTGTCGATCCCGGCCGTGACCGCGTCCATCGGCAGCCGCACCCCGATGAGCCCGGTGGAGCAGACCGCGACCTCGTCCGGGCCGACCCCCAGGGCCCGCGCGGTGCGCTCGGCCGTCAGCCGGGTGTCCTCCGCGCCCGCCTTCCCCGTACAGGCGTTGGCGCCACCGGAGTTGAGCACGACGGCGGATATCCTTCCGTCGGCGAGCACGCGTCGGGACCAGTGGACGGGGGCGGCCTGCACCCGGTTGGAGGTGAACACACCGGCCGCCGCGCGCGACGGGCCCCGGTTCACCACCAGCGCCAGGTCAAGGTCACCGGACTCCTTGATCCCGGCGGACACCCCGCCGGCGAGGAATCCCTGAGCGGCGGTCACGGTCACGGAGCGACTCCATCGGTAGGCAGGCCCAGCCCTTCCGGCAGGCCCAGGGCGATATTCATGCTCTGCACCGCGCCACCCGCGGTGCCCTTGGTCAGGTTGTCGATCGCGCTGACCGCGATCAGCCGCCCGGCGTGCTCGTCCACCGTCACCTGGACCTGGACGGTGTTGGAACCGAGCACGGCGGCGGTCGACGGCCACCGGCCCTCGGGCAGCAGCCGGACGAACGGCTCGTCGGCGTACGCCTCCTGGTACGCCGACCTCGCCTCGCGCGGGCCGACGCCCGGCCGGACCCGCGCCGAGCAGGTCGCCAGGATGCCCCGGGCCATCGGCGCGAGGGTCGGGGTGAACGACACGGTCACCCGTTCGCCCGCCGACCGGGTGAGGTTCTGGGCCAGCTCCGGAGTGTGGCGGTGGCCGCCGCCGACCCCGTACGGACTCATCGAGCCCATCACCTCCGAGCCCAGCAGATGGGGCTTGACGGCCCGGCCCGCCCCCGAGGTCCCGCTCGCCGCGACGATCACGGCCTCCGGCTCCACCAGGCGCGCGGCGAAGGCCGGATACAGCGCGAGCGTCCCGGCGGTCGGATAGCAGCCGGGCACCGCCACCCGGTCCGCTCCCTTCAACTCATCACGCGTACCGGGGAGTTCCGGCAGCCCGTAGGGCCAGGTACCGGCGTGCGCCGAACCGTAGAACCGTTCCCAGTCCGCCGCGTCACGCAGCCGGAAGTCAGCGCCGCAGTCCACCAGCACCGTGCCCCGACCGTTCCCGCCGGCCTGGCCGTCGGCGCCCGCCTCGTCCAACTCCGCGGCGAGCGAGGCGGACCGGCCGTGCGGCAGGGCCAGGAAGACCACGTCGTGCCCGCGCAGCGACGCCGCGGACGTCTCGACGAGCACCCGGTCGGCGAGCGCGGCGAGCTGCGGCTGGACCTCCCCGAGCGTGCGCCCCGCGCTGCTGTGCGCGCAGACCGCGCCGATCTCCACGCCGGGGTGGGCGGCCAGCAGGCGCAGCAGCTCCCCTCCGGCGTACCCACTCGCACCGGCGACCGCCACCCGTACCGTCATGTTCTCCATCTCTCCGCGTAGTTGTTCATGGCTCGGCCGAGGCGCGGGTGCCCGCCGCCGCTGCCCTCGCGGGGAAGCGGCGGACGGCGCCGCGCGTCACGCCCCGCGCGCGGGCCGTGCCGACGGCGCGGGCCGGGCGGCCCGCAGGTCCCGCAGCAGGGTCTCGGTCGTACAGACGACGCCACTGCGCGCCGCCCAGTGCAGCGCCATGGAGTGCTCCTCCGCGGAGAAGTCGGCCACCGCGTCGGCCACCACGAACGGCTGTATGTCGCGCATGAACGCGTCCGCCGCCGTCAGGAGCACCCCGAGGTGCGCGTACACACCGCAGACGATCAACTGGTCCCGCCCGGTGGTCCGCAGCAGGGTGCCGAGATGGCTGCGGAGGAAGGCGTTGTGGCGCACATTGGCCAGCACGTGCTCGCCGGGGCGGGGGGTGAGCCGCGTGATGATCTCGGACGCGTGCGGATCGGAGCCGATGCCCGGTCCCCAGACATCGGCCAACAGGCCGCGCTGATCGGGGCGTTGGCCGGCGGGTTCCGCACTGAAGAAGATCGGCACGGCCAGCGATCTCGCGAGTGCGCGCAGGGCGGCGATGTTCTCGACGAGGTCCACGACGGGGGCGCGGCCCGCAGGGAACGCTTCCACGAAGTGGTTCTGCATGTCGTGCACGAGCAGCGCGGCCCGGCTCGGATCGATCACCCAGGGGACGTGGGCCGGCGGGAGCGCCGAACGTTGGGGCATGGGATAGGAGTCGATACCTGGCAGACCCATCGGGAATCTCCTCGCTGACGTCGCCTCGGCCGGGTCCTGCCGGGCCCGGTGCGCGGGCGGGGCCCCCGTGCTCGGGGAACGACGGCGTGAGGCAGGGCATGACACGGCCCGAGGGGGAGATCGCGGACGACCACCCCGGGAAAGTTAGCTTAGCCTAAGCTAATCACTCGTCGGACGGACGTGCGGCCCGCCGACCGCTTCGATTCGCCGTCACCGGACGGGTGTTCACGGCCCGTCGGATGGCCGGCGCGGCCTTCGCGGTGGCCCTGGCGCCCCCTCCCCGCGCCTTCCCGGAGCACCCTCGTGCCCCCGTACGCGTCACCGCCGTTGCCTCATTGTTTAGGTAAGGCTAACCTAACTCGACCGGACGGGGGTGGTGACACCCCGGCCGGCCTTGCCCGCTCGGAAGCCCGCCACGGCCTGACCCACCCCTGCTCACCCGCGTACACGGAGGTTGTAGATGAAGCACGGCTCGGTGCGCCGCCCCACGAACGCCGAACGCGCGCGGACCGTCATCGCCGCCGCGACCTCACTGACCGGCGTCGCCGGACGGCTCAGCGAGGAACTGCCCGGTGTGCGCGGGCTGAGCGGCGGGGGAGACCTCCTGCTGGCCGCGCCGCCCGGAAGCGTGCTGGCCGGCGCGGCCCTGACCGCGCCACTCGGCTGGCTCCCCGCGACCCTGCACTTCACGGATGTGGCCCCGGTCCCGGCCAGGGACCGGGTGCGCGCCCGGGTGTGCGTGGACGGGCGCCTCAGCTACACCGACCGGACGGCCGAAACCCCGGAGCCCCGGCTGAGGTTCGCCTTCACGGCCGCCGTCCTGGAGACCTGCGAGGGCAACGACACCCTGGGGCGCACCGTCCTGCGCGGCGCCGCCCCCGACCCGCTGGCCGGGCACGAGGCGTCGATGATCACGCATCTGGTGGACGACCACGCCGACCTGGTCGCGCGACTGACCCGGCTGATCGACCCCGTACTCCTCCAGGGGGTTCGCGGCGTGCTGCCCTGGGCGATCGACCGGTACGGCCTGACGCTCCGGCTGGAACGCGCGGGGACCCACCGCGATGTACGGCTGCCGTTCCCCGCGCCGCTGCGGGACGCCGGGGAGGCCGGCGAACAGATCCGCCTCCTGCTCCACTCGGGCTCGCACTGCCGCCGCCGCTCCTGGCGGACACCTCCCAGGTGACGTGACCACCACCACGCGGGGCGCGGCCGTCCGTCCCCGGCCTCCGGAAACGATGACCTGCCGTGCTCCGAGGGGCCTGGCGATCCGCACACCGATCAGGCCGATGCCGGAGGTGGCCCCGGTGATCAGCACCGACTGCCCGGCCCGGAAACCCCCGGTCGTCAGGGCGCCGTGCCGGGTGAGCGGTCCGGTGGGCAGTGCGCGTGCCACGTCGTGGCCGAGTCGGTCGGGGACGGGCGGGACCCGGTGGTAGGCCGACGCGAACCGGTCCGTCTCGTCGAGGTGTTAGCCTGCGCCCATGTCCCAGGCCCCGAAGCCGGACCGCTCCCGGCGCAGCGAACGTTCGCGGCAGGCGATCCTTGAGGCGGCCCGTGCGCTGGTCTCCGAGGTCGGACACGACAAGGTGGCGATCGAGGCCATCGCCGTCCGGGCCGGCGTCGGCAAGCAGACGATCTACCGCTGGTGGCCGTCCAAGGGCGCCGTGATCCTCGACGCCTTCCTGGCACTCGGCGAGGGTGCCGGGGAGCGGAGGGTGACGCTGCCGGACACCGGGAACATCAAGGCCGACCTCAAGACGGCCATGCGCGCGACGGCCGCCGAGTTCGCCGCCCCGGAGTTCGAGAAGCCGATACGGGCGCTCACCATCGAGATCAGCAACGATCCCGACCTTGCCGCGCAGTACCGCGAGAAGCTGGCCCGGCCCGTGGACGACGCGAGGAAGGAACGGCTGCGCGGAGCGCAACGCGCCGGTCAGCTGGCCACGGACGCCGACCTCGACCTGGTCCTGGAGGTGCTGTACGCACCCCTGTTCCAGCGCTGGCTGCACCGCTCGGGCCCGCTGACCGCCGAGTACGCCGACTCGCTCGTCGACGTCACGCTCAGGGCCTTCCGGCCCGAGCCGGAGCGCTGACCTCCGCCACGGTCCGGACGTGTACCCATCCAGCACGCGGATGCCCCTCCGCCCCGCGAGCCGCCCGCGCCCGACTCCCACGCCCGCTCCACCAGCGGCTACGGGAGAGCCCTTGGGGCGTGCGCCAGTAGGTCATCGGATGCGGGGGTTTCGTGGGCGGGTGTCCCAGCGGTAGAGCGTCCAAGTGCGTCGGATGAGGCAGCGGACGGTGATGATGGCGTCGGCCAGGGCGATGAAGAACTCAACGGGCGCTCTTCGTCGCTCGGTGCGGCGGCGGAGCTCGCCGAAGTTGTTCATCCAGGAGTCCGTACGTTCGACGACCCGTCGTCCACCGGTCTGGATCGGGGTTTTCGCTCCGCTCGTCGGTGGTGAACATCTCTCGTCGCCGGCTGTGTCGGGTGGAGCCGTTCTCCATGGCGGAATGCGAAACCGCGTCAGCTTGTACCCAGGACGTACAGCTCGTAGGGGACGGTTCCGTTGTCGGTGTGCCGGTCGGACGTGCCGATGCGGGTGAACCCGGCTTTGGCCAGGACGCGGCCGGAGGCGGGGTTGTCGGGGTGGTGCATGGCTTCCAGCCGGTTGAGGCCGGCGGTGGTGAAGGCGACGGCGAGGGCCTGGCGGGCGGCCTGGGTGGCGTAGCCGTGACCCCAGGTGTCTTCGCGGAGGATGTAGCTGATGCTGCCCATGGTGGGGGTGCGTCGCCGCAGGGAGATCAGGCCGATCATCTCGTCTTCGGTGAGGATGGCCCAGCTCCACTGTGCGCGCGGGGTTTCGGCGGCTCGGGCGAGGGCGGCGCGGATCTTCTCGTGGGCCTCGTCGAGCGTGAGGGGCTTTCCGGTGGTGTGCCGGATGGAGGCGCCGCAGTAGACGCGGGTGAGGGCGGCGGCGTCATCCAAAGCAAGGGCGCGCAGGGTCACCATGCGGTGGTCAGCTCCTCCGCGGTGGGCCGGTCGGCGGGGTCGGGGGCCAGGCATGCGGTGATGGTGTCCTCGAACGCGGGTAACGGCCACGGGCGGACATCGCGCAGCGCGGTGGTGGTGCCCTTGGCGATGACGGCCAGTTTCTCCAGTCGGTCGGTGGTGTCGTCGTAGGGGACGGGTCGGCGGCCGGTCCAGCACCAGAACAGGGAGGCGCCCAGGCTCCAGATGTCGGCGGCCGGGTGTGCCTGGACGTGGGTGTCGGCGGGGGTGGAGAGGATCGAGGTGGCGATCTCGGGGGCGGTGGTGTGGGTGAGGGCTCCCCGGTACGAGACGCGGCGGCGGTCGTCGGGGCCGCAGGCGAGGGCGTAGTCGATGACCGCCGCCCGGCCGTCGTTCGTGACGAGGGTATTGGTGGGCTGGACGTCGGCGTGAGCCCATCCGGTGGCGTGCATCCGGGCGAGGCGCTCCGTCCAGCTGCGGGCGATGCCCGTGAGCCAGGGCCGGACCGAGGCGCGGTCTCCTTCTGGGCTGCGGGCCGGGGCGAGCGCCTGCCACAGGGGCGCGCCGTCGACCCAGTTGACGGCCAGCCACAGGCCGCCCTCCCACGTCCCGGCGCCAACCCGGTAGTCGGGGCTGATGGCGCCGGCGGCCGTGAGGCGAAGAAGGCGGTCGTCCTCCTGGGCCATCTCTGCGGCCTTCTCGTGGGCGTTGTCGCCGTCCGGGGTGTTGGCCTTCACCGCGACCGCTCCCCTGGGGCCCTGCACCTTCCAGACCCGGGAGCCGCGCCGGTCGCTCAGGAGCTGGATCGCGGCGGGGTTGCCGGTGTGGTCGGCGAGGAGGGCGACGGCTTCGGCGGGGGGAGGAGGTTTCTGGCCCATGTGCGGATGTCCTTCCACTCGGTGGGGATGTGCTCGAACACGTCGCGGCCGTCGTCGTCGGCCGCGGCGAGGGCTGCGGCCAGGTCGGGGGTCGCGTGCAGGAAGCGTGGGTCGCGGCGACGGACGGCGGCCCTCACGGGGAGGAACGAGGCGGGGGCGGCCGTGATCCGGTGTCCGGCCCCGGTGACTTCCTCTTCGCCCGCGCAGAACTTGCCGAACATCACCCCGACCGGTCCGTAGAGGTTCTTCAGCACCCAGTGCGGCCAGGCCAGCAGGTCACGGTGCCCCGTGCCGGGCACCTCGCCCAACAAAACGATGTTCTCGCAGCGCAGGAGGCCATGGGGCCGGTTCAGCTGCGGCCGCAGCCACTCCGCGGCCTGGGCGCCCGCGTGGAAGAGCTCCGCCTGGACGGCTTCGGCGGCGCCGTCGGCGCGGTAGACCGTCCAGGTCGTCAGTCCCCGTTCGAGGGAAGGGGCGAGGTAGGGGCAGTGGGCGGTCATCCGGCGTGCGTAGTCACCGATTTCCACGGAGTTCGGCCGGGTGGTGCTGGCCTCAACGAGGCGCAGCGCCCCGGCGGTGGGTCGGGGCGCTGCGCTGGTACGGCTGGTGGTCACCGGCGGGTGGTCTCCGGCTGGTCGGGCGTGATGTCGCCGTCGCCGCCGGCGGGGCCGCAGTCCCATTCGGCGACCACGGTGCCACTCTCCCGGTAGCGGGCGACGGCGGCCTGGTCGACGTTGCCGTCGGCGTCGGTGAACCAGATCTCCGGCAGCGGCCCGTACGCCTCTTCGTACGCGGTGACCCAGGCGATCGGCCCGTGGCCGTTGTTCGCGACGTGACGGATCGGCCGGCCGGCGCTCTCCAGGCACAGGGCCTCGTAGGCGGGGGTGCCGAGCAGGTCGTGCCACGCCTTGTCCACAGCCGGGGAGAACATCTCGGGTGCGGACTGGCCGTTCTGGAAACGCTGGCCGGTGATGGTCAGGAACCGGCGCAGCTCGGTCGTTGCAGTGCTCATGGTGGTGCCCCTCTCGGTGTCGAGTGGTGCTCGCCCCGTCCGGGTTGGAACGGGTGTGGTGCCTGGTGGTGCCGTACGCCGCGCATCCGGGGTTGGTCGGTCCCGTCCAGGTGCGCGGCGGACATCGGCGGCGACCGCGCGGGCGGAGCCGGTGAGCAGCAGCGTGCTCTGTTTCAGGCCCGCGGGTGGCAGGCCGGGGTCGCCGGTCCATCCCGGCACGGCTTTGACCAGAGCCTTGTGGAGCTTCCGGTCAAGCGGGAGTTCCGCTTCGAGGCGTCCTTCAGGGTCGTGCAGCACGGCATGGGTGTCGGTCATCATGCGCCCGCCGCGTTCTCGTCCTGGTCATGGTTGCCGGTGTCGGCGTCCGGGGTCTGGACGGCGAAGAAGCGGGCGTAGCCGCGGTTGGCGCGGGCGAGCAGCTCCGGGGGCGGCTGGCCGAAGGCGGGCGGCTGAATGCCGGGGCCTGGTGTCTCGGGTCCGGCAGGTGTGGGTGCGCTCATGGGCACCGCCTTCTGTCGCTGGGTGCGTCGATGTCGTTCGACGCTACGGACGTCCCTGCTTCGCCCTCAACAGAATTGCGGATAGTTGCGGAATTTCACTCCAGGGCGTCCATCGCGGCCTGGATGAGGGCGCGGGCGGCGTCGCCGTAGACGGCCATTGCCGCGAGGCCGGTGAACGCCTTGGTGTAGTCGGCGATTTCGCGTGGCTGCGTCACCTTGATCTCCGCCGTGAGCGTCTCCACCACGGCCGTCGTGTCGTCGTGTACGTAGAACGCTTCCAGCGGCCAGATGGTGCGCTGCGCGGTGAAGGGGATGATGCCCAGCGAGAGAGACGCGAGTGGCATCACCGCCAGGAGGTGGCGCAGCTGCCCGCGCATCGCCTCGGGGTCGGCGGTGCGGTAGCGCAGGACGGATTCCTCGATGAGGACGACGTAGCGGTGGCCGCCCTCGTAGAGGAACCGGGAGCGTGCGACGCGGGCGGCGACCGCTTCGGCGACGTCGTCGGGGGTGCCCTGGAAGTGAGTGATCTGCTTCATCAGAGCGGTCGCGAACGCCGGTGTCTGGAGGAAGCCGGGGGGCAGGTTGGAGACGTAGATCCGGCAGTGGCGGGTCTGTTCGTGCAGGGCGTACCAGTCCTGCTGGACCTGGCGCATGCCGTTGCGGTGCAGGCGGCGCCACTCCATGTACATCGAGTCGACAGCGCGGGCGGTGGCGATGAGGTCGTCGGCCTGGTCGTCCGCGCCGCACGCCGTGCACCAGGTGCGGATGTCCGCGTCCGAGGGTAGGACGTCGCCCTTCTGGACCCTGGTCGTCTTGGCCGGGTGCCAGCCGCACCGGGTGGAGAGGTCCTTCCCGGTGAGGCCGGCGTCCTTGCGTAGGTGCTGCAACCGCGCGGCGAGCGCCTCGCGGGCCGATTGGGCGCTGGACGAGGGGGATGTGGTCGTCATGGAGTGGCGGCCCTTGAGGTGCGTGCGGGTCAGATGCGGTAGTCGACGTGCGGGGTGGCCAGGTCCCACACCGTACGGAACGCCTCCGCGCACAGCTTGACGGCCTGCGGGTCCTCGGTGTGGTCGGGCTCCAAAGCCTCGCCGTCGCCGGAAAAGACGTTCCACCGCACGACCTGGTCGTCGATGAGCCAGAAGTCGTTGCCCGGCAGAGCGAGGGCGGATGCGCGGCGGCGGGGCAGCCAGCGGACCTGTTCGCCGGCGCGGAGGTTGGCGTCGGTGATGGCGTGCTCGAAGCGGATGTAGTCGGTGACGGGCTCGGACACGACCCGGGCCCGTCGAACCTCCACGCCGCGGGCGACGGCCCGCTTCACCAGCGGTAGCCAGCCGTTCCAGTACGAGGAGTCGTCCTCGGGCACGCTTCCGTCCCGCAGGAACGCCTCGAAGACCTCGCGCTCCTCCCCCACGGCGTAGGAGTCCCGCAGCTCCAGGTGCAGGGCATGGTGCTGAGCGGAGTCGAGGAGGGCCTCAAAGCTGAGGGCCGGCGGCTTCTGCGGCATCACACGCCTCCCTGATCTGGTCAATCATCCGCACCGAGAGCCGGATGATGCCCTCGTCATCAGCCGGAGGGCTGTCCTGGCCGCACGCGGCCCGGGTCGCCGCGTCGGCGAACTTGCCCTGCAGAACCAGTTCCGGGCCCTCAGCGGCCTCAGTGTCCACCCACACGGCCGGGCAGTTTCCGCCGCCCGAGTTCGGGTCCGTGCCGAAGAAAAGTAATGCCATGATCGCCTCCGGAAAAGCAAGTTGCGGATTGTTGCGCACTGACCGTCCTGCAAGACAGTGGTGGCGTCAAGGGCGTCTCGCCGGGCAGGGCGGTGGCCATCTGGTCCGTACGGCGATCTTGCCGGTGATCCGCCGGGCGTGGGGGCCCTGGTGGGCCATGCTGTAGTCGTAGTCGTAGTCGCAGTCGCAGCCGGCGTCCAGGTTCAGGCACGGGTTGCCGGGCAGCAGGGCAAGGAACTGGTCGCGGATCGGGTCGAGAACGCATGAGTGGGACGGCAGGCACGGATTCCCCGGTGATCATGAAGCGTAGAGAACTCCATGATCGGGCGAACCGTGCCTGCCCCACTAGCACCACCTACGGCACCTACCGGCGGACGCCCTTAGGATCGCCGTATGACCGTATCGCCGCCCATTCTCCAGGCGCCGACCGTGCTGGATCTCACGGCCCCCTCCGACGCCCTACGGAGATCCATGGAGCGGGCCGACGGCTTCCCGCCGGCCTCCCTGTGGCTCGTGGACGCCGTGGCCCAGGAGGCCGCCGCGGACCGCCTCGCCGCCCAGGTCCTGGACGACGAGGAGCGACGACGCGCCGAAGCGTTCCGCCTGGACCGTGACCGCCGCTGCTACACCGCCGCCCACGTGGCGCTGCGCCTCCTGCTCGGTGCCCGGCTGGGGACCACCGCCCGCGCGGTCCGGATGGACCGGGAGACCTGCCCCACCTGCGGCGGCCCGCACGGCCGCCCCGCGGTGGCGGGCGCCGGTGGGCCGCACTTCTCGCTGTCCCACAGCGGCGACCTGGCGCTGATCGCCATCGCCGACACCCCCGTCG
Source organism: Streptomyces sp. AM 4-1-1 (assembly GCF_029167625.1). Lineage (NCBI taxonomy): Bacteria > Bacillati > Actinomycetota > Actinomycetes > Kitasatosporales > Streptomycetaceae > Streptomyces > Streptomyces sp. AM 4-1-1. Next base: position 5,320,349 of record NZ_CP119145.1, read on the forward strand.
GCACCGACGTGGAACAGTTCCACTCCCTGGAGACGGTCACGGACGTCGCGGTGTCCCTCCACCCGTCGGAGACCGAGGAACTGGTCGCCCTCCCCGACCGGGACAGGCCCGCCGCCTTCGCGCGGGCATGGTCGCGCAAGGAGTCGTACCTGAAGGGAATCGGTACGGGTCTCTCGCGCGACCCCTCCCTCGACTACGTGGGCGCCGGCCCCGTCCCGGCACCGGGCCCGGACGGCTGGACCCTCACCGATGTGGCGGTACCCGACGGCTACGCGGCGGCGGTCGCGCTCCGGCGATGAGGGCCCGCGACACCGCGAACCACCCCGCGCCGCGCCGGCCTTCCCGCTCCGATCCGGCCGACGTGGGCCCCGCAGAAAGCAGTTGATGTGCTCGTCCTCCGCTCGGTCGCGTTGTTCGTCGCGGCAGCCCTGTTCGAGATCGGCGGCGCCTGGCTGGTGTGGCAGGGGGTCCGCGAGCACCGGGGCTGGGCGTGGATCGGGGCGGGAGTGATCGCCCTGGGGATCTACGGGTTCGTCGCGACGCTCCAGGAGGACGCCGATTTCGGCCGTATCCTCGCCGCCTACGGTGGCGTCTTCGTCGCCGGCTCCCTGGCCTGGGGCGTCGTCCTGGACGGCTACCGCCCGGACTGGGCCGACGTCCTGGGGGCGCTGATCTGTCTCGTCGGCGTCGCGGTGATCATGTACGCCCCTCGCAGCTGACCTGCTTCCCGGTACGCCGACCCCGCTCCCCGGCCCGCTGATCGGGCTCCCCGGCCCCCGTGCCCGTACCGGCCCCGACCCGACGCCGCAGCCCACGCGCCCCGCACACCCTCCCGACCCGGCCCACGCGCCCGCACCACCCTCCCGACGCAGCTCACGCGTCCCGCACCACCCTCCCGACCCGCCCCACGTCGCCCGCCGCCCGCCGCCCGCACAGGGGGCTTGAAACGCTGTTGTCCGCCGGAGGGCCCGCTCCTAGGTTCGTTGGATCACCCTTCACCGAAGGAGACCGCCGATGACCGCAGTTGAGCAGGCTCCGCTCGTCTATCCCTTCAACGAACCGGAGGGACTGGGACTGTCCGAGGCGTACGCGCAGGCCCGCCTCCGGCCGGGACTGGTGCGCGTGCGCATGGCCTACGGCGAGCCGGCCTGGCTGGCCACCCGGTACGCCGACGCCAGACTGGTCCTCGGTGACCAGCGGTTCAGCAGGGCGGAAGGCCGTGACCACGACGAGCCCCGGCAGTCCGAGGGGCGCCAGGACAGCGGCATCCTCAGCATGGACCCGCCCTCCCACACCCGGCTGCGCACCCTGGTGGCGAAGGCGTTCACCGTGCACCAGGTGGAACGGCTGCGCCCCCAGGTACGGGAACTGGCCCACGGCCTCCTCGACGGGATGGAGGCCGCCGGGCCGCCGGCCGACCTCGTGGAGTGTTACGCGTTACCCATCCCGGTCGCGGTCATCTGCCGCATGCTCGGCGTACCGGAGGAGGACCGGCCGAAGTTCCGCGAGTGGAGCGACGCGGCGCTGTCGACCAGCTCGCTGACGGCCGAGGAGTTCCGCGCCAACCGCGAGGAACTGCGCGCCTACATGGCCGGTCTGATCGAGGAACACCGCGCGAACCCGCGCCCGGACATGATGACCGGGCTGATCGAGGCACGCGACACCGGCGACCGGCTGAGCGAACTCGAACTCGTCGATCTGTGCGTCGGCATCCTCGTCGCCGGTCACGAGACGACCGCAAGCCAGATCCCCAACTTCGTGCACGCGCTGCTGGACCACCCGGACCAGCTGGCCCTGCTGCGTGAGCGGCCGGACCTCCTCAAGGGCGCCGTGGAGGAGCTGCTGCGCTTCGTACCCCTCGGCAGCGGCGCCGCGTTCCCCCGCTACGCCAAGGAGGACATCGAGGTCGGCGGCACGCTGGTACGGGTGGGGGAACCGGTGCTGGTGGCGGTGGGCGCGGCCAACCGGGACGCCCTGAGGTTCGACGCGCCGGGCCGGCTGGACGTGGCACGTACCGGAGTCCAGCACCTGGCCTTCGGCCACGGCGTCCACCACTGTCTGGGCGCACCGCTGGCCCGCCTGGAACTCCAGGAGGCGCTCCAGGCACTGATCACCCGCTTTCCCGGCCTGCGCATCGCCGGTGACGTGCGGTGGAAGAACGAGATGCTGGTCCGTGGCCCGCGCGAGATGCCGGTGGGGTGGTGACCGCCGTGCCCTGGACGACGGACGTCGACCGGAAGCAGTGCATGGGCTCGGGCATCTGCGCGGGCATCGCCCCGGACCTGTTCCACCTGGACGGTATGTGGGCCGAGGCCGTGAAGCGCCGGATCGACCCGGACGAACGCGCCCTGGACGCGGCCGACTCGTGTCCGGCCATGGCCATCCTGGTCCGCGAGGACGACCGTGTGATCGGCCCGAGGCCGTGACTCCGGCCCGGCGGCGCGACGCGCCCTGACCGCCGGGACGCCCCCGTGCCAGGGCTCCGGACCGCTCACGCCCCGGCACGGGGCACCGGATCAGCCCGCCGGGAAGCTCTCCGCGCCGAGGACGTTCAGATCCAGCGGACACCGTTCCGCTCCGCCATCCACGGACCGCCGTACCCGTCGTGCCGAACGAGCACCGCCGTCCGCCGGAACTCACCGAGTGGAACGGCGAATTCGCGCCGGATGCTGTCATGGTGCGTTTACGGCGAGCAACGGAGAAGAGCGGCCGGTCAGTTGGTTGTCACGGGCCCTGGGCGGGCGGCTACGGATCACACCTGCTGTGGGTCAGCGCAGCTCACCGACGAACGCGCGCCAGGCGTCGTGGCCGAAGGCGATGACGGGGCCGGTGGGGCGCTTGCTGTCGCGGACGGGGACGAGGCGGGGAAGGTTGTCGGCGACCTCCACGCACTCGTTGTTGCCTCCGCTGTACGTGCTGGTGCGCCACCTCGCGCCTGTCAGTTCCGGCGTGCTGCGGTGTGCGCGACTCATGCTTGATGCTCCTTGGATCTGCGGTGGATGACAGCGCGGGACTCATTCGGCGAGAGCGCTGACGTACGCGCGGCGTCGAACAGGTCTTGGTAGCGCGAGACATCCGTCGCTCGCTCCAGCCACATGGACCCGGACGGGTTGTCGACCAGAACCACGTCGAGCGCCCCCTCCTCCGGAAATCCCAGCACTACGTATGGGCCGAACATACTGGCATGGGCTCCACGGGTGAACGGCAGCACCTGAAGTGTCACGTTCGGGTGTTCGGAACTGGCCAGTAGGTGCTGGAGCTGCGTGCTCATCACCCGTGACCCGCCGACCTGCTGAAGAAGTACGGCTTCCGAGAACACTGCCCATAGTTGGAGAGGTTCGTCGGACAGCAGCCGTTCCTGCCGGGCGAGGCGTACGTGCACGAACTTCTCGATCTCGTCGGCTGTCTGCCACTGTCGTGAAGCCACGGTTACAGCCCGGATGTACTCGGGCGTTTGGAGCAAGCCGGGGACCAGTTGAGCCTGGAAGGTCCGGATGCTCTTGGCCATGGCCTCCAGGGCGATGTAGTCGCGGTATGTGTCGGCGAGTACATCGCCGTACTGATTCCACCAGCCCTCCTTGCGCCTGCGGTTGGCCTTACGGGCCAACGAACCAAGCCTCTCCTTGGTGTCAGAGTCTTCGACCTGATACGCGTGAAGCATCGCTGTGAGGTCAGGGAGGCGAAGCGCCACACGGCCGTTCTCGATCCGGCTGACTTTCCCCTTCGTGCAGTCGAGCGCCTCAGCCGCCTGTGTCGTGGTCAGCCCTGCTGCCTCCCTCAGTCGCCTCAGCTCGTCACCGAGTTGGCGTCCGAGGACAGTCGAAGGGTTCGCGCTGGTGCTCTTCGCATACATGTGAACACCTTTACCTGAGGGAAGGGCCTGAAGCGGTGAGGTTACCCGAAAGAGGGAAAAAAGCTGTCGCATCTTTTGGAAACGTTGCACTTTCGTATGGTGTCCACTCATTCTGAGCTCAGGCCGTCGATGTCCCGAACTAAACCTGTGGACAAGGGACTCCGGCTGATCTCCGACCCCATGGGAGCTGTCATGAGTGAGCCGTACGAAGTGAAGTGCAGGTTGGTGCGCTGCCCGAGCAGCGTGTCCAGGGCGCGAGCCGTTCTCCGTGCCAAGCTCGGGGAGTGGCGTGCAGGGCAGACGGTCACCGAGGAGGGCGAGTTGGTGCTCTCCGAACTCGTGACCAACGCGCTCGCCGTGCCTGTCCCCGGCGACCGGATGATCGGCGTACGCATCCTCTGCCGAGAGCGGGGCGGAGTGCTGCGGCTAGAGGTGAGCGACGCCGGGGAAGGGCGGCCGGTCGTGCGGCTGCCCGGTGAGCTGGACACGGCGGGACGCGGCCTGTTGCTGGTGGAGACCCTGGCCCATCGCTGGGGCGTTGACGAACGGCAGGCCGGCATCGGGAAGACCGTATGGGCGGAGCTGCTGGCCCCGGGCATCGTCCCCGCCCCCGTCGAGACAGATGTCGCGGCGGTGACCGTGCGGCCGGGGCAACGCGTACAGGCCCGGGGAACCTGGCAGATGGTCCGCAGCGTACGGAGTGAGCGGTATGCCACCGGCGGGCTCTTCGTCGTCGTCGGGCTGGACGACGGCCCGGCCTTGCGGCTGGACGCGGCGCAAGCGGTGACCGTACGGACGGAGTAGGGACCACGCGATCGCACCTGCTCCCCTGTACGGCCGCTTGACAGGATGTGCGTACAGGCGGGGGAGCCCTTGCACGGGCAGGCTGCGTGTAGTCCCCTGAGACGCATGAGGAAGAGGAGCATTGCCGCCCTGGTCGCCGCCCTGGCCGCGGCGTCCCTGATGACCGGCTTACCGAACCCGCGGGCGGAGGCGACCGGGACGGACGCCGGTGGGCCGCCGCCCAGGCTGGGGATCGATCTCGACACGGTGACGATTCCGCAGTTGCAGGCCCGCATGGCCAGGGGTTCGCTGACCTCGTCGGCATTGACCAGCGCCTACCTGTGGCGGATCAGGGCCATCAACCCCAAGATCAACGCGGTGCTGTACACCGACCCGACGGCGCTGAGCCAGGCGGCCGCCAGTGACGCCAGACACCGGCGCGGGCGCACCCTCGGCCCCCTCGACGGCATTCCCGTGCTGCTCAAGGACAACGTGAACACCCGCACCCTGCCGACGACCGCGGGTTCGCTCGCGTTGGCGGGGAGCCCGCCGGACGCCGACGCCGCGCTGGTGACCCGGCTGCGGGACGCGGGTGCGGTGATCCTCGGCAAGACCAACCTGTCCGAGTGGGCCAACTTCCGCGCCGCCAAGCCCACTTCGGGATGGTCCGCGGTCGGCGGACAGACCCGTAACCCCTATGTGCTGGACCGGAATCCGTGCGGGTCCTCCGCCGGCTCCGGTGCCGCGCTCGCCGCGTCGCTGTCCCAGGTGGCGATCGGCACCGAGACGGACGGCTCGATCGTCTGTCCGGCCGGGATGAACGGCGTGGTCGGCCACAAGCCCAGCCTCGGCCTGGTCAGCCAGGCCGGCGTGGTACCGATCACGGCCGAGCAGGACACGGCGGGACCCATGGCACGCAACGTGATCGACGCCGCCCTCACCCTCTCGGTGCTCAGCGGCGGCGACACCGCCCACCCCGGCGCGCTCGTCGGCCTCCGGGAAAGGGTGACGCACCCCGAGAGCCTGCGGGGCAAGCGGATCGGGCTGTGGCGGCTGTCGGTGCTCGGACCCGAGGTGGACGCCGTGATGACCCGTACGGCGAGGAAGCTGCGCGACGCGGGAGCCGTGGTCGTCGAGGTGACGCCCCCGTACCAGGACCGGCTCGCGGAACTGGAGTTCCCGGCGCTGCTGAGCGAGTTCCACCGGGACATCGACGCCTACCTCGCCACCCGACAGGGGCCTCGGAACCTCGCCGAGCTGATCGAGTTCAACCGCACCCACCCGGGGGAGCGGACCTGCTTCGCCGGCCAGGAGCTGTTCGAGCAGTCACTCGCCGCGCCCCCGACCACCGACCCCGGCTACCGGGCCATGCGCGCGGAGCTGCGGGACCTGTCCCGGCGCTCCATCGACGAGACCATGGCCGCCCATCGGCTGGACGCCATCGCCGCACCGACGAACCCGCCCGCCTGGACGACCGACTGCGCCCGGGGTGACGACGACGTGATCCCGTCCTCCACCCCGGCCGCCGTGGCCGGATACCCGTCGCTGTCCGTGCCGGCCGGGTCCGTGGAAGGGCTTCCCATCGGTCTGCTGCTGATGGCCGGAGACCACCAGGACGCCGGACTGCTGTCGCTGGGAGCCTCGGTGGAAGGCCGGTTGGACGCCTGGCGCGCGCCGCGCTACCTGCCGACGATCGGAGGCGGCGCGTCCCGGTAGAGCGGCGCGTCCCGGTGGACAGGTCCGACGAGCCGTCCCCGTGAACCGGGTGCGGCGAATCGGTTGATCGGTTCGACACGGCGTCCGCGCGAGGTCATCCGCCGGGCGCCGTCGTCGTCGGTACGGGCTCCGGCCCGGGGCTCCGGTGCCGCGGCAGCGATGGCCGAGAACGGGTTCTCGTACGGATGAGGCGTGGATCGTCGGTGCGCGGTTACCCGACGGTCATGAGAAGGAAGCGGAAAGCGGAAGAACCGCACGAGGACACCCCCCGCCTGGATGGTGAGCCCGCAAGCGGAAGGTCGGACCGAGGAGCGGACACCGGTCCGGGCGGGCGAGCGGTACGGTCGGCCGAGGCGGAGCGGAATCAGGTGGGGCCGTCGGCGGAGGTGGAACGGGACGCCCCCGACGAGCCGACGGACATGCCGAAGAAGTCGTGGCGGGCGGTGCTGCGGCGCACGGTGAAGGAGTTCAGCAACGACGAACTCGCCGACCGGGCGGCCGCTCTGACGTACTACGCGGTCCTCTCGTTGTTTCCCGCCCTGCTGGTCCTCGTGTCGTTGCTGGGCATCGCGGGCAAATCGACGGCCGATCAGGTCCTTGACAACATTCAGCAACTCGCCCCGGGCTCCGCGCGCCAGGTCATCGGCGACGCGGTGAGCCAGCTGCGGGACAGCGGCGGCACCGGTTCGGTGCTCGCGATCGTCGGGCTGGTGGGTGCGGTGTGGTCCGCCTCCGGATATGTGGCGGCGTTCATCCGTGCCTCCAACGCGGTGTACGACATGCCCGAGGGACGGCCGATATGGAAGCTGACCCCGCTGCGGCTGGTCGTCACCGTCGCGCTGATGGTGACCGCCTGCGCCGGGGCGCTGATCGTGGTGTTCACCGGCGGCGTGGCGCAGCAGGCCGGTACGGCCCTGGGGGTCGGCGACGCGGCGATGACGACGTGGTCGATCGCCAAGTGGCCGGTTCTGCTCCTGCTGGTGACGCTCATGATCGCCCTGTTGTACTGGGCCTCACCGAACGCCAAGGGGCGCGGCTTCAAGTGGGTCACTCCGGGCAGCGTGGTGGCCCTGATCATCTGGATGGCGGCCTCCGCGGGCTTCGCGGTGTACGTGGCGCACTTCGCCTCGTACAACAAGACCTATGGCGCCCTCGCCGGCGTGATCATCTTCCTGGTGTGGCTGTGGATCACCAATCTGGCGATACTGCTCGGCCTGGAGTTCGACGCCGAGATGGCCCGGGAACGGGCGATCAAGGGCGGCATGCCCGAGGACGAGGAGCCGTACGTCCCGCCGCGCGACACCAGTAAGTGGAGCGAGGAGGAGCTGCGGCATGCGGCCGAGTGACACCGCCGCCGACCACCGGACGACCGGGCGGGGTGCCGATCAGGTGACCGTGGAGGGCAGCGAACGATCCGGGCCGGTGCCGTGGCCGCGGATGTGTGTGGCGGCGTGCCGGGACCGCCTGTACCGCATCGACCGGGGCGTGACCCGGGGAGTCGCCGCGTGGAGGTCACCGTGGGCGCGGCGCCTGCTTCCGGCGGTGGAGTCGGGCGCCGAACACACCAAGCTCTGGTGGGCGGCCGCCGCGTTGCTGGCGGCCACCGGAGGGCGTACCGGCCGCAGGGCGGCGGTGACCGGACTGGCCGGCATGGCCGTGGCGGAGGCGTTCTCCGACGGGGTGCTCAAGCGGCTGTGCCACCGTGCCCGGCCTCCCCAGGAACTCGTTCCCAGCCAGGACGCGGACGACCGGCCGGACAGCTCCTCCTTCCCGTCCGGACACACCGCCGCCGCGGTGGCCTTCACGGTCGGCGTCGCGGTGCTCCGGCCCGGTGCGGGACTCGTCTGCGCGGTTCCCGCGACGCTGATCGCGACCGAACGCGTCCACACGGGCGCGCACTACCCCAGCGATGTCGCGGCGGGCGCCGCTGTCGGGCTGGCGAGCGCCTGGCTGATCCGCCGCACCTCCCGCCGTCCGGTCCAGCGGGTGCGGTGATCAAGGTGGGTGGGTGGTGCGGCGGGGACTCGGCGGGCGGTGCGTCGCGGCTCGGGGGAGGCGCAGTTCGGCGAAATCGACCCCGTTATGTTTTTCGCGGTCCTGCAACGGGACCGCTGGCCTCCGGGCCCGGCATGACTATGTCCCCCTGTCGAACAGATGGCCTGGGGGGTGGTGTCACCGGGCCCGGGAGGTGCCGTCGGAGACGCTGATGAGAGGTCCGGCCACCGTCCGGTCCGGCGCAATGCCGGACAGCCCTTGGGCGGCAGGTCTGCATAACGTGGATGCGCGCGTACGACACCACTGCCGAGGCCGGCACGTTCAACTCGCCTGGAGGGGCGCGATGTTCGACACAGAAGACGTGGGCGTATTCCTCGGCCTGGACGTCGGCAAGAGCGCCCATCACGGGCACGGACTGACTCCGGCCGGGAAGAAGGTCTTCGACAAGCAGCTGCCCAACAGCGAGCCGAAGCTGCGGGCCGTCTTCGACAAGCTGGCCGCGAAGTTCGGCACGGTGCTGGTGATCGTGGACCAGCCCGCCTCCATCGGCGCCCTGCCCCTGGCCGTCGCCCGGGACGCGGGCTGCAAGGTCGCCTACCTGCCCGGCCTGGCCATGCGCAGGATCGCTGACCTCTACCCGGGCGAGGCGAAGACCGACGCGAAGGACGCCGCCGTGATCGCGGACGCCGCCCGCACCCTGCCCCACACCCTGCGCTCGCTGGAACTGACCGACGAGATCACCGCCGAGCTGACCGTCCTGGCCGGCTTCGACCAGGACCTCGCCGCCGAGGCCACCCGCACCAGCAACCGGATACGCGGCCTGCTCACCCAGTTCCACCCCAGCCTGGAGCGCGTCCTCGGCCCGCGTCTGGACCACCAGGCCGTCACCTGGCTGCTCGAACGCCACGGCTCCCCGGCCGCACTGCGAAAGGCCGGCCGCCGCAGACTCGTCGAACTCATCCGGCCCAAGGCCCCCCGCATGGCCGCCCGGCTGATCGACGACGTCTTCGACGCCCTGGACGAACAGACCGTGATCGTGCCCGGGACCGGCACCCTCGACACCGTCGTTCCCTCCCTGGCCCGCTCCCTCGGCGCCGTCCACGAACAGCGCCGGGCCCTGGAAACCCAGATCAGCACCCTGCTGGAGGCCCACCCTCTTTCCCCGGTCCTGACCTCGATGCCCGGCGTCGGCGTCAGGACCGCCGCCGTGCTCCTGACCACCATCGGCGACGGCACCAGCTTCCCCACCGCCGCCCACCTCGCCTCCTACGCGGGCCTGGCCCCGACCACGAAGTCGTCGGGAACCTCGATCCACGGCGAACACGCACCCCGGGGCGGAAACCGGCAGCTCAAACGCGCCATGTTCCTGTCCGCCTTCGCCTGCATGAACGCCGACCCCGCCTCCCGGACCTACTACGACAAGCAACGCGCCCGCGGCAAAACCCACACCCAAGCCCTCCTCCGCCTCGCCCGCCAACGCATCAGCGTCCTGTTCGCCATGCTCCGCGACGGAACCTTCTACGAGTCCCGAACCCCCACCGTCACCCTCGCCGCATAAACAGGACCAACACCCCTAAAACCGACAGTGCGGGATTGACGAACGACATAGAGGCACCCCCCCGGCGTGGACCCGGCACCGGACCGGGCCTGTCCCGTACATCGTGATTGTGGGCCCCGGCCGTCGGCCAGGGCCCACAGGTGCGCACTCCCGCGTGTCCGGTAGACCGGCCGGGCGTATGCGGCCCGCCGGGCGTACGGGGCCCGTGGGGCGTATGCGGCCCGTGGGGCGTACGGAGCCCGCCGGGCGTTCGGGTCCCGTAGGGCGTATGCGGCCCGCCCGGCGTTCAGGGCCCGCCGGGCGTACGGGGCCCGTGGGGCGTCAGCCGCCCCCGGAGTTCCCCGAAGCCGCGTCCCGGGTGTCCCGGACGGCGTCCTGCCCCACGTCCCGCAGGCCGCCCGCAGCGCTCCGACCCGAATCGCGGGCCTGTTCGCCGGTCGTCCGGGCCGCGTCCCTCGCCGAGCCCTTGACCGAGTCGACCGCTTCCGAGGCCGGCCCGCGCAGTTCGTCCCTGACGTCCTGGGCGCTCTGTTTCACCGGCTGGAGGAGTTCGTCCGAGTGGGCCCGCAACTCCCTGCCGACCCGTTCGTCGGCCGAGGTGGACGGCAACAGGGCGGCCGCGACCATTCCGGCGCCGAACGCCACGATCCCGGCCGCGAGCGGGCTGCCCTGTGTCTGCCGTTTGACCCGCTCCGGGGTCGCGCGCACGGAGGCTCCCGCGTGCTCGGCGCCCTCCCGTACGGAGGCGCCCGCGTGCTCCGCGCCGTCGCGCACCGTGCCGCCCACGTGCGCGGTGGACTCGGCGACGTGGTGAGCGCCGCCTGACACGCTTCGGCCGGTTCCGCTCGCCACACCCATCACGCGCTCCTTCGCTCCGGTCAGCCGGTGCCGGGCCGCGCCGGCCTTGCGCCGGGCGACTCTCCCCGGTACCACCTTCTCCGCCAGGGCATCCACATCGCGTGCCAGATGCGCCCGGGTCCGTTCGACGTCCGTGCTCAGCTCGTCGGGTGCTTTGCCCATCGGGCATCCTCCTTCAGTGTGTCCATGGTCCGTTCCGGCTTGAGGCGCACCGTCCGTAGACGTTTGCGGCCGGTGACGAGGAGAATCGCCCCGGCGATCGCCCACACACCCGTCACGATCAGAGCGGCCCAGGCCAGGTCGACCACATGGGAGAGGGCGAAGATCACGGTCAGGCTGCCGAGCAGGAGTACGAGATGCCCGGCGTAACCGGCACCGGCCAGCATCCCGGCCGCCTTGCCTGCTTTCGCGGACTCCTGCTTGATCTCCGACTTCGCCAGCTCGATCTCCTCACGGACGAGCTGTGAGAGATCCTTGCTGATCTCACCGACCAGATCCCCGACCGACTGATCGACCGACGGATCGGCTGACGGCTCGACCGGGGGCTCGGCCGGGCGGACCCGGGAGGACCCGGTGGCTTCGAGGCGCGAGGTGGTCATGGCTCAACTCCCTTGCGGACGCTCGGGGTCCGGGCGGAGGTCATCCGCGACGACCGGCCCCGGGGCGGCCCCGTCACCGGTGCGGTACGGGGTCGTCGGCGACGACCGCGACACGCTGGGCCCGCGGTCCGTGAGTGCCCCTGCCCCGTCCACCCAACCGGGCGCGCCCGGCGTGTCCGGCCCCGGAGGACCGGCGCCCCGGCCCCGGCCCTCCCCGTCGCTCCTTCCATGGGCGGGCGGCCGACCGCTGTCGTCGTCGCCGCCCGCGGCCTTGAACCCCTTGCCCGCGCGGGCGGCGGCGAAGCCCGCCAGCGCCGCGCCCGCCAGGAAGATCCCCGGCCGCTGCCGGGCGTAGTCCCGCAGATCGCTGACGAGCCCGTCCGGCCCGCGACGCTCCAGATGAGAGGCCACCTGGTGGCCGCTGTCGGCTATCTGCCCGACCACACCCGCGGCCGTGGAATCCGACCCGCCCTTGTCGCGCATGTCCTGGAGTTCGTCGGCCAATCGGCGGACGTTCTGCGCCAGACGCTGTGTCTGCGTCCTGGCCTGGTCCTGGAGCTGTTCGCGCACGTCGTTCGCCAGATTCTTCGCCTGGGCGGTGGCTTCTCCGGTCACCTGGGCCGCCTGCTCCCGGGCGGTGCCGACCACCTCAGTGCCCTTGTCGCCCACCAGCCCGGCACCCTGGGCCGCTTTGTCCTGGGCCGTGCGCGCTGTCGCCGCCGCGGTGCCTTCCTGCCGGCGGTTCGAACCGTCGAAGTCGCTCAAAGCTCCTCCTAGATCGGTCGTTCTCTTTCCGCTCATAGCCGGTGTACCCGTCACGACGAGGAGGAAAGCTCTCATAAGCAGCTAAAACGTATATAGATGGCATTGCACCTGAACGGAGTAAGCCGCGTCTCTGTCCGTCATTCGCCGGCGCACCACCCGTCGGCCGGCCTCCGGCCGCCCGCAGACCCTGCCCCCGACGGCCTCGCCGCGACCGGCGCGACCGAGGAACACGGTGACCGGCGCCCCGGGCTCCGCCACGCACCGGGCTCGGCGGGGCCGCGCGGTTGCGCATCGACTCGTCGTCGTGGAGGGAGCGGGCCGGGCTGAACCCGTCCCGTCCCCGTCCCCGTACACCCCGTAACGTATGCGCCCTCCTACGGTCAGCCTTCCGCGCGCAGGGGACCCGCGCTGTCAGTGGGGTTTGATGGAATGCTCCCGCGCGACCGACCGCGGCACGAGGCGGGCCGGCCCCGCACCGATGACCCGGTGAATCGACCGAGGAACGGAGCACATGACTCATGGCCGACGGCATAACACTCTGGAAGTGCCTGCAAGCGACTCCCGCCGCCGACGTGCGCCGCCGCGCGGCCGTCGTCGACGCCATGCAACGGGCCGACGCCCACTCCCGCTGGGGCGACAAGGCAAGCCCCGCGCCGACCAGGTTCGGAGCGGCCGACCGGTACGCGTGGAACGACGGCGGCGGTCAGTCGACCGTCTGGTACTTCCTCCCCGACGGCCGCGTCCTCCTCACCGTCTTCGACCACGAGGAGGACCTCAACCTCTACGCCGAGGGCGATCACCGGACCCAACTGGCCCTCTACGACGGCGTTCCCGACGACCTCAAGGGCATCGTCCTCAACCAGCGGGAGACGTACGAAGCCCTCAGTATCCGGGACCCCGAAACAGGACAGACCGTTCTCGCCGCCAGTGGTGTCTACTGGTACGACGGCACGCGATGGCACATAGCGGAAGGGCTCACCCGCTACATCGCGGAGCACCACTCCGAAGCCGACGACGGCGCCCCGGGGCAGCACCGGCCGTCCCCGGCTCGTCGCGTCGTCGACGAATTCAACGCCGCGGGCTTCTCCTGGTGCATGTCGCCCTACCTCCTCGGCCAGGACTTCACCGAGGAGACCGTGCTCGCCAAGCTGGAAGCGGACGGCCTCCTCGACAAGGGGGCCGACCACTGGACGAGGATCACGCGGGAGGCATTCGAGTGCCTGCCGGGGTGAGGAGGAGACCGGTGTCGGCGGGGCGCGGTGAGTGGTAGTCCGGTCAACGGGTGGCGCGGCCGCGAGCACCCGACGGGCGGACGGGTTGCGTTCTTCGACGAGATTCTGGGCCCGTGGGTGCCTCCGGGCGTGCGGGCGGGTCGGCCGTGGAGCAACTGTGCCGCACCGGAGAAGAGTTGGCCTGCGAAGGCTTGCAGTTCGCTGGAGCCGGCCAGGGCGTAGGCCCACGCGCCACCGGTGACAGACAACGATGAAGGGCCGGACTCAGTGATCCTGGGTCCGGCCCTTCATCTTCGACACTCAGCAGGTCAGCGGGTTGATCACGCTGTCCGGGCTGGAGTGCCCCCGGCAGGATTCGAACCTGCGCACACGGCTCCGGAGGCCGTTGCTCTATCCCCTGAGCTACGGGGGCGTTTCGCTGCGTTTCGCGGCGACGGATGAAACCCTACCAGCTTCCGTGGGGTGTCCGTGAACAGGGATTTCCGCGTCGCCGGGGCGTCCTGGAACGGGCGTTGCGCACCGGCCACCACCCGTCCGGGGGCGGAAATGGGCAAAACCCGGACGCAGCCCCGTCCGCCGCCCTATTCTCGGAGTGTGTCAGGGGCGTCCGGCCGCGTGCTTGTTGTCGACGACAACAAGGTCATCCGGCAGTTGATCAGGGTCAACCTCGAGCTTGAGGGCTTCGAGGTCGTGACCGCGGCCGATGGTGTCGAGTGTCTGGATCTGGCCCATCAGGTCCGTCCCGACGTGATCACGCTGGATGTGGCGATGCCCCGGCTCGACGGTTTTCAGACCGCCGCCCGGCTGCGGTCCGATCCGCGGACGGGACATCTGCCGGTCGCCATCATCAGCGCGTGCACGCAGTACGAGGTGGGCGGCGGCGCGGCCTCCGGGGTCGACGCGTTTCTGGCGAAGCCGTTCGAGCCGAGTGAGATGGTGCGGCTCGTGAGGAGGCTGATGCGCCGCGAAGAACCTCCGCCGGCCGACGGGGGCGGCGGGGCACGTGGTGCGGGCAGGGCGGAGAGCGCGGCGGGATGACAGCGAGGTGACCGCGGGGTGACCGCATCGCGAAACCGGTCGCGGAGCGCCCCCCTTCCTCCCATACGCTTGTCCTGTGACTCCCGCAGAGCTCTCCCGAACCGTCCTGCGCGCCGTGGCGCGCGCGGTCGACGAGGGAGTCCTGCGCGCGCCCGTGCCCGCCCGCGTGCGGGTGGAGCGGACGCGGCCCGGCGGCAGTGGGGACCACGCCTGCGCCGTCGCCCTCCAACTGGCCGGGCCCGCCGGACTGCCCGCCCGCGCCGTGGCCGAGATCCTCAGGGACCGGATCGCCGCCGCGCCGGGCATCGGGCCGGTCGAGATCACCGGACCCGGATACCTCAACTTCACGCTCGGCCGCAGTGGCGCCGACGCCGTGGTCCTCGCCGTCCGGGAGGCCCGCGAGCGCGGCACCGTCTACGGACACGGGGACGCCCTCACCGGGACCCGGGTGGCGTTCGCACCCGTCGAGGAGATCCGCGCCCAGGTCGTCGTCCAGGTGACCGAGCGGCTGCTGCGTGCCCAGGGCGCCACCGTCGGGCCCAGGACGCCGGACGGTGAGACGCCGCACATCGTGCCCGTACCCCCCGAGGACCACGACCTCTTCGCCCGGCTCGGGGACGACGCCGCCCGCTGGGCCCTGCTGCGCCCCGCCGCGCACGACCGGCCCAGGACCGAGGGCCTGCTCGTCCAGCGGGAGAGCAATCCGCTGTTCCGGGTGCGGTACGCGTACGCCCGTACCCGCGCACTCGCCCGTGGCGCGCGCGACCTCGGCGTGAGCGGGCACGCTGTGAGTGACCTCGGTGTGAGTGATGCCGGCGTGACCGGCATGAGCTGTGGACACCCGGAGCGCGGCGACCGGAACGTAAGCGACGGGCGCGACGACAGCCACGGCAGCGAGAGCGCCGACGGCGGCCGGGAGCCCGTCTCCGTCCTCGCCGCCGTCCTCGCCGAGCACCCCGCCGTCCTGACCGCCGCCGCCCGGCACCGGGCCCCCGACCGGCTCGCCCGCCATCTTGAGGACGTCGCCCGCGCCTTCTTCGACCTGCACGACCTCTGTCCGCCGCTGCCCGTCGGCGACGAGAAACCCTCGGCCGCCCACCGCTCCCGGCTGGCCCTCGCCGACGCCACCGGGACGGTGCTGGCCGGCGGCCTGACCCTGCTCGGCGTCAGCGCACCCGAACACCTCTGATGAGAGCCCGAGAGAGCAGAGCACCACGATGAGCCGATCCGCACACCCCGCCGGTCCCCGTCACGCCGACGTCGTCCCCGAGGGGCACTACGCCGCGCCCCCCGCCGACCTCAACGTCCTCGACGAGAAGGTCTGGGCCCGCACCGTCTCCCGCGACGACGACGGGGTGGTCACCGTCGGCGGTATCCAAGTGACCCGGCTGGCCGAGGAGTTCGGCACTCCGGCGTACATCATGGACGAGGCGGACTTCCGTGCCCGATGCCGTGCCTGGTCCGGCGCCTTCGGCGCGGACGCCGATGTCTTCTACGCGGGGAAGGCGTTCCTGTCCCGCGCCGTCGTCCGCTGGCTCGACGAGGAAGGGCTCAACCTCGACGTCTGCTCCGGTGGCGAGCTGACCACCGCGCTCGACGCGGGCATGGCGCCCGAGCGCATCGCCTTCCACGGCAACAACAAGACCCTCGCGGAGATCGAGCGGGCCGTCGGGGTCGGCGTCGGGCGGATCGTCCTCGACTCGTTCCAGGAGATCGTCCGGGTCGCCCATGTCGCACAGCGGCTCGGCAAGCGGCAGCGCGTACAGATCCGGGTGACCGTCGGCGTCGAGGCGCACACCCACGAGTTCATCGCCACCGCCCACGAGGACCAGAAGTTCGGCATCGCGCTGGCCGGGGGACAGGCCGCCGAGGCGGTCCGCAGGGCGCTGACCCTCGACGGGCTCGAACTCATCGGCATCCACTCGCACATCGGCTCGCAGATCTTCGACATGGCGGGCTTCGAGGTGTCCGCGCGGCGCGTGGTGCAACTGCTCGCGGAGGTACGGGACGAGCACGGCGTCGAACTCCCCGAGATCGACCTCGGCGGCGGCCTCGGCATCGCGTACACCTCGGACGACGACCCCAGCGAACCCCAGGACATCGCCAAGGCGCTCACCGACATCGTGACCCGCGAGTGCGAGGCGTCCGGGCTCACCACACCCCGGATCTCGGTCGAACCGGGGCGCGCCATCGTCGGTCCGACCGCGTTCACGCTGTACGAGGTCGGCACGGTCAAGCCGCTCGAAGGACTCCGTACGTACGTCAGCGTCGACGGCGGCATGTCGGACAACATCCGCACCGCGCTGTACGACGCCGAGTACAGCGTCGCGCTCGTCTCGCGCCGCTCCGACGCCGAGCCGATGCTCGTCCGCGTCGTCGGCAAGCACTGCGAGAGCGGCGACATCGTGGTCAAGGACGCGTTCCTGCCGTCCGACCTCGCCCCGGGCGACCTGATCGCCGTGCCCGCGACCGGCGCGTACTGCCGTTCGATGGCGAGCAACTACAACCACGCCCTGCGCCCGCCCGTCGTCGCCGTGCGTGACGGCGCGGCCCGGGTCGTCGTCCGGCGCGAGACGGAGGAAGATCTCCTGCGTCTTGATGTCGGCTGATGAAATAGATGTCTCATAATCCGGACGGGTGGTAGAAACCCCCGTCCGGTGAGTGAGACTGGTCCATACCGTAGATGTACAGAAACGAGGTCGGATGATGCGTACGCGTCCGCTGAAGGTGGCGCTGCTGGGCTGTGGTGTGGTCGGCTCAGAGGTGGCGCGCATCATGACGACGCACGCCGACGACCTCGCGGCGCGCATCGGCGCCCCGTTGGAGCTCGCCGGTGTCGCCGTCCGCCGGCCGGCCAAGGTCCGTGAGGGCATCGACCCCGCCCTCATCACCACCGACGCCACCGCCCTGGTCGAACGGGGTGACATCGACGTCGTCATCGAGGTCATCGGCGGGATCGAACCGGCCCGCACGCTGATCACGACCGCCTTCGAGCACGGCGCGAGCGTCGTCTCCGCCAACAAGGCGCTGCTCGCCGAGGACGGCGCCGCACTGCACGCCGCCGCCGAGCGGCACGGCCGGGACCTCTACTACGAGGCCGCCGTCGCGGGCGCCATCCCGCTGGTACGGCCGCTGCGCGAGTCCCTGGCCGGCGACACGGTCAACCGGGTGCTCGGCATCGTCAACGGCACGACGAACTTCATCCTCGACCGGATGGACACCAGCGGCGCCGGATACTCGGAGGCACTCGACGAGGCCACCGCACTCGGTTACGCCGAGGCCGACCCCACCGCCGACGTCGAGGGCTTCGACGCGGCGGCCAAGGCCGCGATCCTCGCCGGTATCGCCTTCCACACCCGGGTGCGCATCGGCGAGGTGCACCGTGAGGGCATCACCGAGGTCACCGCCGCGGACATCGCGTCCGCCCGGCGCATGGGCTGCACGGTCAAGCTCCTCGCCATCTGCGAGCGGGCCGCCGACGGCAGGTCCGTCACCGCCCGCGTGCACCCGGCGATGATCCCGCTCAGCCACCCGCTGGCCTCCGTCCGCGAGGCGTACAACGCGGTCTTCGTCGAGGCCGAGGCCGCCGGGCAGCTGATGTTCTACGGACCCGGCGCGGGCGGTTCGCCGACCGCGTCCGCGGTGCTCGGCGACCTCGTCGCGGTCTGCCGCAACAAACTCGGCGGGGCCACCGGCCCCGGCGAGTCCGCGTACACGCGGCTGCCCGTGAGTCCCATGGGCGAGGTCGTCACGCGGTACCACATCAGCCTCGACGTGGCCGACAAGCCTGGCGTACTCGCCCAGGTCGCGACGGTCTTCGCCGAGCAGGGCGTATCGATCGACACGGTACGTCAGAAGGGCCGACAGGACGGAGACGGCGAGGCATCCCTCGTCGTCGTCACCCACCGCGCACCCGACGCCGCCCTCTCCGGGACCGTCGAGGCACTGCGCAAGCTCGACACCGTGCGCGGTGTCGCCAGCATCATGCGTGTTGAAGGGGAGTAAGGGACCCATGACCACCAACGGCACCCATCAGTGGCGCGGCATCATCGAGGAGTACCGGCACCGGCTCGGGGTGGCGGACACGACGCAGGTCGTCACGCTCCGTGAGGGTGGTACGCCGCTCGTTCCGGCGCAGGTCCTCTCCGAGCGCACGGGCTGCGAGGTGCACCTCAAGGTGGAGGGCGCCAACCCGACCGGGTCCTTCAAGGACCGCGGCATGACCATGGCGATCACCCGGGCCAAGGAGGAGGGCGCGCAGGCCGTCATCTGCGCCTCCACCGGCAACACCTCCGCGTCCGCCGCCGCGTACGCGGTGCGGGCGGGCATGGTCTGCGCCGTCCTCGTGCCGCAGGGCAAGATCGCGCTCGGCAAGATGGGCCAGGCACTGGTGCACGGCGCCAAGATCCTCCAGGTGGACGGCAACTTCGACGACTGCCTGACCCTGGCCCGCTCGCTCTCCGACAACTACCCGGTGGCACTGGTCAATTCGGTCAATCCGGCCCGGATCGAGGGCCAGAAGACGGGTGCCTTCGAGATCGTCGACGCGCTCGGCGACGCCCCGGACATCCACGTCCTGCCGGTCGGCAACGCGGGCAACATCACGGCCTACTGGAAGGGCTACACGGAGTACGCGGCGGACGGCGTGTCCACCCGTACCCCCCGCATGTGGGGCTTCCAGGCGTCCGGTTCCGCGCCCATCGTGCGCGGCGAGGTCGTCAAGGACCCGTCGACGATCGCCACCGCGATCCGGATCGGCAACCCGGCGTCCTGGCAGTACGCGCTGGCCGCCCGGGACGAGTCCGGCGGGTTCATCGACGAGGTGACCGACCGTCAGATCCTGTCCGCCTACCGTCTGTTGGCCTCGCAGGAGGGTGTCTTCGTGGAGCCCGCGTCGGCCGCTTCCGTCGCCGGTCTGCTGAAGGCGGCCGAGGAGGGCAAGGTCGACCCCGGCCAGCGGATCGTCTGCACGGTCACCGGCAACGGCCTGAAGGACCCCGACTGGGCCGTCGCCGGCGCCCCCCAGCCGGTCACGGTCCCCGTCGACGCCGCGGCTGCCGCGGAACGGCTCGGCCTGGCGTAGTGCCGGTGCGGCGCCCTCCGCGCGTCGGTCGAGCGCCGTCCGTACGTCGACTGCGCGTCGGCCCCGCGCGGCGGGGTCGGCCGCGGCGGTACGTGCGCGACCGCGCTCCGGTGCGGCGGCCGTGCGTGTCGGTATGTGTGCGAACGCCGTGTGCGCCGGACCCGGCAACCGCGCACGGCGGTCGCGCGTGGCCGCCCCGCCGGTCCCTGGCCGTACGCGCGCCGGGCGGGGCGCTCCCGCCCCGGAGCCGTACCCCGACGCCGCGTCGCGCGATCTCCGGATCGCGGCGTCGCGGCGTACCGACGCCCCTCCGACCGGGTGCGGAGCGCATGACGGGGGAACGACACGCATCGTGCGCCTCCTGTGCGCCCTATGTCGCCGCGGAACCTTCCTTCGATAGGCTGTGCCCGACCCGCCCCGCCGCGTCCGCCGCGGTGTCGTCGCCGACGTGGCCGCCGGGTATTCCACTCCACCCCCCACCACAGCCCCGAAACGCCCAGAAATCACCGCTGTCTCACAAGGAGAGTCGTCAGAGCGATGGCCGGTCCCGCGTTCCGAGCCGCCGCCGTCCGGGTGCGCGTCCCCGCAACCAGTGCCAACCTGGGTCCGGGTTTCGACGCCCTCGGCCTGTCGCTGGGGCTGTACGACGACGTCGTCGTCCGCGTGGCCGATTCCGGACTGCACATCGACATCGCAGGTGAGGGCGGAGAGACGCTGCCCCGCGACGAGAGCCATCTGCTCGTACGCTCCCTGCGCACCGCCTTCGACCTGCTCGGCGGACAGCCCCGCGGCCTGGAGATCGTCTGCGCCAACCGCATCCCGCACGGCCGCGGCCTCGGTTCCTCCTCCGCCGCCATCTGCGCGGGCATCGTCGCCGCCCGAGCGGTGACCATAGGCGGCGACGCGCGCCTCGACGACGCGGCGCTGCTGGAGCTCGCCACCGAGATCGAGGGGCACCCGGACAACGTCGCCGCCTGCCTCCTCGGCGGCTTCACCCTCGCCTGGACGGACGGGGGTGCCGCCCGCGCCATCAGGATGGACCCGGCGGATTCCGTCGTTCCGGTGGTTTTCGTACCGGGCAAGGCCGTACTCACCGAGACTGCCCGCGGCCTGCTGCCGCGCACCGTCCCCCATGTGGACGCCGCGGCCAACGCCGGCCGTGCCGCGCTCCTCGTCGAGGCCCTGACCAGGCGCCCCGAGCTGCTGCTGGCCGCCACCGAGGACCGGCTGCACCAGGAATACCGCGCCCCGGCGATGCCGCGGAGCGTCGAACTCGTCAACCGGCTGCGCGCGGACGGCGTCCCGGCGGTGATCTCCGGTGCCGGGCCCACGGTGCTCGCGCTGGTCGAGGACGGTGCGGCCGACAAGGTCGCGCGGCTGGCGGGGGAGGACTGGGCCGCCAACCGGCTCACTCTCGACGCCGCGGGCGCGAGCGTGCTGCCGCTGGCCCCGTAGAGGGGCGGGATTGCCGGTGAGTGAGAGGGGGAATGTTTGTTGGAGCCGGTAGTGTTAACCTCAAGTCAGCAATCGACGTCTATGTGGCGCGTTGCTTCGTGTCCCCCTTAGGGACCACCATTCTTCCGGGAGCCTCCCCAACTGCCTGAGCAGCCTGCCTGAGCAGTTTCGAGCACGCTCCGGAACCGGCACGACACCCCCTCGCTCGTCCAGGAGTGGGCCGAGCAGGGGGACCTCGCGCCGGGCCCAGCACATTCGTCTCTCCGCCGTACCCGGCGGACCACCGCCCCGGCACGGTCCGCGCCTCGCAAGAGCACAGACCGCAGTCGGACAGCACAACCGGTCGCCGAGCCAGAAGGCCGACGTCCGCTCCAGGGAAGGACCCTTCGTGAGCGACACCACCGATCTGATGGGCGTGACTGCCGACAAAAATGTCGACAGCGCCGCGCCCGCCGAAGGTGCTGCCACTGGCACCACCGCACGGCGCCGCCGTTCCGGCACCGGCCTCGAGGGCATGGTCCTGGCCGAGCTGCAGCAGGTCGCGTCCGGCCTCGGCATCAGGGGCACCGCGCGCATGCGCAAGAGCCAGCTGATCGAGGTCATCAGGGCGGCCCAGGCCGGTGGCTCCGCCGCGCCGAAGGCCGCCGCTGCCACGGACGCCGAGAGCAAGCCGAAGCGCCGTGCCACCTCCAAGGCGCGCACCGGGGACGAGACCGCCGCCGCCGAGCAGACCGCGGCGCAGCAGCAGATCGACATTCCCGGCCAGCCCGCCAGCGACGACCAGCCCACGGGCGAGCGTCGTCGGCGCAGGGCGACCGCGCAGGCGGGCAGCCCCGAGACGAAGGCGGAGGAGAAGCCTCAGGCCGAGGCGAGGACCGAGGCCCGCGAGGAGCGGCCCGAGGCGAAGGCCGAGACCCGCGAGGACCGGTCCGAGGCGAAGGCCGAGACCCGCGAGGACCGGTCCGAGGCGAGAACCGACACCAAGGCGGAGTCCGGCGCCGACACCGCGGAAGGCCGTCGTGGCGACCGCCAGGAGCGCGGCCAGCGCGGTGACCGTGACCGCGGTGAGCGTGGCGATCGCCGTGACCGGCAGCGCGACCGCCGCGGCAAGAGCGACGAGCAGGGCGGCGGCCAGGGTCAGCAGGGCGGCGGCGGACAGCGCCAGCAGCGCCAGAGCGGCCAGGGTCAGGGACAGAGCGGTCAGGGCCAGGGCGGTCAGAGCCAGTCCGGCAGGGACGGCCGGGACAACCGGGACAACGGACCGCAGGACGACGGGTTCGACGACGAGGCGGGCGGCCGTCGCGGCCGTCGCGGACGCTACCGCGACCGCCGGGGCCGCCGGGGCCGCGAGGACTTCGCGAACCCCGATGTCCAGGTCGCCGACGACGACGTCCTGATTCCCGTCGCGGGCATCCTGGACATCCTCGACAACTACGCGTTCATCCGGACCTCCGGCTACCTGCCGGGCCCGAACGACGTGTACGTCTCGCTCGCCCAGGTCCGTAAGAACGGCCTGCGCAAGGGTGACCACGTCACCGGCGCAGTGCGCCAGCCCAAGGACGGCGAGCGCCGCGAGAAGTTCAACGCGCTGGTCCGCCTCGACTCGGTCAACGGCATGGCACCCGAGACCGGCCGCGGCCGGCCGGAGTTCCAGAAGCTGACCCCGCTCTACCCGCAGGACCGGCTCCGCCTGGAGACCGACCCGGGCGTGCTGACGACACGGATCGTCGACCTCGTCGCGCCGATCGGCAAGGGCCAGCGCGGACTGATCGTGGCCCCGCCGAAGACCGGCAAGACCATGATCCTCCAGGCGATCGCCAACGCGATCACCGTCAACAGCCCCGAGTGCCACCTGATGGTCGTCCTGGTCGACGAGCGTCCGGAAGAGGTCACCGACATGCAGCGGTCGGTGAAGGGCGAGGTCATCTCCTCGACCTTCGACCGCCCCGCCGAGGACCACACCACCGTCGCCGAGCTGGCCATCGAGCGCGCGAAGCGCCTCGTCGAGCTGGGCCACGACGTGGTCGTGCTGCTCGACTCGATCACCCGTCTGGGCCGTGCGTACAACCTCGCGGCCCCCGCCTCCGGACGCATCCTGTCCGGTGGTGTCGACTCGACCGCGCTGTACCCGCCGAAGCGCTTCTTCGGCGCCGCGCGCAACATCGAGGACGGCGGCTCGCTCACCATCCTGGCCACCGCGCTCGTCGAGACCGGCTCGCGCATGGACGAGGTGATCTTCGAGGAGTTCAAGGGCACCGGCAACATGGAGCTCAAGCTCGACCGGAAGCTCTCGGACAAGCGCATCTTCCCGGCGGTGGACGTCGACGCGTCCAGCACCCGTAAGGAAGAGATCCTGCTCGGCAGCGACGAGCTGGCGATCGTCTGGAAGCTGCGCCGGGTGCTGCACGCGCTCGACCAGCAGCAGGCGATCGAGCTGCTGCTCGACCGGATGAAGAAGACCAAGTCGAACGCGGAGTTCCTGCTCCAGATCCAGAAGACGACGCCGGCGCCGGGCAACGGCAACGACTGACGTCCTGTCAGCACCCGTGTGCCCGCTATGACATACGGCTGATGGAGCGCCCCGAGCGACACCGCACCGCCCCCGTCATTTCCAGTGACGGGGGCGGTGCTGCGTTATATGATCAACGAGTTGTATGTGGGGGGGAACGCGTTTTCTGTGCGCCCACTGTGTTGACCATCCAGTGGTGCCTTCTCTCTCCTTCGAGTGCAACCACTCGGCGCCGCAACGGCGTTGCGCCGTGTCCATCGAAGGGAGTCCCAGTGATATCAGGCAGACGGAGAGGTCTCAGAACTCTCCCGGCGGTCGTCGCCGCTCTCGCGCTCGGGGCGGCGGCGCTCTCCGCCGTCCCCGCCCAGGCGGCGGAGCCGGCTCCGCTCCCGGGCAAGCCGGTCGTCCAGAAGCGGACCTCGGCCTCACCGGCCGAACTGCGCGAACGGGTCGAGGGTTCCGGTGCGCTGCTGCGGCGGTCCGGCTCGCCGGACACCCGCGCGGGGGCCGACGCCAAGGGGCGTAAGGGCAACACGAAGCGCGGTGTGGACCCGAAGATCATCGGCGGTACGGCCGCGTCGATCAGCGAGGCGCCGTGGATGGTGCAGCTGCACTACTACGACGACAAGGGCACCGCGAACACCGCCGACGACGAGGGCTACTTCTGCGGGGGCACGCTGCTCTCCCCGGCGAAGGTCCTGACGGCCGCGCACTGCGTCGCCGGTCTCGACTGGAACAAGCACGGGACCGTCCTCGGCGGCACCGCCCTGCTGCCCGAGGCGAACGACCCGTACCACGGCGGCAAGGCCGTGGCCGTCTGGCGCCAGTGGGTCAACCCCGAGTTCAACGACGTCACCCTGACCGGTGATGTCGCGGTACTGACGCTGGACGCCTCCCTGCCGTACAAGACGCTCCAGATGGCGTCGGGCACCGACACCGCTCTGTACAGGACGGGTGCGCCCGCGACCGTCTACGGCTGGGGGCGGACCTCCTCCACCAGCGACGACATCTCCGAGACGCTGCGCAAGGCCACCGTGCCGCTGCAGTCCGACGGAACCTGTGCCGCCTACTACCCGGCCGACTTCGTGGCCGGGCAGATGATCTGCGCAGGCACCCCGGCCAGTGGCAGCGACACCGGTACGGTCTCGCCGTGCAACGGCGACTCGGGCGGACCGCTCGTGATCAACGGCCGGCTCGCCGGCGTCGTCTCGTGGGGTGTGGAGGACTGCGTCGAGGCGGGCGCGTACGGCGTCTACGCCAAGACGAGCACCCTCTTCAGCAAGATCAACCCGCGGATCAACGACACCAACCTCAACTTCGACGACAAGGCTGACGTGTTCGCCCGCAAGGCGAACGGCGAGGCCTTCGAGTACTACTCGACGGGAAGTTCCGTCACCGGAGCCGCCTCGCTCGGCGACTGGGGCGGCGCCGATCTGGTCCGTCAGGCGGACCTGGACCGGGACTTCTACCAGGACTACGTCTACCGCATCCCCAACGGGAACCTCTACTGGCTCCACTTCGACGGACAGAGTTCGTACGTCGAGACGCAGATCGGCAAGGGCTGGAACACCTGGAAGAACATCCTCTTCCCCGGCGACGTCACGAACGACGGCATCGAGGACCTGGTCGGCATCGACAAGGACGGCAAGATCTGGACGTACCCCGGCCGCGGTGACGGCACGCTCGGCGCGCGCGTCGGCGGTGGCGGTGGCTGGGGAGCCGTGACGGTCCTCGGCAAGGGTGACTACAGCGGCGACGGCAAGCCGGACCTGCTGACCCGGGACAGCGCGGGCGCCCTGTGGCTGTACACGGGCCGGGACAACCCCGAGTCGCCGTTCGCGCCGCGGGTCCAGGTCGGCAAGGGCTGGAACTTCACGGCCTACGTGGCGACGGGCGACATGACGGGTGACGGCATCGCCGACCTCCTCGTCCGGGACAGCGCGGGCGAACTGTGGATCTACCCGAGCCGCGGCTCGGCGACCGCGCCGTTCAGCGCCCGCCTCAAGGCCGGCGTCGGATGGAACGGGTTCAACCTCTTCGGCTGATCCCGAGACCTTCGCCACACGAGCGGTGGCGGAGAACATGACCGGCGGCTGGTGATGCCGGACAGAGAACCGCAGGTGGGACCGGTCCTCTGGCCGGTCGCCCGGCACACTGTGGCCCCCGTCCCCGGACGGGGGCCACAGCGCGTTGTGCGACCCTGGCCGGTGCTGCGGCGTCCGATCCGAGGGCGGCGGACCACGACGGACCAAGTCTGGATGCGACGGCAAGGGGAGCTGGGAGCAGCCGGGGATCGAGGAAGACCATGACCGAGCAGAGCAAGGGCGGCGGCCGGATACGCGGCACCGGCCGACGCCGGAGGAAGCCCTCCCGCCGCCGGGCGAAGACCGTGGCGGCCTGGGTGGCGGCGGGTGTGGTGCTGGCGGGCGGCACCGGGCTCGGATACGTCTACTTCACGCTGAACGGCAACCTCAAGGCCGTCGACATCGACTCGGCGCTGGGCAAGGACCGCCCCGCGAACGCCGACAACGGCTCCGAGGACATCCTCGTGCTCGGCTCGGACTCCCGCTCGGGCGCGAACGCCCGGTACGGCGTCGACGAGGGCGGTGCCCGCTCCGACACCGCGATGGTCGTGCACGTGTACGAGGGCCACACCTCGGCCGCTGTCGTGTCCATACCGCGCGACACCCTCGTCGACCGGCCCTCCTGCACGGACGACGAGTCCGGGAACCCGGTCGCGCCGCAGCGCCACGCGATGTTCAACACGGCGTACGAGGTCGGCGGCCCGGCCTGTGCGGTGAAGACCGTCGAGGCGATGTCCGGCATCCGCATGGACCACTACGTCGAGGTCGACTTCACCGGCTTCAAACGGCTCATCGACGAGCTCGGCGGCGTCCGGATCACGACGAGAACGGCGATCGACGACCCCAAGAGCCATCTGAAGCTGGCGCCGGGCACGCACACCCTCGACGGCGAGCAGTCGCTCGGTCTCGTCCGTACCCGCAAGAGCGTCGGCGACGGCAGTGACCTGGGCCGCATCCAGCTCCAGCAGGCGTTCATCAAGGCGCTGATGGAGCAGGCGAAGAGCGTCGGTGCGCTCTCCCACCCCACGAAGCTGTTCGGCCTCGCCGACGCCGCCACCAAGGCCGTCACCACCGACTCGCGTCTCGCCTCGGTCAAGAACCTCAAGGACTTCGCGGACGGACTCAAGGGCATCGGCCCGAAGAAGACGCACATGATCACGCTGCCCGTGCGTTACGACCCGGCCGACCCGAACCGCGTGGTGCCCATCGACGCGGCGGCCGAGCAGGTCTGGACGGCGCTGCGGCAGGACCGGCCGGTCCCCGCCTCCGCCACCGAGGAGTCGGCGGGCGACAAGGGCGAGGCGGGGCGGGTCGTCGGATAGCGGGCGCGGGCCCCGGCCCCGTACCGCACCCGTACCGACGCACACCGCGTACCGCGCCGCACACCGTCGGCCGCGCCTGTCGGCCGGGAGCGGTCGGGAATAGTCGGCGGCCCACCCCGGTTTTGGGAGATACGGCCGGTCCTGGCAGACTGGTACGTCGGCCCCGGTTCACGGACGCGCAATCCGCGCGGACGACCCGGCGCCCTCCCGAAACTAGGAGACACCTTGAAGCGCGAGATCCACCCCGAGTACGTCGAGACGCAGGTCAGCTGCACCTGCGGTGCGTCGTTCACCACCCGCAGCACCATCGGCAGCGGCAACGTCCGTGCCGACGTCTGCTCCGAGTGCCACCCGTTCTACACGGGCAAGCAGAAGATCCTCGACACCGGTGGCCGTGTGGCCCGCTTCGAGGCCCGCTTCGGCAAGGCTGCCGGCTCCGCCAAGAAGTAGCGAGCCGACCGCGCCGGTTCTCGGCGCCCTCTCCCGGGGGCGTCGGGACCGGCGTTTTTTCCGGCCGGGCCTCCGGACGCACCCACCCCGGCCGGTGCAGCGCCCTCCAGCAGGCCCGTTGACGTAGAAACCAGGAGCCCCTGATGTTCGAGGCGGTCGAGGAACTGATCGGTGAACACG
This sequence comes from Streptomyces sp. AM 4-1-1, assembly GCF_029167625.1. Lineage (NCBI taxonomy): Bacteria > Bacillati > Actinomycetota > Actinomycetes > Kitasatosporales > Streptomycetaceae > Streptomyces > Streptomyces sp. AM 4-1-1. The sequence continues at coordinate 5,347,829 of NZ_CP119145.1, forward strand.
CCGATCTTGAGAAGAAGCTCGCCGACCCCGCGGTCCACGCCGACCAGGCGAACGCCCGCAAGCTCAACAAGCGTTACGCGGAGCTGACCCCGATCGTCGGCACGTACCGCTCCTGGAAGCAGACCGGTGAGGACATCGAGACCGCACGCGAGTTCGCCGCCGACGACCCGGACTTCGCCGCCGAGGTGAAGGACCTGGAGAAGCAGCGCGAACAGCTGACCGAAAAGCTTCGCCTCCTCCTCGTCCCGCGCGACCCGAGCGACGACAAGGACGTGCTCCTGGAGATCAAGGCCGGCGCGGGCGGCGACGAGTCCGCCCTGTTCGCGGGCGATCTGCTGCGCATGTATCTGCGGTACGCCGAGCGCGTCGGCTGGAAGACCGAGATCATCGACTCGACCGAGTCCGAGCTGGGCGGCTACAAGGACGTCCAGGTCGCCGTCAAGACCAAGGGCGGCAACGGCGCCACCGAGCCCGGCCAGGGCGTATGGGCCCGGATGAAGTACGAGGGCGGCGTGCACCGCGTGCAGCGGGTGCCGTCCACCGAGTCCCAGGGCCGCATCCACACCTCGGCCGCCGGTGTGCTGGTCACCCCCGAGGCCGAGGAGGTCGACGTCGAGATCCACACCAACGACCTCCGCATCGACGTCTACCGCTCCTCGGGCCCCGGCGGCCAGTCCGTCAACACCACCGACTCGGCCGTCCGCATCACCCACCTGCCGACCGGTGTCGTCGCCTCCTGCCAGAACGAGAAGAGCCAGCTCCAGAACAAGGAGCAGGCCATGCGCATCCTCCGCTCCCGGCTGCTCGCCGCCGCCCAGGAGGAGGCCGAGTCCAAGGCCGCGGACGCCCGGCGCAGCCAGGTGCGGACCGTCGACCGCTCCGAGAAGATCCGCACGTACAACTTCCCGGAGAACCGCATCTCCGACCACCGTGTCGGCTTCAAGGCGTACAACCTGGACCAGGTGCTCGACGGCGAGCTGGACGCGGTCATCCAGGCGTGCGTCGACGCCGACTCGGCCGCCAAACTGGCCGCCGCCTGAGCCACGCCCGTAGTCCCACCGCTCGTGAACCCGTACGGAGAACCGCGATGAACCTGCTGCTCGCCGAGGTGGCCCAGGCCACCCAGCGGCTGGCCGACGCCGGTGTCCCTTCACCGCGATTCGACGCGGAGGAACTCGCCGCGTTCGTCCACGGCGTCAAGCGGGGCGAGCTGCACAATGTCGCGGACTCGGAGTTCGACGCCCGCTACTGGGAGACCATCGCCCGCCGCGAGGCCCGTGAACCGCTCCAGCACATCACCGGACGCGCCTTCTTCCGTTATCTGGAGCTCCAGGTGGGCCCCGGGGTCTTCGTGCCCCGCCCGGAGACCGAATCGGTCGTCGGCTGGGCCATAGACGCCGTCCGGGCGATGGACGTCGTCGAACCGGTCGTCGTGGACCTCTGCGCCGGTTCGGGCGCGATCGCCCTCGCCGTCGCCCAGGAGGTGCCGCGCTCGCGCGTGCACGCCGTGGAGCTGTCCGACGACGCGCTGCGCTGGACCAGGAAGAACGCCGAGGGGTCCAGGGTGGCCGTGCACAAGGGCGACGCCCTGACGGCCCTGCCCGAGCTGGACGGCCAGGTCGACCTGGTCATCTCCAACCCGCCCTACATCCCGCTCACCGAGTGGGAGTACGTGGCACCCGAGGCACGCGACCACGACCCCGAGATGGCACTCTTCTCGGGCGAGGACGGCCTGGACACCATCCGGGGCATCGAACGCACCGCGCACCGGCTGCTGCGACCCGGCGGCCTCGTCGTCATCGAGCACGCCGACACCCAGGGCGGGCAGGTGCCGTGGATCTTCACCGAGGAGCGGGGCTGGGCCGACGCGGCCGACCACCCCGACCTGAACAACCGGCCCCGTTTCGCGACCGCCCGCAAGGCCATGCCGTGACCGGCGCGCCGGACCCGTACCCGCCCCATCCGTACATGCTTGAGGAGGCCGGCTGATGGCACGGCGATACGACTGCAACGACGCGACCGACCGCACGACGGGCCTGCGCGAGGCCGCGTCCGCCGTCCGCCGCGGCGAACTGGTCGTGCTGCCCACCGACACCGTGTACGGGATCGGTGCGGACGCCTTCACCTCGGAGGCCGTCGTCGACCTCCTCCACGCCAAGGGCCGCGGCCGGAACATGCCGACCCCCGTGCTGATCGGCTCCCCGAACACCCTGCACGGCCTGGTCACCGACTTCTCCGAGCAGGCCTGGGAACTGGTCGACGCGTTCTGGCCCGGCGCGCTCACCCTCGTCGCCAAGCACCAGCCGTCCCTCCAGTGGGACCTCGGGGACACCCGTGGCACCGTCGCCATCCGGATGCCGCTGCACCCCGTCGCGATCGAACTGCTCACCGAGGTCGGCCCGATGGCCGTCTCCAGCGCCAACCTGACCGGACACCCCGCGCCGGAGGACTGCGACGCGGCCCAGGACATGCTCGGCGACTCCGTCTCCGTCTACCTCGACGGCGGCCCGACCCCCGGCATCGTCCCGTCCTCGATCGTCGACGTCACCGGCAAGGTGCCCGTACTGCTCCGGGCCGGCGCGCTCTCCGTCGAAGAGCTCCGTGAGGTCGTACCCGACCTTGAGGTGGCCAATTGACCGCCCCTGAGGGGCGTGGCATAGCGGGGCAGCACGACACTTTCCGCATCCTCCACGTCAGCACCGGCAATGTCTGCCGCTCACCGATCACCGAGCGGCTGACCCGGCACGCCCTGACGGACCGCCTCGGCGATCCCCTCAGCGGCGGGCTGATCGTGGAGAGCGCGGGCACCTGGGGCCACGAAGGCGCCCCCATGGAGGCGAACGCCGAGGTCGTCCTCGCGGACTTCGGCGCCGACGCGACCGGCTTCGTCGGCCGCGAACTCCTCGACGAGCACGTGATCCGCGCCGATCTGGTGCTGACCGCGACCCGCGACCACCGCGCCCAGGTCATCTCCATGGGGCACTCCGCGGGACTGCGGACCTTCACCCTCAAGGAGTTCACCCGGCTGGTCCGGGCGATAGATCCGGCCACCCTGCCGGACGCCCGCCACGAGGGTGTCGTCGAGCGCGCCCGCGCCCTGGTCCGCGCCTCCGCCGCGCTGCGCGGCTGGCTGCTGGCGCCCACCGCCGAGGCGGACGAGGTGTACGACCCGTACGGCGCGCCGATCACGTTCTTCCGCTCCATCGGCGACGAGATCAACCAGGCCCTCGACCCGGTACTGACCGCACTGACGGGAGTGACGGCCCCGCACTGAGCCAAGCGGGCCACACCGGGCGGAACCGACCCCTCCGGCAGCGGGCGGCGGGCCGTGTCCCGGCCTACATTGGAGGCGGCACCCCCACCCCCTCCCAGGCCCGGAGCCGTCACATGCCGGTCACCACTCCAGCCGCACCCGCACCCGTACCCCCCACCGACCACCGCGCCACCCTGCCGCAGGACTTCGACGCGCTCCTCAGGGAGGACCCGGAGATCGCCGATGTGCTGATCGCCGAGGTCCGCCGGCAGTCCGGCACGCTCCAGCTGATCGCCGCCGAGAACTTCACCTCGCCCGCCGTGCTGGCCGCCCTCGGCTCCCCCCTCGCCAACAAGTACGCCGAGGGCTACCCGGGAGCCCGCCACCACGGCGGCTGCGCGCACGCGGACGCCGCCGAACGCATCGCCGTCCGCCGGGCCACCGCGCTCTTCGGGGCCGAACACGCCAACGTACAGCCGCACTCGGGCTCCTCGGCCGTCCTCGCGGCGTACGCGGCGCTGCTGCGCCCCGGTGACACGGTCCTCGCGACCGGCCTCCCGGACGGCGGACACCTGACGCACGGCTCGCCCGCCAACTTCTCCGGGCGCTGGTTCGACTTCGTCGGGTACGGGGTCGACCCCGAGAGCGGTCTCATCGACTACGACCAGGTGCGCGCCCTGGCCAGGGCGCACCGGCCCAAGGCGATCGTCAGTGGCTCGATCTCGTACCCCCGCCACCCCGACTACGAGACGTTCCGCGAGATCGCCGACGAGGTGGGCGCGTACCTCGTCGTCGACGCGGCGCACCCGATGGGGCTCATCGCCGGGGGAGCGGCGCCCAGCCCCGTCCCGTACGCCGACGTGGTCTGCGCGACCACGCACAAGGTGCTGCGCGGACCGCGCGGCGGAATGATCCTGTGCGGAGCCGAGCTGGCGCAGCGCATCGACCGGGCGGTCTTCCCGTTCACCCAGGGCGGTGCGCAGATGCACACGATCGCCGCGAAGGCGGTCGCGTTCGGCGAGGCGGCTGCCCCGGCGTTCGCGCGCTACGCCCACCAGGTGGTCGCGCACGCCCGGGTGCTGGCCGCCGGCCTGGAGGCGGAGGGCTTCGAGGTCACCACGGGAGGCACGGACACCCATCTGATCGTCGCGGACCCGGCCCCGCTGGGCGTCGACGGCCGGGTGGCGCGCGAACGGCTGGCCGCGGCGGGCATCGTGCTGGACACCTGCGCGCTGCCGCGCGGCGGCGCGGCCGACGTCACCGCGCCGGGCGTGCGGGGGATCAGGCTCGGCACGGCCGCGGTCACCACACAGGGCCTGGGCGAGTCGGACATGGCGGAGCTGGCCGTTCTGTTCGGCGCGGCGGTACGCGGCACGGGTGCCGGCGGGGCGGACGGGGACGTCGCCGCGCGGGTCGGAGAACTGGCAGGGAAATATCCCCCCTATCCGGGGTAGACGTGGCACATGCAACCATCACCCGTACCTCCGTGTCCTCAACCATGAGGCCGACGTAGTTAGGGTGTGGGCTGAGATGGCCGGCGAAACCAGTGGGGCAGCCCGTGCGTGATTATTTGCTGACGCTCTGTGTCACGGCCGCAGTGACCTATCTGCTGACCGGACCGGTGCGGAAGTTCGCCATCACGGTGGGCGCGATGCCCGCGATCCGCGCGCGTGACGTGCACCAGGAGCCGACCCCGAGGCTCGGCGGCATCGCGATGTTCGGCGGTCTGTGCGCCGGGCTGATCGTCGCGGACCACCTGCACAACCTCAACGGCGTGTTCGCGCTCTCCAACGAACCGCGCGCACTGCTCTCCGGCGCCGCCCTGATCTGGCTGATCGGGGTGCTCGACGACAAGTTCGAGATCGACGCGCTGATCAAGCTCGGCGGTCAGATGATCGCCGCCGCCGTGATGGTCCTCCAGGGCCTGACCATTCTGTGGCTGCCGATCCCGGGGGTCGGCACGGTCGCCCTCACCCAGTGGCAGAGCACCCTGCTCACGGTCGCGCTGGTGGTCGTCACGATCAACGCGGTCAACTTCGTGGACGGCCTCGACGGCCTGGCGGCGGGCATGGTGTGCATCGCCTCCGCGGCGTTCTTCCTCTACGGGTACCGGCTCTGGGTCGGGTACGGGATCGAGGCCGCCGCCCCCGCGACATTGTTCGCGGCGATCGTGATGGGCATGTGCCTGGGCTTCCTGCCGCACAACATGCATCCCGCCCGGATCTTCATGGGCGACTCCGGGTCGATGCTGATCGGGCTGGTCCTGGCGGCCGGCGCGATCTCCATCACCGGGCAGGTCGACCCGGACGCGATGAAGCTCTTCGCGGGCAGTGAGCAGCAGGCGACCCACGCGATGCTGCCGGTCTTCATCCCGCTGATGCTGCCGCTGACGATCATCGCGATCCCCACCGCCGACCTGGTGCTCGCCATCGTGCGACGGACCTGGAACGGCAAGTCGCCGTTCGCGGCCGACCGCGGCCATCTGCACCACCGGCTGCTGGAGATCGGCCACTCGCACAGCAGGTCCGTGCTGATCATGTACTTCTGGTCGGGGCTGATCGCGTTCGGCACGGTCGGCTACTCGGTGCCCTCGGCCTCGATGTGGATCGTGCTCGCCATCGTGGTGCTGAGCGCCGTGGGCCTCGTACTGCTGCTGACGCCCGCCTTCACCCCCCGCGCGCCGCGCTGGGCCCAGGCCGTCGTACCGCCGCGCTACCGGCGGAGGAAGACCCCGCCGACCGCGACGCCGTCCGAGGCCACGCGGGAGGCCCAACAGGGGCCCCTGGAGGGGCGGATGGGGCAGGGAGGTCCGGACGACGGGAAGACCGCCGAGCGGGCCCCGGTCGCGGCGGGTGTCGCCGGTGTCAACGGAGCGACCGCCATCGGCGCCCGTTCGCGCTTCTCCGACCGGCGGAATGCCGGAACGCCGCGCTGACGATTCGGGCACCGGCGGGCAATACCAGACAGCCATTGGCTTGTCTTGCACACACGCGCGAATTAGCTCTCATGTGTGACAGTCAGCACACTTTCTGAGTAAAGACCTCATCAAATAGTTTGTGATACCGTTCACGAAGCCCGGTGACGGAGCCGAAGGACCTCGACTCAGAGAGTCCGGCGGCCCGGGGGAACACTCGGACCGGGCCCTACGCTCGTCCATGACGACACCACTGCCCATCCCCTGCAAAGCGGAGCTGCCGCCATGCCGTCCAACGACGCCCGGACTCTCCTTCAGACCGCCGTGCCCACTGCTGCCGTCGGTGCTGTCGCCGCCGCGGTCAGCGCTGCGCTCGTGGGCGGGAAGGGAGCGGTCGGCGCGGTCGTCGCGACGCTCGTGGTCGTCCTCTTCATGGGGATCGGTCTGATCGTTCTGCAACGGACCGCGAGGTCCCTGCCGCACCTGTTCCAGGCCATGGGTCTTCTGCTCTACACGACGCAGATTCTGCTGCTGTTCGTCTTTGTCGCCGTGTTCAAGAACACCACCCTGTTCCACCCGAAGGCCTTCGCGATCACTCTGGTCGCGACGACGCTCGTGTGGATCGGCGCACAGGCTCGTTCCCACATGAAGGCCAAGATCCTCTACGTCGAACCCGAGGCCGACAAGGGCGAGAAGCCCGAAAAGGCGGGGTCCCCGACGTGAAGGGTAGGGGCGGGATAAGTGCCGGTCCGGGACCCTGCTATCGTCCGGTTCCAACTGCGGCACTGCGGGCGCGGGCATGTGAGCTGACGCCTGCTCGATCGCGAGGCTCAAATGCCTGACTGCCGCTCACACATCCGTTACACCAGTCCAGTGCCGAACCGCGGCCTCGCGCCGCGCCGACACATCGAGGTTGCCGTACCTATGCGCCACGCTGAAGGAGCCCGCGGTGAGTGCTGACCCGACACAGGTGCTCGCCTTCGAGACCGATTGCCACATCTTCGACGGTTGTGGTTTCCCGGGTCCTGGCTTGCACTCTTTCCTGTTCGAGCCGATCTTCGGTGACGCGGACAGCAACTTCTACTTCAACAAGACGATGTTGCTGGCCCTGCTGGGCACGGTCGTCATCGTCGGCTTCTTCTGGGCCGCCTTCCGCAAGCCGAAGATCGTCCCCGGCAAGCTCCAGATGGTCGCTGAAGCCGGATACGACTTCGTGCGCCGCGGCATCGTCTACGAGACGCTCGGCAAGCGCGAGGGCGAGAAGTACGTCCCGCTGATGGTGACGCTGTTCTTCTTCGTCTGGATCATGAACCTCTGGTCGATCGTGCCGCTCGCCCAGTTCCCGGTGACCGCGATCATCGCGTACCCGGCGGCCCTGGCGGCGATCGTCTACCTGGTGTGGATGAGCGTCACCTTCAAGCGGCACGGCTTCGTCGGCGGGTTCAAGAACCTGACGGGCTACGACAAGTCGCTCGGCGCGGTCCTGCCGATGGTCATGGTCATCGAGTTCTTCTCGAACGTCCTGGTCCGTCCGTTCACCCACGCGGTCCGACTCTTCGCGAACATGTTCGCCGGTCACACCCTGCTGCTGCTCTTCACCATCGCCAGCTGGTACCTGCTGAACGGCATCGGCATCGCCTACGCCGGTGTCTCGTTCGTGATGGCCGTCGTGATGACCGCCTTCGAGCTGTTCATCCAGGCTGTTCAGGCGTACGTCTTCGTGCTCCTGGCGTGCAGCTACATCCAGGGCGCTGTCGCCGAGAACCACTGATCACCTCCTGATCGCGCCCGTTCAAGAACCCCCAGTCGTCCGGTGGCCAACCCCCACCGGTCCGTGAAAGAGAAGGAAGAACCGGCATGTCCGCTCTCCAGAACCTCGCCGCCGAAGGCGTCACCGGCTCGCTCAGCTCTGTTGGCTACGGTCTGGCCGCCATCGGCCCCGGCGTCGGCGTCGGCATCATCTTCGGTAACGGCACCCAGGCCCTCGCCCGTCAGCCCGAGGCCGCCGGCCTGATCCGTTCCAACCAGATCCTCGGCTTCGCCTTCTGTGAGGCGCTCGCCCTCATCGGTCTGGTCATGCCGTTCGTCTACTAAGACGACTGCGACTAGTCCATACCGACGAAAGGCACTGATGTGAACCCCCTGGTTCAGCTCGCGGCCGAAGAGGCGGAAAACCCGCTCATTCCGCCGATTCCTGAGCTCGTCATCGGTCTGATCGCCTTCGTCATCGTCTTCGGCTTCCTCGCCAAGAAGCTCCTCCCGAACATCAACAAGGTTCTGGAAGAGCGACGCGAGGCCATCGAAGGCGGTATCGAAAAGGCCGACGCGGCTCAGACCGAAGCCCAGAGCGTGCTTGAGCAGTACAAGGCTCAGCTCGCCGAGGCTCGCCATGAAGCCGCTCGTCTGCGCCAGGAGGCGCAGGAGCAGGGCGCCGTGATCATCCAGGAGATGAAGGCGGAAGGCCAGCGGCAGCGCGAGGAGATCATCGCGGCGGGCCACGCCCAGATCGAGGCCGACCGCAAGGCCGCGGCCGCGGCGCTGCGTCAGGACGTGGGCAAGCTCGCCACCGACCTGGCCGGCAAGCTCGTCGGCGAGTCCCTTGAGGACCACGCCCGGCAGAGCGGAACCGTCGACCGCTTCCTCGACGAGCTCGAGGCGAAGGCCGAGGCGGTCCGATGAACGGAGCGAGCCGCGAGGCACTGGCTGCCGCACGTGAGCGTCTCGACGCGCTGACCGACAACACCTCGGTCGACGCGGGGAAGCTCGCCGAGGAGCTGGCCGCCGTCACCGCGCTGCTCGACCGTGAGGTCTCGCTGCGTCGGGTCCTGACCGACCCGGCGCAGTCCGGCGAGGCCAAGGCCGAGCTGGCCGGACGGCTGCTGAGCGGGCAGGTGGGCGGCGAAGCCGTCGACCTGGTCTCCGGCATGGTCCGGTCCCGCTGGTCGCAGTCGCGTGACCTGGTCGACTCCGTGGAGGAGCTGGCGAACACCGCGGACCTCACCGCCGCCCAGCGCGGCGGCGCCCTCGACGACGTCGAGGACGAGCTGTTCCGGTTCGGCCGGATCGTCGCCTCCGACACGGAGCTGCGCTCCGCGCTCACCAGCCGGACGGCGACGGCCGGAGCCAAGAGCGAGCTGCTGCGCAGCCTGCTCGGCGGCAAGGCCACGCCCGTCACCGAGCGCGTCGTCGTGCGCCTGGTGTCCCAGCCGCGTGGACGTAGCCTGGAAGCGGGACTCGATTCGCTCTCCCGGCTGGCCGCGGAGCGCCGGGACCGCATGGTGGCCGTCGTCACCTCGGCGGTGCCGCTCAGCGACCGGCAGAAGCAGCGCCTGGGCGTCGCCCTGGCGAAGATCTACGGCCGGCAGATGCACCTCAACCTCGAAGTGGACCCCGAGGTCCTCGGCGGGATCGTGGTGCGGGTCGGCGACGAGGTCATCAACGGCACCGTCGCGGAACGCCTCGACGAGGCGACCCGACGCATGGCCGGCTGACACCGGGCAGCGCACCAACAGAAGAAGCAAGACCAGCGGCCCGGTTGGGCCGTGCAGAGATTGCAGAAGATTCCTGGGGGTCGGCCCCCAGACCCCCTTAAGAAACTTCGGGCCCAACAAGGAGAGCAGGGAACCCAGATGGCGGAGCTCACGATCCGGCCGGAGGAGATCCGGGATGCGCTGGAGAACTTTGTCCAGTCGTACAAGCCGGACGCGGCCTCGCGCGAGGAGGTCGGTACGGTCAGCGTTGCCGGTGACGGCATCGCGAAGGTCGAGGGCCTTCCCTCGGCCATGGCGAACGAGCTGCTGAAGTTCGAGGACGGCACCCTCGGTCTCGCCCTCAACCTTGAGGAGCGGGAGATCGGTGCGATCGTCCTCGGCGAGTTCAGCGGGATCGAGGAGGGCCAGTCGGTGCAGCGCACCGGCGAGGTGCTCTCCGTCGGTGTGGGCGAGGGATACCTCGGCCGCGTCGTCGACCCGCTCGGCAACCCGATCGACGGCCTCGGCGACATCGCGACCGACAGCCGCCGCGCCCTCGAACTGCAGGCCCCCGGCGTCATGGTCCGCAAGTCGGTGCACGAGCCGATGCAGACCGGCTACAAGGCCGTCGACGCCATGGTGCCGATCGGCCGCGGCCAGCGTCAGCTGATCATCGGCGACCGTCAGACCGGCAAGACCGCTCTGGCCGTCGACACGATCATCAACCAGCGCGACAACTGGCGCTCGGGCGACGTGAACAAGCAGGTGCGCTGCATCTACGTCGCCATCGGTCAGAAGGGTTCCACCATCGCCTCCGTGCGCGGTGCCCTGGAAGAGGCCGGCGCGCTCGAATACACGACCATCGTCGCCGCTCCGGCGTCCGACCCGGCGGGCTTCAAGTACCTGGCGCCCTACACCGGTTCGGCCATCGGTCAGCACTGGATGTACCAGGGCAAGCACGTCCTGATCATCTTCGACGACCTCTCGAAGCAGGCCGACGCCTACCGCGCCGTGTCCCTTCTGCTGCGCCGCCCGCCGGGGCGTGAGGCCTACCCGGGTGACGTCTTCTACCTCCACTCGCGTCTGCTGGAGCGTTGCGCCAAGCTCTCCGACGCCATGGGTGCGGGTTCGATGACGGGTCTCCCGATCGTCGAGACCAAGGCGAACGACGTGTCGGCGTTCATTCCGACCAACGTCATCTCCATCACCGACGGCCAGTGCTTCCTGGAGTCCGACCTCTTCAACGCCGGTCAGCGTCCGGCTCTGAACGTCGGTATCTCGGTCTCCCGCGTCGGTGGCTCCGCCCAGCACAAGGCCATGCGCCAGGTCTCCGGCCGACTGCGCGTGGACCTCGCCCAGTACCGCGAGCTGGAGGCGTTCGCCGCCTTCGGTTCCGACCTGGACGCGGCCTCCAAGGCCTCGCTGGAGCGCGGCAAGCGCATGGTCGAGCTGCTGAAGCAGCCGCAGTACGCCCCGTTCCCGGTCGAGGAGCAGGTCGTCTCGGTCTGGGCCGGCACCACCGGCAAGATGGACGACGTCCCGGTCGAGGACATCCGCCGCTTCGAGACGGAGCTGCTGGAGTACCTGCGCCGCGAGCGCAAGGACCTCCTGACCAGCATCGCCGAGGGCGCCAAGATGTCCGACGACACGCTGCAGTCGATCGCCGACGCGATCGCCGCCTTCAAGCAGCAGTTCGAGACCTCGGACGGCAAGCTGCTGGGCGAGGGCTGATCGATGGGCGCTCAGCTTCGCGTTTACAAGCGCCGCATCCGCTCCGTCACCGCCACGAAGAAGATCACCAAGGCGATGGAGATGATCGCCGCCTCGCGCATCGTCAAGGCGCAGCGCCAGGTGGCGGCCTCGACGCCGTACGCGACCGAGCTCACCCGCGCGGTGACCGCGGTGGCGACCGGCTCCATCACCAAGCACCCGCTCACCACCGAGGTCGAGTCCCCGGTCCGGGCCGCTGTCCTGCTCGTCACGAGCGACCGCGGTCTGGCCGGCGGCTACTCCGCCAACGCCATCAAGGCGGCGGAACGGCTCCGGGAGCGGCTGGGCAGTGAGGGCAAGGAGGTCGACACGTACATCGTCGGCCGCAAGGGTGTCGCCTACTACGGCTTCCGCGAGCGCAAGGTCGCGGAGTCGTGGAGCGGCTTCACCGACAGCCCGACGTACGGGGACGCCAAGCGCGTCGCCGCACCGCTGATCGAGGCCATCCAGGCGGACACGGCCGAAGGCGGTGTCGACGAGCTGCACATCGTCTTCACCGAGTTCGTGTCGATGATGACGCAGAACCCGGTGGACAACCGGATGCTGCCGCTCTCGCTCGACCAGGTCGCGGAGGAGAACGGGGCGAAGGGCGAGATCCTTCCGCTGTTCGACTTCGAGCCGTCGGCGGAGGACGTCCTCGACGCCCTCCTGCCGCGCTACGTCGAGAGCCGTATCTACAACGCACTGCTCCAGGCCGCCGCTTCCGAGCACGCCGCCCGCCGCCGTGCGATGAAGTCGGCGACCGACAACGCCGGGGACCTCATCAAGAGTCTTTCCCGGCTTGCCAACGCGGCCCGCCAGGCCGAAATCACCCAGGAAATCAGCGAGATCGTCGGTGGTGCCAGTGCGCTGGCCGACGCGACCGCGGGGAGTGACAGGTAAATGACGACGACTACCGAGCAGGCTTCGACGGCCGTTGCCACGGGCCGCGTCGCCCGGGTCATCGGCCCGGTCGTCGACGTGGAGTTCCCCGTCGACGCGATGCCGGAGATCTACAACGCGCTGCACGTCGATGTGGACGACCCGGCCGAGGCCGGCGCCCGCAAGACGCTGACCCTCGAAGTCGCCCAGCACCTGGGTGACGGCGTGGTCCGCGCGATCTCGATGCAGCCCACCGACGGTCTGGTCCGCCAGGCCCCGGTGACCGACACCGGCGCGGGCATCACCGTGCCCGTCGGTGACATCACCAAGGGCAAGGTCTTCAACACCCTTGGCCAGATCCTGAACGAGCCGGAGGCCGAGGCTCAGATCACCGAGCGCTGGCCGATCCACCGCAAGGCCCCGGCCTTCGACCAGCTCGAGTCCAAGACCGAGATGTTCGAGACCGGCCTGAAGGTCGTCGACCTGCTGACCCCGTACGTCAAGGGCGGCAAGATCGGTCTGTTCGGTGGTGCGGGCGTCGGCAAGACGGTCCTCATCCAGGAAATGATCATGCGTGTGGCGAAGCTGCACGACGGTGTGTCGGTGTTCGCCGGTGTCGGTGAGCGCACCCGTGAGGGCAACGACCTCATCGACGAGATGACCGAGTCGGGCGTCCTGGACAAGACCGCGCTGGTCTTCGGCCAGATGGACGAGCCGCCGGGCACCCGTCTGCGGGTCGCACTGTCCGCCCTGACCATGGCGGAGTACTTCCGCGATGTGCAGAAGCAGGACGTGCTGCTCTTCATCGACAACATCTTCCGCTTCACCCAGGCCGGTTCCGAGGTGTCCACCCTGCTCGGCCGTATGCCGTCCGCGGTGGGTTACCAGCCGACCCTGGCCGACGAGATGGGTGTGCTCCAGGAGCGCATCACCTCGACGCGTGGTCACTCGATCACCTCGATGCAGGCGATCTACGTCCCCGCGGACGACCTGACCGACCCGGCGCCGGCGACCACCTTCGCCCACCTGGACGCGACGACCGTTCTGTCGCGTCCGATCTCGGAGAAGGGCATCTACCCGGCGGTCGACCCGCTGGACTCGACGTCCCGCATCCTGGACCCGCGCTACATCGCGCAGGAGCACTACGACGCGGCCAGCCGCGTCAAGGGAATCCTGCAGAAGTACAAGGACCTCCAGGACATCATCGCGATCCTCGGTATCGACGAGCTGGGCGAGGAGGACAAGCTCGTCGTCCACCGTGCTCGTCGCGTCGAGCGCTTCCTGTCGCAGAACACCCACGCCGCCAAGCAGTTCACCGGCCTGGACGGTTCGGACGTGCCGCTCGACGAGTCGATCGCCGCGTTCAACGCGATCTGTGACGGGGAGTACGACCACTTCCCGGAGCAGGCGTTCTTCATGTGCGGTGGCATCGACGACCTGAAGGCCAAGGCCAAGGAGCTCGGCGTCTCCTGAGCCGTCGGCTCACCGAGGGGGGCGGGTCCGGTCCCGCCCCCCTCTCCACGCCCCGTAGAATTGACCCAACACCCGGCCAGGCGGCCGGGTGGTGACCCGAGGAGCCACCCTTGGCTGCTGAGCTGCACGTCGAGCTGGTCGCCGCGGACCGCAGTGTCTGGTCCGGCGAGGCCACCCTGGTCGTCGCGCGCACCACGTCCGGCGACATCGGCGTCATGCCCGGTCACCAGCCGCTGCTCGGTGTGCTGGAGTCGGGCCCGGTGACCATCCGTACGAGCGACGGCGGGACTGTCGTCGCAGCTGTGCACGGCGGTTTCCTCTCGTTCGCGGACGACAAGCTGTCGCTGCTGGCGGAGATCGCCGAGCTGGCGGACGAGATCGATGTCCAGCGCGCCGAGCGTGCGCTGGAACGCGCGAAGTCGGACGCCGACGCCGCCGCGGAGCGGCGCGCGGATGTCCGAATGCGTGCGGTGGCGGTGCGTTAGGCACCCCGCCGACAGTTGTTGCCCTCAGCCGCGGCCCGAGCTGGAATTCTCCAGACCGTGTCGCGGCTGAGGCGATGCAGGTGCGGTTTGATTCGTATCCGTTACTCGATGTTGCGAGGAGGTCGGTGGAGATGTTCCTCGCGCTGTGGGTGAGCGGTCTGGTCGTCGCACTGGTCCTGGTGGGGCTCTTCGTCTTCGGTCTGCGCCGGAGGCTGATCCAGCGCTCCGGCGGGACCTTCGACTGCAGCCTGCGCTGGGACGTCGCGCAGGAGCCCGACACCTCGGGCAAGGGCTGGGTGTACGGCGTCGCGCGGTACAGCGGCGACCGGGTCAACTGGTTCCGGGTCTTCTCGTACTCCCCGCGTCCGCGCCGTGTGCTGGAGCGTGCCTCGATCGAGGTCGTGACCCGCCGGCTGCCCGAGGGCGAGGAAGAACTCGCGCTCCTCTCCGACGCCGTCGTGCTCGGCTGTCTCCACCGTGAGACCCGCCTGGAGCTGGCGATGAGCGAGGACGCCCTCACCGGATTCCTCGCCTGGCTGGAGGCGGCTCCGCCCGGCCAGCGGGTCAACGTGGCGTGAGCCGCGGTTCGTACCCGTACGCGTGTCCCTGTTCCTGAATCATCCCTGAGCCTCGTCCTCGGTCCTGGCCCTCTGTCCCGCTGTCCCTGATCTCTCGGGGGCGGGAGCGTGCCCGGACGCCGCTGTGGGGGCGCACGTGGTCGTGCGTCGGGCTGCTGCGCGTACCGGCATACGTGTTAGCGGGTGCCCCCCTGGGGTGACTGGTGACTGGTGACTGGTGACTGGTGACTGGTGACTGGTGACTGGTGGCCGGTGGTGTGGTGGCCGGTGGTGCGGTGGGCGTGCCCGGTCCCGTATCCGTTCCCGTACGCCCGTGTCCGTCCGGTCCGTCCGTCCGTGTCCCTGTCCCGCAGGCCGGTGAGGCGGCGGTGTCAGGGCATGGAAAAACCGGGGAGACAGGGGGCGGACCTGTCTCCCCGGTTGCTTTTCCGGGTCGTGCGGTACTGCTGTGCGACTACTTCAGGCCGTTGGCCATGGCACCGACGAGCTCGCCGTTCGTGGTGTCACCGCTGAACTCCCAGAAGAACGCGCCACCCAGGCCCTGGTTCTTCGCCCAGGTCATCTTGGAGCCGATGGTGGACGGGGTGTCGTAGCTCCACCAGTTGGTGCCGCAGTGGGCGTACGCCGTGCCGGCGATGGTGCCGGTGGTCGGGCAGCTGGACTTGAGGACCTTGTAGTCCTCGATGCCGGCCTCGTACGTGCCCGGGGCCGCACCGGTCGCGGTGCCGCCGGGGGCGTCCTGCGTCACACCGGTCCAGCCGCGGCCGTAGAAGCCGATGCCGAGCAGCAGCTTCGAGGCGGGGACGCCCTTGGCCTTCAGCTTGGCGATGGCGTCGGCGGAGTTGAAGCCCGCCTGCGGGATGCCGTTGTACGTGGTGAGCGGGGAGTGCGGAGCCGTCGGGCCCTTCGCGTCCCAGGCACCGAAGAAGTCGTACGTCATCACGTTGTACCAGTCCAGGGACTGGGCAGCGCCCGCGTAGTCGGCGAGGTCGAGCTTGCCGCCGTCCGAGCCGTCCGCCGAGATGGCGGCCGTCACCAGGTTCTTGCTGCCGAACTTGGCGCGCATGGCCGTGGTGATCTTCTTCAGGGCGTCCGGGCCGCTGGTGTCACAGGTCAGACCACAGGCGTTGGGGTACTCCCAGTCGAGGTCGATGCCGTCGAAGATGTCCGCCCAGCGGGGGTCCTCGACCAGGTTGTAGCAGGAGTCGGCGAACGCGGCCGGGTTCTGGGCCGCCTGGCCGAAGCCGCCGGACCAGGTCCAGCCACCGAAGGACCAGAGGATCTTGATGTTCGGGTACTTCGCCTTGAGCTTGCGCAGCTGGTTGAAGCTACCGCGCAGCGGCTGGTCCCAGTTGTCGGCGACGCCGTCGACGGACTTGTCGGCGGTGTAGGCCATCTCGTAGTCGGCGTAGGAGTCACCGACCGTGCACTTGCCGCCGGTCACGTTGCCGAAGGCGTAGTTGATGTGCGTGATCTTCGCGGCGGAACCGGACGTGTCCAGGTTCTTGACGTGGTAGTTCCGGCCGTAGACGCCCCAGTCGGTGAAGTAACCGAGGTTGACCTTGCTGCCGGTGCCGGGGCCGGGGTTGTCCGGGCCGGACTGACCGGTGGTGTGGACCTTGACCGCGGCGCTGACCGGACCGGTCTGGCCGGCGGTGTCACGGGCCTGCACGGTGTACGAGTAGTCGGTGCCCTTGCTCAGGCCCGAGTCGGTGTACGTGGTGCCGGTGACGGTGCTGACCGTGGCGCCGTCACGGATGACGTCGTAGTTCTTGATGCCGTGGTCATCGGTGGCCGCGGCCCAGCTGAGCTTCACCGAGGTGTCGGTGATGTTGCTCGCGGTGGGGGTGCCGGGGGCCGACGGGGCGTTGTCACCGGGGGTGGTGCCGCCGCCGTCACAGGAGGCGCCGTTCAGCTTGCAGCCGGTGGGGGCGCCGGCGCCGGTGCCGTTGAAGCCGAAGCTGAGGCTGGCGCCCGGGGCGATGGAGCCGTTCCAGCTGAGGTTCTTGGCGGTCCAGTGGGTTCCGGAGCTGGTGACGGTGGCGTCCCAGGCGGAGCCGACCGCGGTGCCGGACGGGAAGTCCCACTCGATGGTCCAGGAGCTGAGAGCGCTGGTGCCGGTGTTCTTCACCGTCCACTGGCCCTCGAAACCGCTGCCCCAGTCGGACTTCTTGAGGTAGGTCGCGGTCGCCGTGCCGGCGGCCGCGTCCGCCGGGGCGGCCAGGCCGACCATCGCGGCGAGCGGGATCAGCAGGGCGGTGAAACCGGCGACCACCCTCGACTTGGATGCCCGGCCGGCGCCGAGTCTGAACCGTGACCGGTTCTCGTTTTGGGGGGGATGGATGCTCAACGGTGCTCCTCGGGAGAGGTCCGACAAACGGGGGTAATCCGCAAACTGCAACCCTTGCGCCGCCCTGAGTCCGCTTTTTTGTCATGGCGTACTCACCGCAGTGTGCTCGGTGAGATTAGGAAGGTCTGGACCAATCGTCAAGAGGTCCAGACCAAAGATCGGAGCAAGTCTCAAACCCCCAACTCCTGCGCGAGCACCGCTGCCTGCACCCGGCTGCGCAGTCCCAGCTTCGCCAGCAACCGGCTGACGTGCGTCTTCACCGTCGCTTCAGCCATATTGAGCCGGACCGCGATCTCCGCGTTCGACAGTCCGTCACCGAGACAGCCGAGAACTTCCCGCTCCCGTCGGGTGAGCGGTTCGAGGACATCGGAACCGGGAGAGTCCACGGACCGGACACGTGAGGAGGGTGCGGCGAACTCCGCGATCAGCCGGCGCGTCACCGCCGGGGCGATCAGCCCCTCGCCGCGCGCCACCGTGCGGACCGCTTCGAGCAGATCGCGGGCGTCGGTGTTCTTCAGCAGGAAGCCCGCCGCGCCCGCCCGCAACGCCCCGAAGACGTACTCGTCCAGGTCGAAGGTGGTCAGCACGAGCACATCGGCGAGCTCGTCGGCCACCACCCGCCGGGTCGCCGACACCCCGTCCAGCCGTGGCATCCGGATGTCCATCAGCACCAGGTCCGGCCGCAGCTCGCGGGCCGGCCGCACCGCCTCCTCACCGTCCCGGGCCTCTCCGACGACCTCGATGTCCGGGGCACTGCGCAGAATGAGCACCAGACCGGCCCGGACCGCCGACTGGTCCTCGGCGACCAGCACACGGATCGTCATGACGTCACGTTCCCTTCGTCCACGGGAAGTTCGGCCCGCACCCGCCAGATCCGCCCGCCGTTCCCGCCGGTCACGGGACCGGCCTCGAACTCCCCGGCGAGCAGCGCCACCCGCTCCCGCATCCCGGCGAGACCGGCGCCGGACCCCGGGGCACGCGGCTGCGGCAGGTCGCCGTACACACTGCTGACCCGTACGGTCAGCGATCGTCCGGACCGGCCGAGCCGCACCGTGACCGGTCCGGGCGCCGCATGTTTGAGCGCGTTCGTCAGGGACTCCTGGACGATCCGGTACGCGGCCGACTCGACCGGAGCCGGCAACCGGTCCGGTGCCGGGCGGGTGTCGTCGAGCGTGAGGACGAGTCCGCCCGCCGCGCCACTGGTCGCGGCCTGTGCGACGAGGGTGTCCAGAGCGTCCAGGGTGGGCGCCGTCGCCGGTTCCGGTTCGCCGCTTCCGTCCCTCAGCAGCCCGATCAGACGGCGCATTTCGGCCAGACCTTCGACGCTGTTCTCCCGGATCACGGTCAGCGCGTCCCGGGAGGTCCCGGGGTCGTCGATGGAGAGCGCGGCGGTGGAGTGGACGGCGATCGCGGAGAGGTGGTTGGCGACCACGTCGTGCAGCTCCCGGGCCATCCGCGCGCGCTCGGCGGTGACCGCCCGGACACGGTCCTTCTCCGCCAGCAGCGCCGTCCGGTCGGCCCTCAGCCGCGCGGCCTCGGCCGCCTCCCGGTGGTTGCGCACGCTGACCCCGGTGAGCGCGGGCGCCAAGCAGACCAGTCCCGCGAGGATGCCGACGACCAGCGCCTCGGGCCCGCGGGTCGAGGTGAACAGCCCGACCGTGACCCCGACGGTGAACAGGAAGGCCGCCACCGGGATGCGCCGGGCCGCCGCCGGAGTGCCGTACACCACCGCCGCGTACAGGAGGTCGGTGTACATCAGCACCGTCACCAGGTTCCCGGGGGTCAGGACCTCCACGGCCATCGCGAGCGTGCCGAGCGCCGGGGCGGCCCGGGGCGCCGTCCTGCGTACCAGCTCCAGCGCGGCCATCACGGTGAGCGGTACGAGGGCGCGTCGAGGACCGGGCCGTTCTGCGAACGCGGGCCGACCGCCCAGAGGAACAGCCCGCCGAACAGTCCGACGGCCGCGATCAGTACGTCGTCACGGTGCGGGCGGGCGAGGGGGAGTGGCAGCACTCCTCCATCCAACACGGGCGCCGCCCACCGGGCCTCCGCGCCGGGACCGAGCCGCGACTACATCGAAGGATGCAGTGCGGACTCGTCAGTGACGACGACGCACACCGGCCGTGCGGACGGAAGGCTGGAGGGGAACGGGAGGAGAAGTACTGTGATCGTCACACTGATCGTGTCCTGTGAGATCGCCTTCTGGGTGCTGCTGGCGCTGGGGCTCACGCTGCGCTACCCGGCGAGGAGGCCACGGCTCGGCGCGGCCGTGCTCCTGTGCGAGCCGCTGCTGGAGGCCGTCCTCCTGGTGGTGACCGCCGTGGACCTGAAGAACGGCGCCCAGCCCGACTGGAAGCACGGTCTCGCCGCCGTCTACATCGGATTCACCGTCGGCCTCGGGCACTCCACCGTGAAGTGGGTCGACGTACGTGTCGCCCATCGGTTCGCGGACGGCCCGCCGCCGGTCCGGCCGCCGAGGTACGGCGCGGCCAGAGCGGTCCACGAGTGGCGGGTGGCGGGCCGCTGGACGGCCGCGGCCATGACCGCGATCGTCCTGCTCCAGGCGGCGGCCTGGTATGTCGGCGGGGACGGCGACACCGGTCCGCTGGTGTCCTGGCAGCGGACGATGCTCTTCGTGATCGGTCTCAACGTGCTGATCGCAGGAAGCTACACGGTCTTCCCGAAAAGGGAGCCGGTGAAGGACCGGTGAGGAACCGGGAGTGGTCGGCGCGCCCGTCGAGGACCGGAGGGCGGCCGGCCCGCGGGGGCGGGCCTGCGGCGACGGTCTCCCGGGGGGTGATTTCTTCCGAGGCGGACAGTTCCGCGGCGGACGGCGCGGGTCGGGCTCAGCGCTCGCCGCCCGGGACCCACAGCACGTCCCCCAGCTCCTTGTTCGCGGTCCGCGCCAGGATGAACAGGAGATCGGAGAGCCGGTTGAGATAGGTCGCGGTCAGCGCGTTCATCACCTGGCCGTGCACCTCCAGCGCCGCCCAGGTGGACCGCTCCGCCCGGCGCACGACCGTGCACGCCTGGTGCAGCAGCGCGGCCCCCGGCGTACCGCCCGGCAGGATGAAGCTGCGCAGCTTGTCCAGGTCCGCCAGGAAGGTGTCGCAGTCCGCCTCCAGCTTGTCGACGTACGACTGCTCGACGCGCAGCGGCGGGTACTTCGGGTCCTCGACGACCGGTGTCGACAGGTCGGCGCCCACGTCGAACAGGTCGTTCTGCACCCGGACGAGGACCTTCACGACCTCCTCGGGAAGTTGCCCGAGCGCGATGGCCGTACCGATGACGGCGTTGGCCTCATTGGCGTCGGCATAGGCCGAGATCCGCAGATCGGTCTTGGCGGTCCGGCTCATGTCGCCGAGGGCGGTGGTGCCCTGGTCTCCGGTACGGGTGTAGATGCGCGTCAGATTGACCATGCGGCCAGCTTATGACCTTCCCCGCGACGGGGAGCGGGCTCCCGACGCCCCGCGACTCCCCTCGCCGATCCACTCCCCACCCACCGCGATCGCGGTGGAGGAGGACATCAGGTCTTCCGGTCCGCCCGACCGGGCCGGGCCCGCGCCCGCCCGGCTCCCCCGGCGGCCGTACCGAATCCGTACGCCCCGGCTCCCCCGGCGGCCGTACCGAATCCGTACGCCCCGGCTCCCCCGGCGGACGGACCGGGCCTCCGCGTCCTCACCCCCGGCGGACGCCCGCGCCCACCGCCTCACGCGCCCTCAACTGCGCCCGGCGCACCACCGAATGAGCCGGACCGGTGTGATGTCCGTCATGTGAGACGTGACGCGCATCTCTTCGAGGCCCCACGGCCGCCCACGGCGGCTAACCTCCGCCGAAGAGCATGTGCCAGTGCGGAGAACGCCGGCCGGGGCCGAACACGAAACAAGGGGTGCGAACGTGGCCAGGAAGCTTGCCGTCATCGGGGCCGGACTCATGGGGTCCGGCATCGCACAGGTCTCCGCCCAGGCGGGCTGGGACGTCGTGCTGCGTGATGTCACGGACGCGGCCCTGGCCCGTGGCCGCGACGGCATCAGGACCTCGTACGACAAGTTCGTCGCCAAGGGGAAGCTGGACGCGGCGGACGCCGAGGCCGCGCTCGCCCGCATCACCACGACCACCGACCTCGACGCGGTCGCGGACGCCGACCTCGTCGTGGAGGCGGTCTTCGAGAACATCGACGTCAAGCACGAGATCTTCCGGAGCCTCGACAAGCTGGTACGCCCCGACGCGGTACTCGCCTCCAACACCTCCGCCATCCCGATCACCAAGATCGCCGCGGTGACGGACCGGCCGGAGAGGGTCGTCGGTGTGCACTTCTTCTCCCCGGTCCCGATGATGCGGCTGTGCGAACTGGTCCGCGGCTACAAGACCAGCGACGAAACCCTCGCCACCGCCCGTGAGTTCGCCGAGTCCGTCGGCAAGACCTGCATCGTCGTCAATCGGGATGTCGCCGGCTTCGTCACCACCCGGCTGATCTCGGCGCTGGTCATCGAGGCCGCCAAGCTCTACGAGTCGGGTGTCGCGTCGGCCGAGGACATCGACACCGCCTGCAAGCTGGGCTTCGGCCACGCCATGGGTCCCCTCGCCACCACCGACCTGACCGGCGTCGACATCCTGCTGCACGCCATGGGGAACATTTACACCGAGTCGCAGGACGAGAAGTTCGCCGCCCCCGAGCTGATGCGCCGGATGGTGGACGCGGGTGACATCGGCCGCAAGAGCGGGCAGGGCTTCTACACGTACTGAACGCGGATCGGCCCCCGGCTGCCTGATGTGCCGTCAATCGGACCCGGGGGCCCGGGGGAACACCTCTCGGAACTGCGGACCTCTTGCCGGGGCCAGGGGACTTTCGTCGATCTCTATCACTCCACGGAGTGAATTCGGTATCGGTTCGCTCACAGACGGCAACTTCTCTGTCGCTACAGCAGTCAGTTGTGACAGACAACAGAACAGACAGAGACATCGCCACGACGTTTCCAGGGGAGCGCATATGCACATCAGGGGCGACCACACCGAGCTGGTCGTCGGGGGCCGCCTCGATGTCCGGAGCGCGGCGGACGCCCGTACGGTCCTGCACTCGGCGCTCGACGAGGGAGCCGGCGACCTGGTGCTCGACCTGACCGCGCTGGACTCCTGGGACGCCACCGGGCTCGGCGTCATCATGGGCGCGCACCGACGGGCCGGCCGGGCGGGACGGCGGCTGGTGCTGCGGGGCGTGCCGCCCCAGATGCAGCGTCTGCTGGTGGCGACCCGACTGCACCGCATCCTCGCCATCGAGGGCGGGATCGCCGCGGACTCCCTGCCGCGCGTCTGACGCACCGCCCGGACCGGATGGACTCGACGGCCCGGAACCGGGACCCGCGCGACTGCGCGCCCGCGTGGAAGACCTGCGCGCCCGCGTGGAAGAACCGGGCCAACGCGACGGAGCCGGAGAACCGGACGTGCGCGGCGAAGACGAAGAACCGGACGTGCGGCGGCCGGGGCCCCGCAATGCTGACGAGACCGTGATCTCCAGGACGGTCCGATCCCCCCTGCGTTCGTAGATACTGTACGGAGCCCTATGGTTCGCCCGTCTGCCGATCGACGGCCCCATGGGCGGACACCGGACCGGAACCGACAGCGGGCGCGCGAGGCCGGAGGGGCAACCGCGCGCCACGCGTCTGGGGGACTTGGACGATGGACCCGACCACTCGGGGACCCGATGAGCACGGCCACGCGAGCGGCCGTCCCGACGAGACCGGTGAGGACACCGCGCGGCGCAGGCCCTCCCGCGATCCACTGACGCCCGACCTCGGCCAGCCGCCGCAGCGGCCCCGCACCGTCCAGCTCGTCTCGGGCGACCTCCTGCTCACCGTGAACCCGGTCGACGGCAGCGAGGTCGAGGCGTGCCCGCCGGGGCAGCAGCCCCCGGCACCGGTCCGGCACACCGCCGCCGAGCGCGCGGACCGCGAGAGCGCGGGCACCCCGCCCGTACCGCCCGGACCGCCGCTCCCGCAACTGCCGCTCCTGGAGCGCCAGGAGGACCGCGAGCGCCTGGTGGACCTGTTGACACGTGGCCGCTCGGCGCGGGTGACCGCGCCGCCCGGAGCGGGCCGCACCACACTGCTCGACGCCGTCGCCGCGGACTGCGCGGACCTCGCCCCCGACGGCGTCGTCCGGCTCTCCGGCCACAAGCGCACCGCGACCGATCTGCTGTACGGGCTCTTCGAGGCGGTCCAGCACGCCCCGCTGTACCGTCCCGACCGCGCCGGACTTCTCGAAGGCGTCCGGGGGATCGGCGCGGTCGTCGTCCTGGACGACCTGGAGTTCGGCGGCGCCGCACTGGACGAACTGCTCGACGCGGCGCCCGAAAGCGCTTTCCTGCTGGCCGCGACCCCCGAGGTCGCCCCACCCGGCACCGAGGGGCGTGTCGAGGAGATCGTCCTCGGCGGACTTGGCCGGGCGGCCTCGCTCGACCTGCTGGAGCGTGCCGTCGACCGCCCGCTCTCCGAGGAGGAGCGAAACTGGGCGGGCGACCTCTGGTTCGAGTCCGAGGGACTGCCGCTCCGCTTCGTCCAGGCCGGCGCGCTGCTGCGCCAGCGCGACCGGCTGCGGGCCGGCGCCGAGACCTTCGACGAGTACAACTTCTTCGAGGACCGCCCCGAGGACGCCCCGGTCACCTCCCTCGTACCGCCGGACGACGAGGTGCCGCTGCCCTCGCTCGGCGAGGGCGCGGCGCCCGCCCCCTTGCTCGCCTCCCGGCTGAGCCGGGCCGCCCGCGACACTCTGCACTTCGCCGTCGCGCTCGGCGGCGAGGTACCGCACCAGGCCCATCTCCCCGCGCTCGTCGGGGACACCCACGCCGACGCCGCGCTCGGTGAACTCGCGGCCTGCGGACTGCTGTCCCCGGCCGGACCGCGCTACCGGCTGGCCGCCGGGGTGCGGGTCCAGCTGGAGGCCGAGGGATACGGCGAGGACGCGGGCGACCGTGCCCGTACCGCCGCCCAGCACTACGCCTGGTGGGCCGGGCACCCGTCCGTGACCCCCGAACGCGCCGTCGCCGAGGCGGACGCGCTGCTCGCCGCGATGACCCGGCTGGTGCCGGGCGGCGAGGCGGGACAGACCAGCGCCGCCGTCCTGCTGGCCCGCAGCGCCGCCCCGGCCTTCGCGGCCGGGCTGCACTGGGGGGTCTGGGAGCGGGCGCTGCGGCTCGGTCAGGAGGCGGCCAGGATCGCCGGGGAGGTCGCCGAAGAGGCGTACTTCCACCATGAGTTGGGCGTCCTCGCGCTCTGCACCGGAAGCCTCGACCGGGCCAGGGCCGAACTGGAGGCGTCGATCGCGATGCGAGGGGCGCTCGCCGACAAGCCGGGCGCGGTGGCCGGACGCCGGGCACTCGCGCTGGTCGCGGACCGCTCGGCGGG
This sequence comes from Streptomyces sp. AM 4-1-1, assembly GCF_029167625.1. Taxonomy (NCBI): domain Bacteria; kingdom Bacillati; phylum Actinomycetota; class Actinomycetes; order Kitasatosporales; family Streptomycetaceae; genus Streptomyces; species Streptomyces sp. AM 4-1-1. The sequence goes on from NZ_CP119145.1 coordinate 5,372,383, forward strand.
ACCGGCCCTGGCCCTGGCGGCCCCGCCGGTGGAGGACCCGCCGTTCGTCCGGTACGACGAGTCGGCGACACCGGCCGCGGGCGTGCCGACGCTCCTGCCGTTCCCCGAGATCAAGCCGTTCGACGCGGACGCGGCCCTGCTCGGCGTCGGAGCCGTACCGCCGGCCCCGGCCGTACGGAAGCCGCACCGCGGCCGCCGCACGCTCCTGGGCGGCGCCCGGCGGAACCTGGTCGCGGCGTGCGCGGGCGCGCTGCTGGCGGCCGTGCTGGGCACCGTGGTGACCCTGGGCGCGACCTCGGGCAACAAGCCGCCGGGCGGGCGGCCCGTCACGAGCGAGCAGTCGACCGAGGCGGGCGGCGACGAGAACGGCCTCCCGGCGGACGCGACGACGGACGGTACGGGCCCCGGCGGATGGGGCGGCCACGACGGCGCTCCCGTGGCGCCGGGGACGTCCGGCGAGGCATCACCCAGCGAGACGGAGAGCGGTACGCCCGGTCCGGGGGCGAGCGAGTCCGGGTCCACCCCGACGGACGAGGAGTCCCCGAGCGGGGACGTGAGCGCGAGCGAATCGCCCGACGACCCGTCGCCCACCGGGTCGACGTCCCAGGACCCCGGTCCCAGCACGTCGACGTCGTCGGGCCCGGGGGAGACCCCGCCGACCGATCCGTCGACCGTCCCGGACCCGCCGACCGAACCGGAGACGTCCGACTCCGCGATCGGACCGCTTCCTCCGTCGAGCAGTGTGACGATGACGAGCGAGGCCCCGGTGCCGGCGTCACAGGACACGTCCGCGTCCCCGGAGTCCCCGGACCCCGTCGCGTCCGCCGAGGAGCCGGCACCGACGGCCTGAGGCAGCCGACGCCCCTCCCCGGACGGGGCGTCCAGGGACCAGGAGGCGCGGGCCGCGCCGCGACGGACTGCCCCGGACGGGTCGGACACGGAACCGCGACGGTGCGGGTCCGGCGCACCGCACCGGCCGGGCAGGGGTACGGCCCCGGACCGCGGCGAGGCGGTCCGGGGCCGTACCCCTGCGCCCGCCGTGCCGTCACGGCGGGCGGACGGTCAGAACAGCCGCAGCTTGTCGTCCTCGATACCGCGCATCGCGTCGTAGTCGAGGACCACGCAGCCGATGCCCCGGTCCGTCGCCAGCACCCGGGCCTGCGGCTTGATCTCCTGGGCGGCGAAGACGCCCCGTACCGGCGCGAGGTGCGGGTCCCGGTTGAGGAGCTCCAGATAACGGGTCAGCTGCTCCACCCCGTCGATGTCACCGCGGCGCTTGAGCTCCACGGCCACCGTCGCCCCGTCCGCGTCGCGGCACAGGATGTCGACCGGGCCGATCGCGGTGAAGTACTCGCGGCGGATCAGGGTGTAGCCCTCGCCCAGCGTCTCGATGCGGTCGGCCAGCAGCTCCTGGAGATGCGCCTCCACCCCGTCCTTGATGAGCCCCGGGTCGACGCCCAGCTCGTGGGACGAGTCGTGGAGCACTTCCTCCATGGTGATGATCAATTTCTCGCCCGCCTTGTTCACCACCGTCCACACGCCCTCGTTCTCGTCCGCGCCCTCCTTGAGGGTGCAGGGCGGGGACATCCAGTTGAGCGGTTTGTACGCCCGGTCGTCGGCGTGAATGGAAACGCTGCCGTCCGCCTTCACCAGAATGAGGCGGGGAGCGGAGGGCAGATGGGCGGTGAGCCGGCCCGCGTAGTCGACGGAGCAGCGGGCGATGACGAGACGCATGGTCGGCAACGCTACTCGACGACCGGCCGTCCACGCGATTCGCCCAGTAAGAGACCGTTCGTTATTGGCCGGTTGTCTTCCCATTCTCCTGGTGCGGCCAGGATCGCGCGCTTACCGTGGAAGCAGGAGGTCGCCGTGTGTGTACGCTGCGTCGCCGTCCTTCTTACCTGCCCGTAAGACCCCGGCCCCCCGCCGGGGTCGGCCCCGGACGACTGTTCCGGGGCCGCGAGAGGAGAACCCATGTCGCTCGACGTCTCACCGGCGCTGTTGGAACAGGCCGAGCGAGGCGAGGTCGACGAAGCCGACTTCGTCGACTGCGTCCGGACCTCCCTGCCCTTCGCGTGGGAGATGATCAGCTCTCTGGTGGCTCAGCTGAAGGTGGACGGCGGCGAGTTCGCCGACAACCAGACGCCGCCGCCGAGCGAGCAGGCACGCGGTCAGCTGCTGCGCGCACTCGCCAGCGACGCCATCCGTGGCGCGCTGCAGCGGCACTTCGGGGTGCGCCTGGCGTTCCAGAACTGCCACCGTGTCGCGGTGTTCCCGTTGGACGCCTCCTCGGACGACAGACTGGCGCGCTTCACCTCGGTGAGGGGCCAGTTGCTCAACCAGTCGCCCGAGCTACGGGACTGCTGAACGCCTCCGCTGCCGTTCCGGGCCGCGGGAGGTGCACCTGGCTCCGGGGCGGCAGCCCCCGTACGCGTACCACCCGAGCACCCGGTCGCCGACGGCCGGTCAGTTGAGCAGCGGCAGCACCTCGGTGCCCAGCCGCCGTACGTTCTCCTCCGTGGCGGCGAGGTCGCCCGAACCCTCCACCAGGAGCGCGAAGCGGGTGATGCCGGTCCGTTCGGCGGTGGCCGCGAGCCGGTCCGCCGCGAGCGCGGGCGGGCCCACCGGATGCATGCCGCACAGCAGTTCCGTGTACGCGACGGGGTCGCGCATCACCCGGTGCCGTCCGTCGACGGTGACATGGGCGTCCAGCCCCTGCCGCAGCCAGCCCGGCATGGCCTTCACCAGCGTCTCGGTGGCCTCGTCGGCACGGTCCCCGATCTGCGCCACCCCCGCGGACACATGTCCGACCCGCTCCACGGTCGCGGGCGGATGTCCCGCCGCGCGGGCCGCCGTCCGCCACAGCGCGACCATCTCCGCCTTGTCCTCGTCGCCGCAGTGCATGCCGAGGAGCATCGGCAGTGCCTTCTCCCCCGCCAGCCGCACACTCTTCGGCGAGGTGCAGGCGACGACCACCTCGGGCCCTTCCGACCCTCGCGGATCGTCGGTCAGCAGCTCGTCGGCGCGCGGCACCACCGCCACCTCCCGGAACGCGAACCGCTCCCCACGGCCCGCCACCCGTGGCTTGCGCAGCCAGTCGAGCAGGAGGCCGAGGGATTCGGGAAAGCCCTTCTCGTACGCCTCCAGGCCGCCTCCGAACACCTCCAGGTCCACCCACGGGCCGCCGCGGCCCACACCGAGCGAGAACCGTCCTCCGCTCGTCAGATGGAGCAGGGCGGCCTGCTCGCCCAGTGCCACCGGGTGCTGGACGGGAAGGACGCTCACCGCCGTGCCCACCCGGATTCGGCGGGTGCGGCCGAGCAGCAGCGCGGCCAGCGTGACGGCGGACGGGCAGACTCCGTACGGAACGAAGTGATGCTCCGCGAGCCAGACGGTGTCGAGCCCGGACTCCTCCGCCACCTCGGCGGAGCGAACCGCCCGGTGCAGTGCCTCGCCCTGTCCCTGGCCCGGGAACTGGGCCGCCAGTACGAACGTTCCGACGCGCATCGCCTCTTGCCTCCTTACGGCCGACGCGTATCCCCTCTCCTGGCAACAACGTCTGACACGTGCCAAAGGCACGGTCCGCGCGGAAGTTGTTGCGATTTTCCGGTAACCGCTCGCCCCGAGCGCGCGGCTTCCCGCCGGCGGACACCCACCGGCACCGGATGGCTCTACGCTGGACGGCAACCTGCCCGTACCGTTCCCCCCACGAGGTGTCACGTGTCCCCGCGTCGCAACCGCCCCCGAGGCGGCGAGAGTCCCGTCGACAGCGCGAGCGACGCGGGGGACCGGTACGGGGGATTCGGGCGCACCGAGGACTGGCGGGGCGAGGACTGGTCGGTGCGGCCGGTGAGCGGGGCGAGCGCGGCGGGCAAGAGGTACCGCTGCCCCGGGTGCGACCAGGAGATCCCGTCGGGCGTCCCGCATCTCGTGGCGTGGTCGCAGTACGCGGGCATCGACGACCGCAGGCACTGGCACAAGGCGTGCTGGAACGCGAGGGACCGCCGCACCACACGGGTGCAGCGGTCCAGGAACGCGCCTCGCCACTGACGGCGGCGGACGGCGCCGGGTCCTCACGGTCCGGCCGGGTCCGTGCTCCGCGCGGAAGCCGCGGGGCTCACGGCTCAGACGTCACGGCGGTCCAGTGAGAGGAACGCGCCGCCCAGCGCGACGGCCGCCGCGCCGAGCATGATCCACAGCGGCTGCCAGCCGGACGGACCCGAGTCGGTCACCGAGGAGCCGTACAGACCGAAGATCTGGAACGGGATCGAGTACTCGAAGAGCCAGCGCTGAACGTCCGCCAGCGAGTCCGAGAACATGAACATCGAGACCACCAGCGGCAGCAGCACCACACCGATCATGATCGTGATGGCGGCGGCGGAGTGCCGGACGAGCGCGCCGAGGCCGAGCGACAGCAGCCCGAGCGTCGCGGTGTAGAGGCCGATCCCCACCGTCGCGCGCAGCCAGTCGCCGCCGGACGGCTCGGCGCCGCCCAGGATCTGCTCCTGCGACACGGCGACGATCGTGGCCACCGCCGTCGTCACGACGAACGTGAGCAGGAAGAAGACGATCGCCTTGGCGGTCAGCACCCGGGCGCGGCTGGGGCAGGCCGTCAGTGTCGAACGGATCATGCCGGTGCCGTACTCGGAGGCGATGGTCAGCACGCCGAGCGTGATCACGCACAGGGAACCGAGCAGCACACCGTAGAAGCCGAGGCTGAGCACCGGGGTGTCCCCGAGATCCGTGTCGGCCGCGTCGACCAGGGCCGCGGCCGCCAGACCGATGCCGAGCATCAGCACGACCATCACGCCGAGCGTCCACATCGTGGAGCGCACCGAACGGATCTTGGTCCACTCGGAGGCGAGCGCGTCGCCGAGGGTGGCGGCGCGCTGCGGGATCGGCGAGGTGTACAGACCTGCGGACGCGCCGTCCTGCCGGTGCTGCTGCGGCGCGGGTGCCGGGGCCTGCGGCTGGTACGGGGCCTGCGGGGTGCTCATCGGGGGTCCTCGCTGCTCTCGCGCTCGGGCTGGTCGGCGGGGGCGGACGGTGCCGCCGTGGGGGAGGGCGTCGCGGGCGCGGGGGTCCCTGCGGGCACCGGGCCGGGAGCGGCCGGAGCGGGCTGGGCGGGGCTTCGCGGGGGCAGCACCGGGACGGGAGCGGCCGGGGCCGCGTTGGGCGCGTCGGCCGGGGCCGCGTACGGGTTCTGTCCGGGCGGCGGCGGTGCGTACCAGCCCTGCTGCGGTACGTCGGGCACGACGATCTGCTGCGGCGGTGCGTACCCCTGCTGGACCGCCGGCTGGAAGCCCGCCTTCTGGTCCGCCGTCGAGCGGTAGTCCACCGCGCCCTGCGTCATCCGCATGTACGCCTCTTCCAGCGAAGCCTGGTGCGGCGACAGCTCCCACAGCCGGACGTCCGCCTCATGGGCCAGGTCGGAGATCCGCGGCAGCGCGAGGCCGGTGACGCGCAGCGCCCCGTCCGGCTCCGGGAGGACCTGACCGCCCGCCTCGGCGAGTACGGCGGACAGCTTCTCCCGGTGTTCGGGCGGGTTCTGCGCCGGCCGGACCCTGGCGAAGTCGGCCGAATTGGCCGAAATGAAATCCTTGACACTCATGTCGGCGAGCAACTGGCCCCGGCCGATCACGATCAGCTGGTCGGCGGTGAGCGCCATCTCGCTCATCAGGTGCGAGGAGACGAAGACCGTACGCCCCTCCGAGGCCAGCGCCCGCATCAGATTGCGGACCCAGTGGATGCCCTCCGGGTCGAGGCCGTTGACCGGTTCGTCGAACAGCAGCACCTGCGGGTCCCCGAGCAGGGCCGCCGCGATGCCGAGCCGCTGGCCCATGCCCAGCGAGAACGACTGCGACCGCTTCCGCGCCACGTCCTGGAGACCGACCACACCGAGTACCTCGTCGACCCGCCGGGCGGGGATGCCGGCCAGCTGGGCGAGGGAGAGCAGATGGTTGCGGGCGCTGCGACCGCCGTGCACCGCCTTCGCGTCGAGGAGCGCGCCCACCTGGCGGGGGGCGTTCGGCAGGCTCCGGTAGGGGTGCCCGCCGATCGTCACATGCCCGGAGGTCGGCCGGTCCAGGCCGAGCATCATGCGCATGGTGGTGGACTTGCCGGACCCGTTGGGACCGAGGAACCCGGTGACGGCCCCCGGCCGCACCTGGAAGGAAAGGTTGTGCACGGCCGTCTTAGCGCCGTAACGCTTGGTCAGGCCGACTGCCTCGATCATGCTCAAGCCCCATCGACTCATCTGTCATCGGGGCCCAGGCCGTCCGGCCGCACACCCCCGTAAGAGTTAGGAGGATAACCAGGCGCTGACGGTTCCGGCCAAAGTCCCGGTGAGGCACACCTTCCCTCGGTACAGCTGTGACGGGCTGTGACGGCCCCAGGTGTGATCCGCCCGACCGGGCCGGCCCGGAGGGGAAACCCGGAGCCCGGACCGGCCCGGTGGGAAAACCCGGAGCCGGACCCGGACCCGGCCCGGTGAGGGACGGCCCTCAGGCGTCCCGCTTCCTCAGTACGAGATAACCGCCGATCAGCGCCGCGGCCGTCCACAGCACCATGATGCCCAGCCCGCCCCATGGCCCGTACGGGGCCTTCGCGGTGTTCAAGGCGTCCGGGACCACCTGCATGATCTTGGAGCCGGCCTGGTCGGGGAAGTACCGCGCCACCTTCTTGGCACCCGGGACCGCCGACAGGATCTGCGAGATGAGGAAGAAGAACGGCATCAGGATGCCGAGCGACAGCATCGAACTGCGCAGCATCGTCGCCACACCCATGGAGAAGATCGCGATCAGCCCCATGTAGACGCCGCCGCCGATGACCGCGCGCAGCACGTTGTCCGCGCCGATGGTCGTCCGGTGCTCACCGAGGAGCGCCTGGCCGAGGAAGAACGACACGAAGCTGGTCGCGAGACCGACCAGCAGGGCCAGACCGCCCGCCACCAGGATCTTGCAGAAGAGGAACGAACCGCGCTTCGGCACCGCCGCCAGCGAGGTCCGGATCATGCCCGAGCTGTACTCGGTGCCGACCACCAGCACGCCGAAGACGACCATGGCGAGCTGGCCGAGCGTCATCCCGGAGAAGCTGACGAAGGTCGGGTCGAAGGTGGCCCGCTCCTCGCTGGAGAGGCTGTCGAACTGGCTCTTCATCAGTGCGCTGAGCGCCGCGCTCAGTGCCACGGTGACGAAGAACGCCGCGACGAGCGTCCACTTGGTGGAGGAGACCGTGCGGATCTTGGTCCACTCGGAACGCAGGACTGCGGGTGCCGATGCCATCGTCGTCACACCCCCCTGTCCTGGTTGTCCGGACCGCCGTCGGACGGCTGGCCCGGCGGCTGCTCCCGTTTCCACGCGTCGCCCCACTGGGCTCCCACCGGCGCCGGCTCCTCGCCCCGTTCGGAGTGCGCGTGGTACTCCACGGACCCTGCCGTCATCTGCATGAACGCCTCCTCCAACGAGGCCCGCTGGGAACTCAGCTCATGCAGCACGATCTGGTGCCGGGCGGCCAGTTCGCCCAGGCTCTCGGTCGTCGCGTCGTCGATCTCCAGTACGCCGTCGCCCGCCTCGATCACGACGACCCCCTCCTCACGCAGCACATCACGCAGTCGCTCCTGCTCCGGGGAGCGCAGCCGGACGTAGCTGCGGGAGTTCTGATGGATGAAGTCGGCCATCGAGGTGTCGGCGAGCAGTCTGCCCTGGCCGATCACGATCAAATGGTCGGCGGTGAGCGCCATTTCGCTCATCAGATGCGAGGAGACGAAGATCGTCCGGCCCTCCGTGGCCAGCGCCTTCATCAGATTGCGAATCCAGTGAATTCCCTCGGGGTCCAGACCGTTGACGGGTTCGTCGAACATCAGGATCTCGGGATCACCCAGCAGCGCCGACGCGATTCCGAGCCGCTGGCCCATGCCGAGCGAGAAGCCCTTGGATTTCTTCTTCGCCACCGCGGTCAGCCCGACCATGTCGAGCACTTCACCGACCCGGCTCTCCGGGATGCGATTGCTCTGGGCCAGGCAGAGCAGATTGTTGTACGCGCTGCGACCGCCGTGCATCGATGTGGCGTCGAGCAGCGCCCCGATGTGCTTCAGGGGCTCCCGCAGCTCGCGGTAGCGCCTGCCGTCGATGCGCACCGAACCGCTGGTCGGGTTGTCGAGATCGAGCATCATCCGCATGGTGGTGGACTTGCCCGCGCCGTTCGGACCCAGGAATCCGGTCACCATTCCCGGTCTGACCCGGCAGGACAACTGGTCGACGGCAACCTTGTTGCCGAAGCGTTTACTGAGGCCGTCAAGCTCGATCATGCGTTCACGCTAGATCGGCCGCGCGCCCGGCGCCACCACAAAGGCGGAACCGGGCGCGCGGACCTCGCGACGCGACCCTGGATCAGCGGGTCTGCTGGGCCGGGACGCCGCGGGAGATCGGCTCCTCGTCGGCCGGCGAGCCGGCGGCGGCCACCGCGGCGCCGGTCAGCGTCGCCAGCATCTCGCGCACGTTGGTGAGCTGCGCGTTGATCGAGTCGCGGCGGTTGGTGAGCGCCGCCAGCTCGCGCTCCGACTCGCTGCGGATGCGGTCGGCCTTCGCGTTGGCGTCGGCGACGATGTCCTCCGCCTGGCGCTGCGCGGTCTCCACCGTCTGCCGTGCCCGGCGCTCGGCGTCCGTGCGAAGCTTCTCCGCCTCCAGGCGAAGCTGCTCGGCGCGGTGCTCGATCTCCGCGAGACGCTTCTCGGCCTTCGCCTGACGGGACGCGAGGTCGCGCTCCGACTGATCGCGGCGCTTGGCGAGGTTGGTCTCGAAGTCGGCGGCGGCCTGCGCGGCCTTGGCGCGGGTCTCCTCGAAGAGGGCGTCCGCCTCCTCGCGCTTCTGCTGAGCGTCCTTCTGCGCCTCGGTGCGCAGGGAGGTCGCTTCGCCCTTGGCCTTGTCGACGATGCGCACACCGTCTTCCTCGGCCTTCGCCTTCCGCTCGGCGGCGAACGACTCGGCGTCGTTGCGCACCTGCTGGGCGGCGGACTCGGCGAGCTCGCGGTGCTGCTCGGCCGCGCGGCGGGCCTCCTCACGCAGGTCCTTCGCCTCCTCCTCGGCGAGGCGGAGGATCTTCTCCACGCGGGCGCCGAGACCGGCGTACGACGGCTCGGCGTCGCTGACCTGGGCCTGGGCATTCTGCGTTTCGAGGTGGAGTTCCTCGATGCGCTTCTCAAGAGCGGTGATTCGGGCCAGAGCGCTGTCACGGTCGGCGACGAGCTTGGTAATGCGGTCGTCTACCTGACCGCGATCGTAACCACGCCGCACGAGCTCGAAGCCGAAGGGGGAGGAAGGGTCACTCATGGGGTTCCTGTCGAATGAGACCGGTGAGGTGATAGAGGGAATCCTAGGGGCCTGAACGGCGTGTCATCGAGCGGATGCCCGTTTGATCTGGAGAATGTCACCTCTTTTGAGTGGCTGCCCTCCGGAATCCTTGCCGCCCGGGGGACCGAACGTGCCTGTCGGAGTGCGGGAGATGGATGTCCGGCCAGGGTCTTTCGTTCGGTCAGGACGGGCTCGCGGGCTCCGGTGCCGCATCTCGCGGTCCTGTCGTCGGTCGGCACGGCTCCGCCACGTCTCCCTCTTCCGTCTTGCGACGCACGGCACCGGAGCCCGCTCCCTGATCCGGCCTGATCCAAACGAAAGGCACTAGCTTTCTGACGACTTGCCACCCGCACGAGTGCCTGTCGAGACACCTGCCTTGACGCCTCCTCGGGTGCCGCCGTTGGCCGGCTTTCCGTCCGCCGCCGGTGCCTCGAACGACTCCAGCGCCTCCAGTACATCCTGGACCCGCGAGATCTCCGTATTGATGTCCTTGCGCCTGCGCACCAGCAGATCCAGCTCGCGGCGACCGTCCTCGATCGTCTGCTTCGCCTCCTGCTCGGCGTCGGCCCGTAGCTTCTCGGCCTCACGCACCAGCGACGCCTTCTTCTGCTCGGCCTCCTTGAGCAGGGACTCGGCGCGCTTCACCGCGGAGATCCGGACCTTGCTGGCCTCCGAATTCGCGGTGGCCAGGAGCTCCTTGGCCTTCGCCGCGGCCTCGTCGCGCTGCTCGGTCGCCGCCTTCATCAGATTGTCGACACGCTCGCCCGCCGTCTTCATCTGCTCGGACGTCTCCCGGCGGGCCCGCTCGTGCAGCTCCTCGATCTCGGTCTCCAGCCGCGCCCGCAGCTCCTCGGCCCGCTCCCGTATGGCGGTCGCGTCCCGGCGGGCCCCGACCAGCAGCTCGTCGGCGTCCGTACGGGCCCGCTCCACCAGCGAATTGCCCTGGACGGTCGCCTCCGAGGTGATCCGCACGGCCTCCTTGCGGGCCGCGCCGACCATCGTGTCGGCCTGGCTCTCCGCTTCGGTCGCCGTGCGCAGCGCCTCCTGCTGGGCCTTGTTCATGAGCTGGTCGGCCTGCTCGGCGGCGTCCGCACGCCGCTTCGCCGCCGCCTCACGCGCCTCGTCGAGCAGCCGGTCGGTCTCCGCGCGGGCCTCCGCCCGCATGTGCTCGGCGGCGGTCTCCGCCTCGGCGCGCACCCGCTCCGACTCCGCGCGGGTACGGGTCGCGTGCTCCTGCGCCGAGCCGACGGTGTCCGCCGCCTCCGCGCGCAGCCGCTCGGCCTCGTCCGTCGCCTCGCCGACGAGCCGCTCGGCCCGCTCGACCGCCTCGGCACGGACCCGCTCGGCCTCGGCCGCGGCCTCGCCCAGGAGCTGCTGGGTCCGCTCCGCCGTCTCCGTACCGGCGCGCTCGGCCTCGGCCGTGGCCTCGCCGACGAGCCGGTCCGCCTGCGCCGCCGCCTCGGAACGGATGCGGTTGGCGTCGTCGCGCGCCTCGGCGCGGGTGCGGGAGGCGTCGTGCTCGGCCGACGACAGCGCGTCGGATGCCTCGGTACGGACCCGCTGGCTGTACTCCGAGGTGTCCGCGCGCAGCCGCTCCGACTCGGCGATGGCCTCGGACACCGTCCGCTCGGCGAGCGCCTTCGCGGCCTCGGTCTCCTCGTTCGCGACCTGCCGCACCCGGTTGGCGTCCTCGGTGGCCCGCTCCCGCTCGGCGTAGGCGTCGGCCCTGACCCGGTCCGCCTCCTCCTGTGCCTCGGTCCTGGTGCGCTCCGCGACGTGCTCGGCGGCGGACCGCAGCCCGGCGATCTCCTCCTCCGCCTGCTCCTGGAGGCCGGCGACCGAGTCCCGTACCTGCTGGGCGGTCTGTTCGGCGGCGGCCACCAGCTCGGTGGCCCGGCCGTCCGCCTCCTCGACCAGGCGTCGCGCCTCGGCCTGGGCCTCCTCGACCCGCTTGCGGGCGGCGGCGAGCAGTTCCTCGCTCTGCTCACGGGCCCGCTCGCGCTCCTGGGTCGCCTCGGCGCGCGCCGACTCCAGGGTCTCCTCGGCCGTGCGCCGGCGCCGGTTCGCCTCGTCCTGGGCGGCGGACAGCGCCTCCGCGGCCTCGGCGGACACCCGTTCGGCTGCCGCGGCCGCCTCCGCGCGGACGCGGTCCGCGCCCTCCTTGGCCTCGGTCCTCAGCCGCTCCGCCTCGGTGGCGGCCTCGGCGCGCAGCCGGACGGCGACGCTCTCGCCCTCCGCGCGGGACTGCGCGGCGTCGGCGGCGGCCTCGGTGCGCAGCCGCTCGGCCTCGGTCTCCGCCTGCTCCTGGAGCACCCGCAGCCGCTCCGCGGCCTCCGCGCGCAGCCGCTCCGACTCCTCGCTCGTCTCCCGGCGGACCCGCTCGGCCTCGGCGCGGGCGTCGGTGAGCGTCTGTTCGGCGGCGGCGACCTTCGCCTCGGCCTCGCCGCGCAGCCGGGCCAGCTCCTCGGCGGCCTCCGTCTGCCGGGCGGCGACCGCCTGCCTGGTCTCCTCGCGCAGTTCGGTGGCGGTCCGCTCGGCGTCCGCGACGGTGCTCGCCGCCAGCTCCTCGGCGTCCGCCCGCATCTTCTCGGCCTCGGCGCGGGTCCGCTCCAGGGTCTCCTCGGCCTGCTTGCGCAGCGCCGCGGCGCGCTCGGCGGCCTCGGCACGGACCCGTTCGCTCTCCGCGGCCGCGGCGGTACGCAGCTCCTCGGCGTCGGCCTTCGACTTCGTCAGCAGCTCCTCGGCGGTCCGCGCACCCTCCTCCAGCTGCTGGACGGCCTCCCGACGGGCCTCGCCACGGATGCGCTCGCCCTCGGCGACCGCCTCGGACCGCAGCTGCTCGGCCTCGCCGCGCAGCCTGCGCGCCTCCTCCTGGAGCTCGACGGTCCTGGCGCGGTACTCCTTGGTGTCGTCCTTGGCCGCGCCCTTGAGCTCGTCGGCCTGTTCGGCGGCCTCGCCGCGCAGCCGGTCCGCCTCGGCCTCCGCCTCGCGGCGGATGCGGTCGGCCTCCTCGCTCGCCGCCCTGGTCGTCGACTTCGCGTCGTCGGACGCCTTGGTCAGCACCTCCTCGGCGGCGCGGGCCGCCTTGGCGAGCTGGGCCGCGCTGTCCTCGGCGGCGACCGTGCGGGCCTTCTCCGACGCCTCGGAGACCATCCGCTCCGCCTCCGCGCGGGCATCGGCGAGGGCCTGCTCGGCCTCCTCCTTCAGCGCCTCGGCGGTCTTCGTGGCCTCGCCGACCAGCCGGGCGATCTCCGACCTGGCCGTACGGGTGCGCTGCTCGTTCTGCGATTCGGCGCCGGCCAGCTGCTTGGCCGCGGCCTCCTTCGCCTCGGACAGGACCTTCCCGGCCTCCAGCCGGGCCTCGCGCAGCCGGGTCTCGGCCTCCTGCGCGCGCTGCTCGGCGGCCCGGCCCAGCTCCGTCGCCTGCTGCCTGACCTGCTCGGTCTCGGCGGTCGTCGTGGTCCGCAGCTGCTCGGCGTGGCTGGTGGCCTCCTGCGCCCGGGTGGACGCGGCGGCCAGCATTCGCTCGGCGTCCCGGCGGGCCCGCAGCAGCAGCGCCTCGGCCTCGGCTCGTGCGGCCTCCGACTCGGCGACCATCCGCTGCCGGGTCTCGTCGGCGAGCCTGGCGGCCTCGGCACGGGCCGCCGCCACGGACTGCTCGGCCTCGGCGCGGGACTCGTCGAGGAGCCGGCGGGCCTGGGACTCGGACCTGGCGCGCAGTTGTTCGGCCCAGGCGACGTTCTCGTTGACGTGCGACTCGACGGTCTGGCGGCGTTCGGCCAGTTCCTGGTCGAGCCGTTGCCGCCGCTGCACGGCCTCGTTGTGCAACTCCGCCTGGAGACGCGCCTGGTGCTCGGCGTGCTCCTGGAGGATGCGCTGCGTCTGGGCCCGTGCCTCACGCAGCTCGCGCTCGGCGTCGCTGCGCAACTGCTCAGCCTGGATCTGGGCGTTGCGGAGCAGCTGCTCGGCCTGGTAGCCCATGTCCGCGCTGTCGTACGCCGGACGGCTCGCCAGATTGCGGCGCGCCTCGTGCAGCTTGGCACGCAAGACCTCGACCTGGTAACCGAGGTCCTCGGCGTGCTGAACGGCCTTCTCCCGGTCGGTCTTCAGCCGGTCCATCTCGGCTTCGAACCGCGAGAGATGGTCGTCTTCAGCTCGGTGGCTCTCCTGGCGTTCGTAGCCCCGCACTGCGCGGTCCATCCGTCCCCTGGTCGCAACTCTGCAAACAAGGACCGCTCGACGACGAGCGGTCCCCCGGGGATGAATGGTGACAGATCAAAGGCGGGAACGCGGCGCGGCCCCGACCCGGCCCCGGCCCGGAACAGCCCACTCTACCGGGCCGGGTATGCGCGGGTCAGTGCTCTCTCGCGGACGTGACCAGTTCGGTCAGCACGCCGTGGCAGTCCTTGGGGTGCAGGAAGGTGATCCGCGACCCCATGGAACCGGCCCTGGGCTCCTCGTACAGCACCCTGACCCCCTTCGCGCCGATGTCCGCCGCGTCCGTGTCCACGTCGGCGGTGCCGAACGCGATGTGATGGACGCCCTCGCCGTTCTTGGCCAGCCACTTCCCGACGGCCGAGTCCTCCCGGATCGGCTCCAGGAGCTGGAGGTACGACGCCCCGCCGTCCGATGTCCCGTTGATCCTGAGCATCGCCTCCCTCACGCCCTGCTCCTCGTTGACCTCCGAGTGGTACACCTCGAACCCGTACGTCGAGCGGTAGAACTCGACGGTCCTGTCCAGGTCGAAGCAGGCGATCCCGATGTGGTCGATTCGCGTCAGCATGGAACCAGTGCAGCGCTCCCGGGACGGTTACGCAACGTGCGCGCGATCACACCCGCCGCCGGATGACGGGCGCGGTACCGCTCAGTACATTCAAGTGAACCCTCGTTCACATCTACTCCAAGGGGCGTGCCTCATGCCTGGAACGACCGGTACCACCTCAGTGATCGTCGCGGGCGCCCGTACGCCCATGGGACGGCTCCTCGGTTCGCTCAGGTCCTTCTCGGGCGCCGAGCTCGGCGGGTTCGCCATCAAGGCCGCCCTCGACCGCGCGGGCATCGGCGGCGACCAGGTCGAGTACGTGATCATGGGCCAGGTGCTCCAGGCGGGCGCGGGCCAGATCCCGGCCCGGCAGGCCGCCGTCAACGCGGGCATCCCGATGAACGTCCCCGCGCTCACCGTCAACAAGGTGTGCCTGTCCGGTCTGGACGCCATCGCCCTCGCCGACCAGCTGATCCGCGCCGGCGAGTTCGACGTGGTCGTCGCGGGCGGGCAGGAGTCGATGACCAACGCCCCCCATCTGCTCCCGAAGTCCCGGGAGGGCCACAAGTACGGCGCGATCGAGATGCTCGACGCGATGGCCCACGACGGTCTGACCGACGCCTTCGAGAACATCGCGATGGGCGAGTCCACCGAGAAGCACAACGCCCGCCTCGGTCTGAACCGCGCCGACCAGGACGCCTTCGCCGCCCGGTCCCACCAGCTCGCCGCCGCCGCCCGGAAGAACGGCGTCTTCGAGGCCGAGATCACCCCCGTCGAGGTCCCGCAGCGCAAGGGCGACCCGGTCCTCGTCACCGAGGACGAGGGCATCCGGCCGGAGACGACCGCCGAGTCGCTGGGCAGGCTGCGCCCGGCCTTCGCCAAGGACGGCACGATCACCGCGGGGACCTCCTCGCAGATCTCCGACGGCGCCGCCGCCGTCGTCGTGATGAGCCGGGCCAGGGCGGAGGAGCTGGGTCTCGACTGGATCGCCGAGATCGGCGCGCACGGCAATGTGGCGGGCCCGGACAACTCGCTCCAGTCCCAGCCGTCCAACGCCATCGCGCACGCCCTGAAGAAGGGCGGTCTCACCGTCGACGACCTCGACCTGGTCGAGATCAACGAGGCGTTCGCGGCCGTCGCCGTCCAGTCGGTGAAGGACCTCGGCCTCGCCGAGGAGAAGGTGAACGTCAACGGGGGCGCCATCGCGCTCGGCCACCCGATCGGCATGTCCGGTGCCCGTCTCGCGCTGCACCTGGCGCTGGAGCTGAAGCGGCGCGGCGGCGGTACGGGCGTGGCGGCGCTGTGCGGCGGCGGCGGCCAGGGCGACGCCCTGATTCTCCACGTCCCCGGCAACTGACACCCCGCCCGCACGCCCCACCCGTACGACAGCCGTACGCAGGACAGCCGTACGCACGACAGTGAACCGAACGGAGCGGTGATGGTGGACGTCCCCACCCTGGTCGAACAGGCGCGGCAGGGCCGGCCACGGGCCGTGGCCCGGCTCATCTCCCTGGTGGAGGGGGCGTCGCCGCAGCTGCGGGAGGTGATGGCCGCCCTGGCGCCGCTGGCGGGCGACGCGTACGTCGTGGGTCTGACCGGCCCGCCGGGCGTCGGCAAGTCCACCTCGACGTCGGCCCTGGTGTCGGCGTACCGCCGGGCCGGGAAGCGGGTCGGGGTGCTCGCGGTCGACCCGTCGTCGCCCTTCTCCGGCGGCGCGCTCCTAGGCGACCGGGTCCGGATGTCCGAGCACGCCTCCGACCCCGGTGTCTACATCCGTTCCATGGCCACCCGAGGCCATCTGGGCGGTCTGGCCTGGTCGGCGCCGCAGGCCATCCGGGTGCTGGACGCGGCG
The DNA here is from genome assembly GCF_029167625.1 of Streptomyces sp. AM 4-1-1. Classification (NCBI taxonomy): domain Bacteria; kingdom Bacillati; phylum Actinomycetota; class Actinomycetes; order Kitasatosporales; family Streptomycetaceae; genus Streptomyces; species Streptomyces sp. AM 4-1-1. The sequence continues at coordinate 5,388,347 of NZ_CP119145.1, forward strand.
GGCTGCGAGGTGATCCTCGTCGAGACGGTCGGCGTCGGTCAGTCGGAGGTGGAGATCGCCTCCCAGGCGGACACCTCCGTGGTGCTGCTGGCTCCCGGCATGGGCGACGGCATCCAGGCGGCGAAGGCCGGAATCCTGGAGATCGGCGATGTGTACGTGGTCAACAAGGCCGACCGGGACGGCGCGGACGCCGCCGCCCGCGAGCTGAACCACATGCTGGGTCTGGGCGAGGCCCGCGCGCCGGGCGACTGGCGGCCACCGATCGTGAAGACGGTCGCGGCCCGGGGCCAGGGCATCGACGAGGTCGTCGAGGCGCTGGAGAAGCACCGGGCGTGGATGGAGGAGCGTGGCGTGCTGGCCGAGCGGCGCACCGCGCGGGCGGCCCGCGAGGTCGAGACGATCGCGGTCACCGCGCTGCGCCGCCGCATCGGCGACCTGCACGGCGACCGCCGCCTCGGCGCCCTCGCGGAACGGATCGTGGCGGGGCACCTCGACCCGTACGCGGCGGCGGACGAACTGGTGGCGGGACTGACCGGGGAGCCCTGACGGGGCGGCGGCACCCCTGACGCCCTCGCGGGCGGTGTGCCGGGTCGGCCACGGCGCCGCCGCTGGGGGCGGCGGCCGCTTCGATCGCGCCGCGGCCGGTCGCGCGGGCCCGTCGGCCCACCGCGTGCGCGCGCCCGTACCGCCACCGCTCGGCGCGGCCGGTCCGCGAGCTCCGGCGGCGGGACCCGTCCGCGGGCTCCCGGGCGGTCCTCAGGCCCTGCCGCGTCCGTCGCGCAGATGGTCCGCGACCGGGGTCAGCGCGGCGCGCAGTTCGGCCAGGGACTCCGGGGTCAGCAGGTCCATGAAGTGCTTGCGCACGGACGCGACGTGGTGCGGTGCCACCTTCGCCATCGTCTCCGCGCCCAGCTCGGTCAGGACCGCGTACAGTCCGCGCCGGTCGGACTCGCAGTTCTCGCGCCGGACCAGGCCGCCGTTCTCCATGCGGGTGATCTGGTGGGAGAGCCGGCTCTTCGACTGGAGGGTCGCGGCGGCCAGGTCGCTCATCCGCATCCGCTGGTCCTCGGACTCCGAGAGGTTGACCAGGATCTCGTAGTCGTTGTTGGTCAGGCCGAAGGGCTGGAGGTCCTTCTCCAGTTGGTGCATCAGCAGTCTGCTGACGTCCAGATGTGTGCGCCAGGCGCGCTGCTCCGCGTCGCTCAGCCAACGGGTGGCCGTCTCGGTCTCCATATGTGGATTCTACCTAAGAAGTTGAAAGCCGGACGAAGTGGGAGGTGTGACGCCCGGCACCCGCTCGGAAGCGGAGCCCGGATTCCGGGCGCAGACGTTCGACGTCACACTCCGCAGGGTACCGCTCACAAACCGAAGCGCCGCTGGAGATCCCCCAGCTGACCTGGGCGACGGTTCCCGGAGCCGGGTTGACCCGCGCCCGGGACGCCCGGCTGGTCGGGTGTCCCCCCGGACGGCTGTTCGGCCATCAGCGCCTCGGTCGACTGGAGCAGCACCGTACCGGCGCCGACGAACTCGAACTGGTGCTCCTCGCCCGAGGCCCCGCCGATCCCGGTCATCGCCCGCAGTCCGCCCAGCAGCCCCGTCATGTACCCGTGGTCGTAGTGGTGGCAGGGCGACGGGCAGTCCGCCCAGCCCACCAGCGCCTGCGGGTCGACCCGCAGCGGCGGCTCCATGAAGACCACCGGACCGTTGGAAGCGGCGACGAACTTCCCCGTGCCGATCAGCGTCAGGAACCCCGGCACGATCGACTGCTTCAGCGCCAGCGTCGGCTGGAACGCCAGCAGATTGCCGGACCGGATCGTCAGGTTCCCGTCCTCCAGGTCGTACGAGTTGACGTCGAACGCCCGGTCCGCGAGCAGCATCTTCCCGTCGCCCTCGGCCACCACCCAGTCGCTCGCGTGCAGCGGTGAGTGGAAGCTCGCGCGCATGAGCCGCTCGAACCGGCCGTGCCCGACGCCGTCGAACTGGATCTGCCCGTAATAGGCGATCATCTTGCCCTTCTGGAGGAACCACTGGCTCCCACGGAGCTCCACGCAGAAGGTGTACGCGTTGACGTTGTCGTCCGACGGCAGTGTCATCGGATCGAAGATCACGGGCGTGCTCACAGTTTCTCCTCCGACGCCTGGACGTACACCGCGCCGTTGCCGGTCAGCTCCAGCTGGAACGCCTCGCCCGAGCCGCGCCCCACCATGTCGCGCCAGCCGAGCGCGGTCGACAGCTTGTTCCGTACGTCGCCGTGGTGCGCGACGTACGCCTGCGGGTCCACGTGCACCTCGTGGCCCGGGGCGATCGGCAGTTCGATCACTCCGCCGTGCGCCATCACCGCGACCGCCCCGTGTCCCTGAAGCGTCGTGGTGAAGAGCCCCTGCCCGGTCACCTGACCGCGCACCATGCCCATCACCCCGCCCTGCGAACCCATGAACATCGTGCCCTGGGTCAGCGTCCCGTCGAAGGCGAGCAGCCGGTCCGCCTCCACGTACAGCGTGTCGCCCGCCAGGTTGATCACCTGGATGTGGTGGCCGCCGTGGCCGAACATCACCGTGCCGTTGCCCTCGACCGTCATCAGCGGGGTCGCCTCGTTGGCCACCCGCCGGCCGATCATCGACATCAGTCCGCCCTGCCCGCCCTGGATGTTCGGCGTGAACGACACCTCGCCCCGGTACGCGAGCATCGCGCCGCGCTGGCTGTACATCTTCTGGCCGGGGACCACGGTCCCCTCGACCATCTTCGAGTTGATCTCACGGAACGGCATCAGACATCGCCCCCGACGGTGTTCCGCTCGCTCGGCTGGACGTAGACGAGACCGTCGCCCTCGAACCTGATCTGGAAAGCCTCGCCCGAACCCTCGCCGATCAGTGTCCGGAAGTTGACCCCCGCCTGGAGGTGCTGCCGGAGTCCGCCCTGATGGGCGATGTAGGCGCCGGGGTCGACGAAGAGCGGGTACCGGGGCGTCACCCGCAGCACCACCGCCTGCCCGTCCGACATGATCGCCGCCTGGCCGGTGCCCTCGACGGTCGTGGTGAACAGGCCGTTGCCGCTCGCCCCGCCCCGCAGCCCGGTGAAGCTGGTCCCGGTGCGCAGCGCGGCGTCGGTGCACAGCAGATTGCTCGCCTCGACGTACAGCTTGTCACCGTGCAGCGACACCAGGCTGATCTCGCTCGCCCGGTCCGCGAAGTAGCACGTCCCCTTCCCCTTCACCTCCATCACGGCCATCTGCTCCCCGGTCAGGCGGCGGGTCACCATCCCGCGTATGCCGTCACCCCCGCCGGTCATCTTCTTGAACGTCATCCGGCCGTCGTACGCGACCATCGAACCGTTCTTCGCCTTGACGGCGTCGTCGGTCAGGTCGACGGCGAGCGTCTTGCTGCCTTGCAGTCGGAACATTGCCACGGAGCGACCGTAGCGGCCCGGACCGCCTCCGCACAGAGTCCCGGGAACGACACGGACCCCGACCCGCCCCCGACACCCGCCCCACCCCGGGCGCCGGACCGCGCGCCGGACGGTGCACAATGGGAGCGCTTGTGCGTCCGTTCACAAGCCGTCACGCTCCTCCCACCGAAGGTGCCCCCGTGGACATCAAGACCGCCTCCGCCCTGCACCGGCTGCGCCTCATCTCGATTCCCGAGGCGCTCTCCTTCCCGGCGCTCATCCTCTTCGGCTCGGTGCTCAGCCGGGTCTCGGACATCGACTTCCTGATGATGCCGCTCGGCGCCCTGCACGGGGTGCTCTTCGTGATCTACGTCGTGCTGCTGCTGGACGTCTGGGCGAAGACCAAGTGGCCGCTGAAGCGGGTCGCGTTCTTCTTCCTGCTCTGCCTGCTGCCGTTCGGCGGGCTCTACGGCGACAAGGTCCTCAAGCGGTACGAGGCCGACGGCGTCATCGCCGCCCGCGCCCGCAGGGAAGGGACGGTCAGCGCGTGATCGTCGCCTTCTCGGTCAGCCCCCTCGGCGTCGGTGAGGACGTGGGCGAGTACGTCGCCGACGCCGTCAGGGTCGTCCGCGAGTCCGGACTGCCCAACCGCACGGACGCCATGTTCACCTCCGTCGAGGGCGAGTGGGACGAGGTGATGGACGTCGTCAGGCGCGCCGTCGCCGCCGTCGAGGCCCGCGCCCCGCGCGTCTCGCTGGTGCTCAAGGCCGACATCCGACCCGGTGTCACCGACGGTCTCACCTCCAAGGTGGAGACGGTGGAACGCCATCTGGCGGGCTGACATCCCGTCCCCGCCCGGGTGTGCCATCTGGCGGGCTGACACCCCGGCCGGCCCGGTGTGCCATCTGGCGGGCTGACACCCTGTCCCCGCCCGGATGTGCGATCTGGCGGGCTGACATCCCGGCCCCCGCCCGGGTGCGTGGCGGCCGGCACACGACACCGGACGCACGACGCCCGGCCGACAGCGCCGGAGTCACGGCGGCCGGTGCACGATCCCCGGCCCACGACGCCCGGTTCACGGCCCCGCGTACGGATCGGGGACCGCGAGGGCGATGCCCAGGGGTGTCCGCTCGTACAGCACCTGGTGGCCGTACCGCCGTGACGTCAGCAGCCCCGACGCCCGCAGCACCGACAGATGCTCCGAGACGGAGGACGGCGCGAGGCCCAGCCGGTGGGCCAGCGCGGTGGTCCCGGACGGTTCGTCGAGCGCGCACAGCACATCGGCCCGGGCCCGGCCGAGCAGCCGGGCGAGCGTGTCCGGGGTGCGGTCGGCGGGCTCCGCCCACAGCCCGCCGATGCCCCGGGCCGGGTAGACCACACCGGCCCGCCACGGCGGCTCGTATCCGCCGACCACGTTCGGCCAGGTGAAGACGCTCGGCATCAGGACCAGACCCTGACCGCCGAGCACCCGTTCGTGATCGCCGGTCGTCCGCAGCACGGTCAGCGTCGAACCGGTCCAGCGCAGTTGGGGACTCAACTCGCCGAGCAGCCGCTCGAAGCCGATCTCGGCGAGGCGGCGCGAGTGGTACGCGATGTCCGCCTCCAGCAGGGCGCGCAGCCGGGGCCAGTGCGGCCGGACCAGTGCCCGCCAGACCTGTTCGAGCAGATCCGCCAACTGCTGGACCGACCGTGCGGGATTCGCGAGCAGGGCCCGGCCGCCGGGGGAGTCCAGCGCGCCGGGGTTGTCCGCGAGGGCGAGCGCCATGTCCTGGCGGGCGACGCCGGGATCGGTGGTGCGCAGTTGCGCGATCTCCTCGTCGAAGGAGGCCGTCGGACCCGCCGGCGGCGGGCAGAGGAAGTCCGGGTTGTGCCCGCCGCGCGGCATCAGCAGCTGGAGCGGGGCGAGGTCGAGCCCGGCGGCCGCCTCCCGGGTACGCCGCAGCCACGGCAGGTGGTAGCCCTGCCGGTCCGGGCGGTCCAGGACACGCACCGCTTCCTGGGTCTCCCAGAGCGGGGAGAGCGCGAACCGGCAGCGGAGCAGGTCACCCTCGTCGAAGCGGAGATGGAACGGCATACGCGGCCCCGGGAAGTTTCGGTCTGGGACGAAAGTCTACGGGCGGGCGACCGGGGCCGCACAGACTGCGTCCATGCCGAGCGACACCCACACCCCGGCGGGCGATCCCCGCGACCCGTCCGCCCCCAGGGTGCCGCCCACGGCACCGGTCCCGGAGCGCGCCCCGAGCCCCGACCCGAGCGGGCTCCCCGCGCTCCGGGACCAGACCCGGTCCGCCGCCCGCGGTTACTCCACCGTGTTCGCCGTCCGGGAGTTCCGGGCGGTGTTCGCCGCCCATCTGCTCTCCCTCCTCGGCGTCGTCGTCAGCGAGATCGCGCTCACCGTGCTGGTCTACGACCTCACCGGCTCCCCGCTGCTCAGCTCCCTCACCTTCGCGCTCGGCTTCCTCCCGTACCTCGTCGGCGGCACGCTCTTCGCGAGCGTCGCCGACCGGTATCCCGCGCGCCGGGTCCTGGTCGGCTGTGACCTCCTGTGCGCGCTCTGCGCCGCCGGGATGGTCCTGCCGGTCACCCCCGTCGCCGGGCTCCTCGCGCTGCGCTGCCTCATCGCCGCCGTGTCGCCCGTCTTCACCGGGACCCGGATGGCGGCCCTCACCGACGTACTGGGCGACGGCGAGCTGTACGTACTCGGCCGGTCCCTGCTCCGCCTCGTCTCGCAGAGCGCGGTGCTCACCGGCTTCGGCGCGGGCGGTGTGCTGCTCACCGTCGTCTCCCCGCGCGGCGCGCTCACCGTCACCGTCGTCACCTTCCTCTGCTCCGCGACCCTCCTGCGGTTCGGCACCCGCCACCGCCCGGCCCGCACCGGGCCGGACGGGACGTCGGCCGCCCTGCTCAAGGACTCGTTCGCGGGTGCCCGGCGGGTCCTCGCCGATCGCAGGACCCGCGCGCTGCTGCTGCTTTTCTGGCTGCCCGCGTTCTTCGTCGTCGCGCCCGAGGCGCTGGCCGCCCCCTACGCGGACGCCATCGGTGCGGGCCCCGCGGCCCTCGGACTGCTGATGTGCGCGATGCCGGTCGGGCACATCGCCGCCGAGCTGTACGTGGGCACCGCGCTCGGCCCCCGGCTCCGCTCGCGGATCGTGCTGCCGGTCGCCGCCGTGGGCCTCCTGCCGTTCCTGGTGTACGGGTTCCGGCCCGGCCTGGTCCCGGCCGTCGCCGCTCTCGTGCTGGCCGGGGCGGGCGCCGCGTACAACATCGGGCTCGACCAGTGGTTCGTCGACGCCGTGGCGGAGGAACTGCGCGGCCGGGCCATGACCCTCCTCACCGCGGGGCTGATGACGATCCAGGGCGCCGGCATGGCCCTCGCCGGGCTGGCCGCCGAATTCCTCCCCGTCCACCAGGTCGTCCTCGCCGCCGGGATCGCCGGCACCCTGTGCACCCTGCTCCTCGTCAGGGAGGCCCGCGCGACCGCGCCGGAACGCGGTCCGGGGACCGAAAGGCGGGACGGCTCCGGACGCCTCGGGGCCACTGGGTAAGGTCGGGGCCGTGCCGAAGCCGCTCAGCCTCTCCTTCGACCCCATCGCGCGCGCCGACGAACTGTGGCGGCAGCGCTGGGGCCCCGTTCCCTCCATGGGTGCGATCACCTCGATCATGCGCGCCCAGCAGATCCTGCTCGCCGAGGTCGACGCGGTCGTCAAGCCGTACGGGCTGACCTTCGCGCGGTACGAGGCGCTGGTGCTGCTCACCTTCTCCCGGGCCGGTGAGCTACCGATGTCCAAGATCGGCGAACGCCTCATGGTGCACCCCACGTCCGTCACCAACACCGTCGACCGGCTGGTCAGGTCCGGGCTGGTCGACAAGCGGCCCAACCCCAACGACGGCCGCGGCACCCTGGCGTCCATCACGGAGAAGGGCCGCGAGGTCGTCGAGGCGGCCACCCGCGAACTGATGGCGATGGACTTCGGGCTCGGCGCCTACGACGCCGAGGAATGTGCCGAGATCTTCGCGATGCTGCGGCCCCTGCGGGTCGCCGCCCAGGACTTCGACGAGGTCTGAGCGACGACGGCAGGGCGCCGCAAGATCGCCCGAGGTGTCCGGTTACGCTCGATGGCATGAAACGCAGTGTGCTGACCCGATACCGGGTGATGGCCTACGTCACCGCTGTCATGTTGCTCGTGCTCTGCACCTGCATGGTCTTCAAGTACGGCTTCGAGACCGGCGAGGGCCTGACCCTCGTGGTCTCGCAGATCCACGGCGTGCTCTACATCATCTATCTGGTCTTCGCCTTCGACCTGGGCTCCAAGGCGAAGTGGCCGGTCGGCAAGCTGCTGTGGGTGCTGGTCGCGGGCACCATCCCCACCGCCGCGTTCTTCGTCGAGCGGGCCGTGGTCCGCGAGGTGGAGCCGATGATCACCGACGGCACCCCGCAGACCGCCAGGGCCTGAACCACCGCGCCGGGCGGTGGTCCACCCACCGCCCGTCCGTCGCCCGCCGACCGCCCGTGCGAAGTGCCGGGCGGTTTCCCATCGACATTTACTAGGACGTCCTAGTAAATTCGAAGCATGGACGGTATGGACGCTGACGCGATCGACGAGGGCCGCCTCCGCTGGCAGGCCCGCTACGACAAGGCCCGCAAGCGCGACGCGGACTTCACCACGCTCTCCGGGGACCCGGTCGAGCCCGTGTACGGGCCACGCCCCGGGGACACGTACGAGGGATTCGAGCGGATCGGCTGGCCCGGTGAGTACCCCTTCACACGCGGCCTCCACCCGACCGGCTACCGCGGCCGCACCTGGACCATCCGCCAGTTCGCCGGCTTCGGCAACGCCGAGCAGACCAACGAGCGCTACAAGATGATCCTCGCCGCGGGCGGCGGCGGTCTCAGCGTCGCCTTCGACATGCCGACCCTGATGGGCCGCGACTCCGACGACCCGCGCTCCCTCGGCGAGGTCGGGCACTGCGGCGTCGCCATCGACTCCGCCGCCGACATGGAGATCCTGTTCCAGGGCATCCCGCTCGGCGACGTCACGACCTCCATGACGATCAGCGGCCCCGCCGTCCCCGTCTTCTGCATGTACCTCGTCGCCGCCGAGCGCCAGGGCGTCGATCCGGCCGTGCTCAACGGCACGCTCCAGACCGACATCTTCAAGGAGTACATCGCCCAGAAGGAGTGGCTGTTCCAGCCCGAGCCCCATCTGCGCCTGATCGGCGACCTGATGGAGCACTGCGCCCGCTCCATCCCCGCGTACAAGCCGCTCTCGGTCTCCGGCTACCACATCCGCGAGGCCGGGGCGACGGCCGCGCAGGAGTTGGCGTACACCCTCGCCGACGGCTTCGGCTACGTGGAGCTGGGCCTCTCCCGGGGCATGGACGTCGACGTCTTCGCGCCCGGCCTCTCCTTCTTCTTCGACGCGCACCTCGACTTCTTCGAGGAGATCGCGAAGTTCCGCGCGGCCCGCCGGATCTGGGCCCGCTGGATGAAGGAGGTGTACGGGGCGAAGACCGACAAGGCCCAGTGGCTCCGCTTCCACACCCAGACCGCCGGTGTCTCGCTCACCGCCCAGCAGCCGTACAACAACGTCGTACGGACCGCGGTCGAGGCCCTGTCCGCCGTCCTCGGCGGCACCAACTCGCTGCACACCAACGCCCTCGACGAAACCCTCGCGCTGCCGTCCGAGCAGGCCGCCGAGATCGCCCTGCGCACCCAGCAGGTGCTGATGGAGGAGACCGGCGTCGCCAACGTGGCGGACCCGCTGGGCGGTTCCTGGTACGTCGAGCAGCTCACCGACCGGATCGAGGCCGACGCCGAGAAGGTCTTCGAGCAGATCAAGGAGCGCGGTCTGCGCGCCCACCCGGACAACCGGCACCCGATCGGCCCGATCACCTCCGGCATCCTGCGCGGCATCGAGGACGGCTGGTTCACCGGTGAGATCGCCGAATCCGCCTTCCGCTACCAGCAGTCGCTGGAGAAGGGCGACAAGCGGGTCGTCGGCGTCAACGTCCACCACGGCTCGGTCACCGGGGACCTGGAGATCCTGCGGGTCAGCCACGAGGTCGAGCGCGACCAGGTGAGCCACCTCGGCAGCCGCAAGGCGGCCCGCGACGAGGCGAGGGTCCGGGCCGGGCTGGACGCGATGCTGGCCGCCGCCCGCGACGGCGGCAACATGATCGAGCCGATGCTCGAAGCGGTACGGGCCGAGGCGACCCTCGGCGAGATCTGCGGGGTCCTGCGGGACGAATGGGGCACGTACACCGAGCCGCCCGGCTTCTGAGCCTCTGAGCCGCCGTCCCGTTCCAGGCACCGGCCCCGTCCCCGAACCGCCGCCCCGTCACCGAACCGCCGTCCGGCCGCGGAACGGCGGGCGGCCGGGGGTGGCGGGACATGACGGGGCGGCCGGACGGCGGGCCGCGGGCGGGACCCGGCCGGTCATCGGGCCGCGTCCGCCCCCAGCCCCGAGATCAGCAGGACGGAGAACCGCCGGGCCCAGTCGGCGTCCACCGGCTCGGCGCTCACCAGCGTCCGGTGCAGCACGGCGCCCGCGATCACATCGAAGATCAGATCGGCCGTCCGCGCCGCCGTGGCCCCGTCCGGCTCGCCGGGCAGCTCCCCGCGCTCCTGCGCCCGCTCCCGGCCCAGCATCACGAGGCGCTTCTGCCGGTCCACGATCGAGTCACGGATGCGTTGGCGCAGCGCGTCGTCACGGGTCGACTCCGCGACCACCGCCATCAGCGCGGTCTTGGTCTCGGGCCGCTCCAGCAGCGCGGCGAACTGGAGCACGACGCCCTGCACATCGGCGGCCAGACTGCCCAGGTCCGGGAGTTCCAGCTCGTCGAAGAGGACCGCGACGGCGTCCACCACCAGCTCGTTCTTGCCCGCCCACCGCCGGTAGAGCGTCGTCTTGGCGACCCCCGCCCGGTTCGCCACATCGCCCATCGTCAGCTTCGACCAGCCCAGGTCCACCAGGGACGCCCGGGTCGCCTCCAGGATCGCGGCGTCGGCCGCGGCACTGCGCGGGCGTCCTGTGCGGGCGTGCGGGGGGTCGCTGCGGCTCAGCATGCGGTGACCATACCCGCCGGTAGCCAACTCGGTCCGGCCCCGGTTTCCGTGAGACAGATCACCACTCGCTCCTGTGCACGAGGGGCATCGTGCAGTTACGCTACGGGTCGTATCGTAAGGATGGCGGTCGTACCGTCAGCCCGCAGCGAACAGCGACAACCACAGGCACCGGGTGGGGACCCGGAGCCGAACCGGGTCTTTCAGGGGCCCCAGGGCCGTGTCCGTCCGTCATCCCGCACACCGGCGGGGTCCACGGACGGGCGTGGTTCCCGTATCGCTTTCCGTTACGGCGTGCCGAGGGGGGAGGATGTACGCATGCAGCCTAGGAACATGTCCATGAGCGGCGTCGTCGACCTCGCCGCTGTGAAGGCGGCCAACGAGGCCAAGGTGAAGGCGGAGCAGGCGCGTGCCGAGGCCGCCCGGCAGGGCGGTGGTGGTGCGGTACCGCCGTCCGCCCTGGTGATCGACGTCGATGAGGCGGGCTTCGAGCGGGAAGTGCTCCAGCGCTCCACCGAGGTTCCCGTCGTCATCGACTTCTGGGCCGAGTGGTGCGAGCCGTGCAAGCAGCTGGGACCGCTGCTCGAACGCCTCGTCCAGGAGTACGCCGGCCGCTTCGTGCTGGCCAAGGTCGACGTCGACGCCAACCAGATGTTGATGCAGCAGTTCGGTATCCAGGGCATCCCGGCGGTCTTCGCCGTGGTCGCGGGCCAGGCCCTCCCGCTCTTCCAGGGCGCCGCCCCCGAGGCCCAGATCCGGCAGACCCTCGACCAGCTGATCCAGGTCGGCGAGGAGCGCTTCGGCCTCACCGGGATCGCGGTCGACGCGTCCGCCGAGGGGGGCCCGGCGGTGCGGGAGCCGGCCGAGGTGCCCGCGGGTCCGTACGACGCCCTGCTCGAAGCGGCCGTGCGCGCGCTGGACGCCAACGACTTCGCCGGCGCCGTCCAGGCGTACAAGAACGTCCTCGTCGACGACCCGGCCAACACCGAGGCCAAGCTCGGCCTCGCTCAGGCCGAACTCCTCGCCCGAGTGCAGAAGTTGGACCCGCAGCAGGTGCGCGCCGACGCGGCCGCGGAACCGGCCGACGTGCGGGCGCAGACCGCCGCCGCCGATCTGGACCTGGTCGGCGGCCATGTCGAGGACGCGTTCGGCCGACTGGTCGAGACCGTCCGTCGCAACGTGGGCGACGACCGGGAGGCGGCCCGGGTGCGGCTGCTGGAGCTCTTCGAGGTGATCGGCCCGGACGACCCCCGCGTCACCGCCGCCCGGACGGCGCTGGCACGGGTCTTGTTCTGATGTGACAACAAGGCCGTGGCACCCTCGGGTGCCACGGCCTTTTTCGTATCACACCCCATGCGGACGTCTCCGCTTTACCAAATCTTGATAATCCGCGCGTGCTGTTACTCGCAGTAAATCGTGCCTGGGGATATGTCCGCATACGGTGCTCAATCTCCGCTTCCGTCCTCCCGTCCGGAACCACCCTCGGTGCCCGGGTGGCGCCGCTCGGCCACGCCCCCGCCGACGGCCCGTTACCAGCCAGTAACGAACCCCTTGTGCCACGGCCCGGAATGCACCACGATCGGCCACGCTCGGTCCGACACCGCCAGCCCGGCAGCCAGCCGGCGCGACGGGCCTGTCGGGTCCCCACCGGGCCGGTCGGGCCGCAGTCGCGCCGACCGTGGACAGGGGGGTTCCCGCCTGCCGGGCGGGGCCTGTCCGACGCGGTCGCGCACCCGCGTGACCCGTGGTTGTCGCTCGGGGGTGATCGCCGGTTCTCCGGGCGCGGTACGCCTCCGGAACGGGCGCTCTCCTTCCCGAGGACGTCGCACTTCTCCCATCCAAGGACGGGCCGTCGCCCGTACCGGAGATGTACGTCCGAGAAGGAGGAAAGTCATGGAGTCCCATGTTCGTGGCGGGACCAGATGGAAGCGGTTCGCTCTCGTGATGGTGCCGAGCGTGGCCGCCACGGCCGCGATCGGGCTCGCCCTCGCGCAGGGCGCGCTCGCCGCGTCGTTCAGCGTCTCCGGCCAGTCGTTCAAGGTCAAGGCGAAGCAGGTCGACGGGTACGGATTCTCGCAGTACGGCGGTATCGACACCGGTTACGCGGATGTCGAGGGCGACGCGAAGACCGCGCACCCGGTCGCGATCTCGTCGTTCAAGAACGCGACGATCACGGAGATGTGCCAGTCCGTGGTCACGCCGAAGATCCCCGTCTTCGGTTCGGTCAGCCTTCAGCTGAAGGCCGGTTTCGGCAAGGAGAAGGTGGAGGCCACCAACCTCTACCTCGACATCTCCGAGCTGGACGCCGACGCCACCTTCGAGAACATCGAGATCGGCGTGGCCACCAGGGACGCCAAGAAGGGGCCGCCCGTCAAGGCGGGCGAGAACATCAAGGAGAACGGTTTCGCCCAGCAGGCGGACCACGCGGTTCTCGACAACGTCGAGCAGAAGGCGTGGGCGACCACCGCCGGCACGTTCAAGCTCAGCGGCCTGAGCATGCGGCTCTACAGCGACGCCAGGGAGTGCTACTAGTGCCGGTCCCGGCACCAGTGGTGTGACCGGCACCGGGGTCCGCCGTCCGGACCGGGCCGGCGCGGTCCGTGTGCCGGGCACGCGATCCCGGTGTGTTCCGAGCCGGAGGCCCTGAGCGCTCCGCCCGGGTGGGTGGGGGAGTGGTCACACTGCCCCGCCCGTCCGACTCCCTCTTCTTTCAGCGCAAGACCGGTTCCAGGGAGCTGTTTTCCATGAGCGCCGAGACCACAGGTTCCCGCGGATTCGCCTACTGGCGGCTGCGGTTCCGTGCCTGGCGGCAGACCCGGCCGTTCTGGGCCGGACTCTTCACCACGCTGGGCGGCGTACCCATCGCCTACTTCCCGTACGCGGATCTCAAGATCGGCCATCTGACGCTGACCATGGCGACCACCGCGGGCGCCGGGTCACTGATCATCGGGGTACTGCTGGCCACCCTCGGCCTGACCATGTGGTACCACCAGATCGTCCGGGTGTTCGCGGGTGTCGCCACGATCCTGCTGGCGCTCGTCTCCATCCCGGTGGCCAACTTCGGGGGATTCGGCATCGGATTCCTGCTCGCCCTGATCGGCGGCTGCCTCGGCCTCGCGTGGGCGCCGGGCACCCCGGTCGCCGAGCGGCCGGACGAGTACCCGGCAGGGCCGGGGCGGACCGACGGGGCCGGTGTTCCGCCCGGCGCCGACGACCCCTCGTACACCGCCGGAAGACCCGCCGCGTGGAGCGACGACGACGGTACGAGCCCGACGGCCGACGCCAACGGCGGGAGGAACAGTGCGGGGTGACGAGACACGACCGGACCCGGTCACGGGCGGGGACCGCCGGACCGGGGAAGGACCGCGGCACGCGGCCCCCAGGAAATCGCTGCTGACGAAGCTTCACATACCCGCCGGCAAGGCGTTCGCGCTGGCCGCGATGCCGACGGCGGTCCTCGTCGGGATGGGGCTCACCCCCAGGCTCGCCCTCGCGGACGACCGCCCGGACATCCCGTTCGCACCCGGCCCCTGCGTCACCCGCTCCGACGAGCCCGGCGCCTCGCCGCAGCCGTCGCAGTCGCCCCGGCCGTCGGAGTCACCGTCGCCGGAGTCGTCGCCGCCGGAGTCGTCGCCGTCCCCGTCCCCGTCCGGAACCGCCTCCGACGCCCACACCGGTGCGGAGCCGGACCAGGGCACGGCTCCCGGCACGGACGGCAAGACCCCGGACGCCGGTCAGGACAACGGGAGTACGGGACCCGCCGGGCAGCGCCAGGACACGGGGCCGGCCCCCTCGACGAGCCCGTCGCCGAACGGCGCGGCGCGGAACGCGGCGGCCGGGCCCGCGAAGCCGGAGAACCCCTTCGGCCCGCTGGGTCTCGGTGACGCGCTCAAGGACCTCTTCGACGGGCCGGGGAAGGAGACCCCCTCCCCGGCACCGAGCGCCACCGCCCCGGCCCCCTCCCTCTCGGAGTCCGCCACCGCCGAGACCCCCGCCCCCTCGGAGTCCGCCACCGCCGGCCCGACCCCCGGCACTCCGGCTTCCGGCGGCGCTCCGGGCGGGACGACCGCCGAGCCGTCCGACCGGGCCGACGGCCCGGCGAAGGAGGCCCAGGACAGGACCGCCGGAGCCATGCGCGACGCCGCGGACCGGGCGGGCCTGGAAGTGGCGGAGCTGGACGACGACGTCAAGGGCCTCGACGCCAAGCCGGACGAGGACATCCCGGACGGTGCCAAGCAGCCGTTCCCCTGTCCGACCCCCGACCCCGAGGCGCTGGCCGCGGCCGACCTGGAGCAGGGCGTCCCGCTGCTCCCGACCGACCCGTGGGTCCTGCGCAGTTCGCTGCTCACGCTGAGCGGGCTCGACTACAAGGGCATCGTCGAGGTGCGGACGGGCGACGGCGCCGTGAAGAAGGTGCTGAAGTTCACCGCGTCCTCGGTCGACATCAAGGACCTGCACCAGACGACGGTCGGGCCGGGCGGCACCACCGGCCATGTCGAGGCGCGGAAGGGGTCCACCTCCACCATTCGCAACGGCACGGTGACGATGTACACGCAGGAGCTGAAGGGGAACCTCTTCGGGCTCATCCCGATCACGTTCAGTCCCCGGACCCCGCCGCCGCTGAACGTACCGTTCGCGTTCTTCACCGACGTCACGGTGGTCCAGGCCGGTCAGCTCGGCGGCACCCTGAAGATCCCCGGACTGCACAACTACTTCACCGGGGCGGCCGGTTAGGGCCCGTACCAGGCGCTGACGGCTGGGACCGCCGGGCCCACGGCCTGCGGTCCGGAGCCACGCGCGGCTGTGGCCCGCCACCCCCGGGCGCCTTCCGGCGCCTTCAAGGGGTGCGGGCCACAGCCGTGTCCGCGCGCCGGGGTCAGCCCTGCGACTCGCCGCCCAGGTGGTGCACCCGGACCATGTTCGTGGTGCCGGGGATGCCGGGGGGCGAGCCGGCCGTGATGATCATCGTGTCGCCCTCGTTGTAGCGGCCCAGCTTCAGCAGCTCCGCGTCGACCAGGTCCACCATGGCGTCCGTGTTGTCGACGTGCGGCACGATGTGCGCCTCGACGCCCCAGCTCAGCGACAGCTGGCTGCGGGTCGACTCGTCGGTGGTGAAGGCGAGGATCGGCTGCACGGCGCGGTAGCGCGACAGCCGCCGGGCCGTGTCACCGGACTTGGTGAAGGCGACCAGTGCCCTGCCGTCCAGGAAGTCGGCGATCTCGGCGGCCGCGCGGGCCACCGAACCGCCCTGGGTACGGGGCTTCTTGCCCGGTACCAGCGGCTGGAGGCCCTTGGACAGCAGCTCCTCCTCGGCGGCGACGACGATCTTGGCCATCGTCTTGACCGTCTCGATCGGGTACGCGCCCACGCTGGACTCGGCGGACAGCATGACCGCGTCCGCCCCGTCCAGGATCGCGTTGGCGACGTCGGACGCCTCGGCGCGCGTCGGCCGCGAGTTGGTGATCATCGACTCCATCATCTGGGTCGCCACGATCACCGGCTTGGCGTTGCGCCGGCACAGCTCCACCAGGCGCTTCTGCACCATCGGGACCTTTTCGAGCGGGTACTCGACGGCCAGGTCGCCACGGGCCACCATCACACCGTCGAACGCCGCGACGACGCCCTCCATGTTGGCGACGGCCTGCGGCTTCTCGACCTTGGCGATGACGGGGACCCGGCGGCCCTCCTCGTCCATGATCTTGTGGACGTCCTTGACGTCACCGGCGTCCCGTACGAAGGACAGCGCGACCAGGTCGCAGCCCATCCGCAGGGCGAAACGCAGGTCGTCGATGTCCTTCTCGGACAGGGCCGGTACGTTGACCGCCGCACCCGGCAGGTTGATGCCCTTGTGGTCGGAGATCACCCCGCCCTCGATGACGATGCTCTTGACCCGCGGACCGACGACCTCGGTCACCCGCAGCTCGACATTGCCGTCGTTGATCAGGATCTGGTCGCCCTTGGAGACGTCTCCGGGCAGACCCTTGTAGGTGGTTCCGCAGATGGTCTTGTCACCGGGGACGTCCTCGGTGGTGATGGTGAACTCGTCACCGCGCACCAGCTCGACGGGGCCCTCGGCGAAGGTCTCCAGGCGGATCTTGGGGCCCTGGAGGTCGGCGAGGACGCCGACCGCCTGTCCGGTGTCGACGGAAGCCTTGCGGACGCGGTGATACCGCTCCTCGTGCTCCGCGTGGGACCCGTGGCTCATGTTGAGACGGGCCACGCTCATACCGGCCTCGATCAGCGCTTTCAGCTGCTCGTAGGAGTCGACGGCGGGGCCCAGTGTGCAGACGATTTTGGAACGGCGCATATGGCTGATCCTATCCGTTTGTTTCGCTGCGGAATATTCCGGCTGGTGGAAGATACAAAGGGGCGCGGGTGCGCTCAGTTGTCGACCAGGGCGAAGGTCTGGCCGGCGATCTCCAGCTCCTCGTCCGTCGGCACCACGGCGACCGCCACCCGGGCGTGGTCCGGTGAGATCAGCCGCGGTTCGCCGGACCGTTCGGCGTTCAGTCCGGCGTCCACCACCAGGCCGAATTCCCCGAGACCGGCGATCGCAGCCTCCCGGACCGGGGCCGAGTTCTCCCCGACCCCCGCCGTGAACACCACGGCGTCCACCCGCCCGAGGACCGCCGAATAGGCGCCGATGTACTTCTTCAGCCGGTGGATGTAGATGTCGAAGGCGAGCGCCGCCCGCTCGTCGCCCTCGTCCACCCGGCGCCGGATCTCCCGCATGTCGTTGTCGCCGCAGAGGCCGACGAGACCGCTTCTCTTGTTGAGCAGGACGTCGACGTCGTCCGCCGACATGCCCGCCACCCGCTTCAGATGGAAGGTGACCGCCGGATCGATGTCCCCGGAACGGGTACCCATCACCAGCCCCTCCAAGGGGGTCAGCCCCATCGACGTCTCCACGCACCGGCCGCCCGCCACCGCGGAGGCCGAGGCGCCGTTGCCCAGGTGCAGCACGATGACGTTGACGTCCTCGGGCGCCCGCCCCAGCAGCTCGGCCGTCCTGCGTGAGACGTACGCGTGCGAGGTGCCGTGGAAGCCGTACCGGCGAATCCGGTGGGCGTCCGCGGTCTCCACGTCGATCGCGTACCGCGCCGCGGACTCCGGCATCGTCGTGTGGAACGCCGTGTCGAAGACCGCGACCTGCGGCAGATCGGGGCGCATCGCGCGGGCGGTACGGATGCCCATGAGGTTCGCCGGATTGTGCAGCGGCGCCACCGGCACCAGCCGCTCGATCTCCTTCACCACGTCGTCGGTGATCAGCGTCGGCTCCGTGAACCTCAGCCCGCCGTGCACCACCCGGTGGCCGATCGCGGCCAGCTCGGGGGAGTCGAGACCGAGCCCGTCGGCGGCCAGTTCCTCCGCCGCGGCCTTCAGCGCCTCCGAGTGGTCGGCGATCCGGCCGGACCGCTCACGCGGCTCACCGCCCCCGCCGGCCGGCGGGGTGTGCTTCAGCCGGGAGGTCTCCTCGCCGATCCGCTCGACCAGACCGACCGCGAGGCGCGAGCGGTCGCTCATGTCGAGGAGCTGGTACTTCACCGACGAGGAACCGGAGTTGAGCACCAGCACCCGGGTGGCGCGCGCGCCCGCCGGTCCTCCGGCCGCCGCACCGTCCCGTCCGGTGCCGGTGTGCGCGCCCGTACCCGGGCCGGTGCGCGTGTCCGTGTTGTGCGTACGCTCCGAGGTCATCGGGTCCGCCTCTCACCCTGCGCCTGGATCGCCGTGATGGCCACGGTGTTGACGATGTCCTGGACGAGCGCCCCGCGCGACAGGTCGTTGACCGGCTTGCGCAGCCCCTGGAGCACGGGACCCACCGCCACCGCGCCCGCCGACCGCTGTACGGCCTTGTAGGTGTTGTTGCCGGTGTTCAGGTCCGGGAAGATCAGCACGGTCGCCTGGCCGGCCACCGCGGAACCGGGCAGCTTGGTCGCCGCCACCGACGGCTCGACCGCCGCGTCGTACTGGATCGGGCCCTCGATCCGCAGGTCCGGACGGTCCGCGCGGACCCGCTCCGTCGCCTCCCGCACCTTGTCGACGTCCGCGCCCGAACCGGACGTGCCCGTCGAGTACGAGAGCATCGCGATCCGGGGCTCCACGCCGAACCGGGCTGCGGTCGCGGCCGACTGGACGGCGATGTCCGCCAGCTGCTCCGCGTCCGGGTCCGGGTTCACCGCGCAGTCCCCGTACACCAGCACCTTGTCGGCGAGGCACATGAAGAACACCGAGGACACGATCGACGCGTCCTCCTTGGTCCCGATGATCTCGAAGGCGGGGCGGATGGTCGCCGCCGTGGAGTGCGCCGTGCCGGAGACCATGCCGTCGGCCAGCC
The DNA here is from genome assembly GCF_029167625.1 of Streptomyces sp. AM 4-1-1. Taxonomy (NCBI): domain Bacteria; kingdom Bacillati; phylum Actinomycetota; class Actinomycetes; order Kitasatosporales; family Streptomycetaceae; genus Streptomyces; species Streptomyces sp. AM 4-1-1. Next base: position 5,407,129 of record NZ_CP119145.1, read on the forward strand.
CCTCGTGCACCATCAGGGTGCCGAAGTAGTTCACGTCCGACACCACGTCGTACGCCAGCTCCTCCGTCACACCGCGGTGGGCGCGCAGCTGCGCGTACCGCTCGGCGAAGGACTGGCGCAGTTCGGAGGTCCGCGGGTCGGTCAGCAGTGTGCCGGCCAGATCGATGCCGAGGTCGGCGGCCTTCTTGCGGATCAGGTCCGGGTCGCCGAGCAGCGTCAGTTCGCAGACGTCACGCCGCAGCAGTACGTCGGCGGCGCGCAGCACCCGCTCCTCGGTGCCCTCGGGCAGGACCACCCGGCGCCGGTCCGCGCGGGCCTGCTCCAGCAGATCGTGCTCGAACATCATCGGGGTGACCCGGCCGCTGCGGGCCAGCGAGATCCGGTCCAGCAGGGCGCCGGTGTCCACATGGCGTTCGAATACACCGAGCGCGGTCTCCGCCTTGCGGGGCGTCGCCGCGTTCAGTTTGCCCTCCAGCGCGAAGAGCTTCGCGGCGGTCGGGAAGGAGCCCTCGGCCACCGCCACGACCGGGGTGCCGGGCGCCAGCCGGGCGGCCAGCGTCAGTATCTCCTCACCCGGCCGCTCGTTCAGGGTCAGCAGCAGACCCGCGATCGGCGGGGTGCCCGCGGTGTGCGCGGCCAGCGAGCCGACCACCAGGTCCGCCCGGTCGCCGGGGGTGACCACCAGACAGCCAGGGGTCAGCGCGTTCAGCAGGTTCGGCAGCAGCGCGCCGCCGAACACGAAGTCCAGCGCGTCCCGGGCGAGCCCGGCGTCGTCGCCGAGCAGCACGGTGCCGTCGAGCGCCGCGGTGACCTGGGCGACGGTGGGCGCGGAGAGCGCCGGATCGTCCGGGAGGACCGAACACAGGACGGGCAGCCGCGCGGTCAGCCGCTCGGCGATGAGGTCGCGGTCCTCGGACGCCACCCGGTTCACCACCAGCGAGAGAACGTCGCAGCCGAGACCGGCGTAGGCCCGGTAGGCGTTGCGCGCCTCGGCCCGTACGGACTCCGCGGGCTGGCCCTTGCCACCGACCACGACGATCACCGAGGCGCCGAACTCGTTGGCCAGCCGGGCGTTGAGCGCCAGTTCGTCGGGCAGCTGGGTGGCGGCGAAGTCGGTACCGAGGACCAGCACCACCTCGTACTCCCCGGCCACCTGGTGGAAGCGCTCGACGAGGCGGGAGACCAGCTCGTCGGTGCCCTGTTCGGCCTGGATCGCGGACGCCTCGTGGTAGTCGAGGCCGTAGACCGTGGAGGCGTCCTGCGAGAGCCGGTAGCGCGCTCTGAGCAGTTCGAACAGACGATCAGGACCGTCGTGGACCAGGGGGCGGAACACCCCGACCCGGTCCACCTGACGCGTCAGAAGTTCCATGACTCCCAGATCGACGACCTGACGGCCGTCCCCCCGGTCGGTCCCGGTCACGTACACGCTGCGCGTCACGCATGCTCTCCCGTCGATTTTTGGGCGGTTGAGGTGGTAATGCCCTCTTGACGATACCCGCGGGCTCCGCCGTGGCGCCCACCGGACGAGGGCCCGGAACGGGGCCCGCGCCGAGGCCGGGCGAGGCGCGCGGCGGACGCCCGCCGTGGCCCGGCCCGAGCCGGCCGGACCACCGGCGATCCGTCCGTGCGGTGGACGGGAACGCGGGCGTCCGGCCCGGCGTGGGACAATCGTCATGGCTCACGGTACGGGGGTTTCTCGAACAGCCCCTCGGAACGCATGTCACTAACGAGCAGGAGACACAGCACGATGCGCATCGGAGTTCTCACCGCAGGCGGCGACTGCCCCGGCCTGAACGCAGTGATCCGGTCGGTCGTGCACCGTGCCGTGGTGGGTCACGGCGACGAGGTCATCGGCTTCGAGGACGGCTTCAAGGGCCTCCTCGACGGACACTTCCGCCCCCTGGACCTCAACGCGGTCAGCGGCATCCTCGCCCGGGGCGGCACCATCCTCGGCTCGGCCCGGCTGGAGCGCGACCGGCTGCGCGAGGCCGCCGAGAACTGCGAGGAACTGTCCCGGCGTTACGACATCGACGCGCTGATCCCGATCGGTGGCGAGGGCACCCTGACCGCCGCCCGGATGCTCTCGGACGCCGGAATGCCCGTCGTCGGCGTCCCGAAGACCATCGACAACGACATCTCCGCCACCGACCGCACCTTCGGGTTCGACACCGCGGTGGGCGTCGCGACCGAGGCCATAGACCGGCTGAAGACCACGGCGGAATCGCACCAGCGGGTCATGGTCGTCGAGGTGATGGGACGGCACGCGGGCTGGATCGCCCTGGAGTCCGGGATGGCGGGCGGCGCGCACGGCATCTGCCTGCCCGAGCGGCCCTTCGAGGTCGCCGACCTGGTGAAGATGGTCGAGGAGCGCTTCGCACGCGGCAAGAAGTTCGCCGTCATCTGCGTCGCCGAGGGCGCCCACCCGGCCGAGGGCTCCATGCCGTACGCCAAGGGCGAGATCGACCAGTACGGTCACGAGCGCTTCCAGGGCATCGGCAACCGTCTCGCCGTCGAGCTGGAGACGCGGCTCGGCAAGGAGGCCAGGCCGGTCATCCTCGGGCACGTCCAGCGCGGCGGCACTCCGACCGCGTACGACCGGGTGCTCGCGACCCGCTTCGGCTGGCACGCCGTCGAGGCCGTGCACGACGGGCACTTCGGGCGGATGACCGCTCTGCGCGGCAACGACATCGAGATGGTGCCGCTGGCGGACGCCGTCACCCAGCTGAAGCGGGTGCCGTCGGACCGGATGCGCGAGGCCGAGTCGGTCTTCTGAGGCCCACGCGGACGCGGTGGCCGGCCGGTGCCGGCGCCGCGTCCGGTCCGCTGCCGGTCACGGGTCCGGCACGTGGCCGCTCAGGACGTGAGCGCGCAACCCCGCGCGTGAAACCGCTCCGGCATCCGCCGTACAGATCTTCCCCTGTGCAGATCGTCCGCTGTTCGGACGGTCCGCTGTAGAGATCATCCGCCGTAGGAATCATTCGGCATGCCGATCATCTGTCTCGCGGGCGAGGACCCGGCGCCCCCGGTCGGCCGTTCCCATGCGGGGTCGCCGGGTCCTGGCCCGTTACGGTCGCCGCCCCGTGGCCGGACCCGTCGGTCGGTCGTGCGGGGAGCCGCCGCGAGCGGAGTCAGCCTTGCCGCACTCCGGACCGCACCACGCGCCCGCGTCAGCCGTCCGCCGTCTCCCAGAACCGGTCCACGACCCGCGCCAGGAAGTCCCGGCCCGCCTCTCCCGTGCCCCCGGTCCGCTGCGCTCCCGCGCCGCCCCAATTGAGCGTCGTCACCATCAGCGCCTGGTAGTCGGCGTGCAACTGCTCCAGGACCTCCTGGACCCGCCGCCGGTCCAGCGGCACGAGCTTCGCTACCGGTTTGACCTGCGCCTGCCACCGGGTCTCCACCGCGCTGCGCAGCAGCTCCGCCAGCTCCTCGTCCCGGCCCGTCACCGTGACGAACTCGGCGGGCGACAGACCCAGCGCCTCGCAGAGCGTCGCCGACTGGCGTTCGTTGCCCCGCCAGCGCCCCGACTCCTCCATCCGCGCGTAGTTCGACACGCTCATCCCCAGCAACCGGGACAGGTCGTCGACGGGCATCTCGCGGGCCAGCCGATGGTCGCGCAGCGTACGGGCGGCGGTCAGCAGCTCGCTCGGCGCGCACCACAGCACTCCGGCGAGTGCGGTGAGTTCGCGTTCGGTGGGCTGAGCGGTACCACGCTCCCAGGCCATCACCGTGTCGGTGGTGATCTGGAGTCCGTACTGGGCGGCGAGGCCGTAAGCGACATGGCCCGGCGCCATCCCCAGGGCCTGGCGCAGTCTGCGCGCGGCGGGGGCGTTGAAGGGTGGGATCGGGTGCACGCGCTCACCGTAAGCGGCCTGACCGGGGAATACTACGGTCTGTTCCATCGATATAACGGTTCGTAGGAACGTCCTAATGTCCTATGGGGTGCTGTTCGCCTCATTGGCGGAAGATTTTGTTCCGGCGCCGCCTTATGGGTGTGTACCGCATGGATCTCGAACGTATGTCGCGATACTCGGCCGGCCCGGTCGCCGCGCGCCCCGCGAGCCCGGTGTCAACGGCTCTCGGCGACCCATCGGTAGCGCAGTTCCGGGCGCCCGACCTGTCCGTACCGGGGACTGCGCACCGCGCGGCCGGACGTCACCAGATGTTCCAGATAGCGGCGCGCGGTGATCCGGGAGATACCGAGGGTCTCGCCGGCCGTGGTGGCCGTCGCTCCGTCCGGGGCCGACCGCAGGGCCCGGGTCACCGCCTCAAGGGTCGGACCGCTCAAACCCTTCGGCAGGGTGGCGGGCCGGGGCGTCCGCAGGGCCCCGAGCGCCCGGTCGACCTCGTCCTGCCCGCTTGCCTCGCCCGCCGCCGCCCGGAACTCCGCGTAGCGCACCAGCCGGTCGCGCAGGGTGGCGAAGGTGAACGGCTTGAGGACGTACTGCACGACCCCCAGCGACACCCCTTCGCGCACCACCGCCAGATCACGCGCCGACGTGACGGCGATGACATCGGCCGAGTGCCCCGCCGCACGCAGCGAGCGCAGCAGCCGCAACCCGTGGCCGTCGGGCAGATAGAGGTCCAGGAGCAGCAGATCGACCGGCGTACGCTCCAGCGCACGCGCCGCTTCCGCCCGTGAGTGCGCCACGGCGGCGACCTCGAACCCGGGGACGCGTCCCACGTACAGCTGATGGGCGTCCGCCACGACCGGATCGTCCTCGACGATCAGTACCTGGATCACGCTCTCACCTCCTTCGCGGCACACGATGGCGGGGTAGGGGACGACGGGGTGCGGGCGGCCGTCGTACGGGACGACAGCGGCAGCCGGACCGTGAACCGCGCACCGCCGTCCGGTCCCTGACCGAGCGAGACCGTGCCGCCGTTGCGGTGCGCGGCCTGCCGGACCAGGGCCAGCCCCAGTCCACGCCCGGCGCCGCGCGTCGACCAGCCGCGGTCGAACACCTCGGCGGCGTCGCCCGGGGCGATCCCGGCCCCGGTGTCCTCGACCCGCAGCAGCAGCTCGTCGGGCCCGGCGAGCGCGGTGACCGTGACCCTGGCCCGCCCGGTCCGCCCACCCGGCCCGCGCCACGCGTGTCCGGCGGCGCCCGTGGTCCCCTCGGGCGGGAGTCCGTCCGCCCCGTCCGCCCCAGCCCCGTCCGCCCCAGCCCTGACCACCTCGGACCTGACCGCCCCAGCCCTGACCATCCCGGACCTGACCGCCCCAGCCCCGTCCACCTCGGTCCCTTCCGTCACGGCCGCGTCCGGGTACTCCTCCTCCGGGAACGGACTCTCCAGGAACCCCTCCTCCGGAAACTCCTCTTCCGCCGTCCCACCCTCCGCCGGGCCCTCCCGGCCCTCGTCCGGCAGGTGCCCGTCCGCCGCCCCGGACGCCGCCTCCACCGCGTTGTCGATGAGGTTGCCGAGGATCGTGACCAGGTCGCGCTGCGGCAGTGTCGCCGGCAGCGCCCCGTCGTCGATGAGACTGTCGTCCGCCAGGACCAGCTCCACGCCGCGCTCGTTGGCCTGGGCCGCCTTGCCCAGCAGCAGCGCGGCGAGCACCGGCTCGGCGACGGCGCCGACCACCCGGTCGGTGAGGGCCTGGGCCAGTTCCAGCTCGGCCGTCGCGAACCCGACCGCCTCCTCCGCCCGGCCCAGTTCGATCAGCGAGACGACGGTGTGCAACCGGTTCGCCGCCTCGTGCGCCTGCGAGCGCAGCGCCCGCGTGAAGCCGCGCTCGGAGTCCAACTCGCCCGAAAGCGCCTGGAGTTCGGTGTGATCGCGCAGGGTGACGACAGTGCCGTGCCGCTCGCCGCCCACCACCGGACGGGTGTTGACCACGACCACCCGGTCCGCCGTCAGATGTACCTCGTCCACCCGGGGTTCGCAGGCCAGCAGCGCTCCGGTCAGCGGTGCGGGCAGGCCGATTCCGGCCACCGCACGCCCGACCGCGTCCGGCCCGAGGCCCAGCAGTTCCCGCCCGGCGTCGTTGATCAGCGCGATCCGCCGCTGCCCGTCCAGCATCAGCAGTCCCTCACGCACCGCGTGCAACGTGGCCTCGTGGTAGTCGTGCATCCGGCTCAGTTCGGTCGCGTTCATGCCGTGCGTGTGCCGTCGCAGCCGGGCGTTGACGACGTACGTACCGAGTCCGCCGAGCATCAGCGCCCCGCCCGCGACGAGTGCGAGCGCCCCGAGCTGCCGGCGCACCTGGGTGGACACCCGCTCGACGGTGATGCCCGCGCTGACCAGACCGATGATCCGGCCACCGTCCCTGATCGGCGTGACCACCCGGATCGACGGCCCGAGCGTGCCGGTGTACGTCTCCGTGAACGTCCCACCGTGCAGCGCCCGCGCGGTGTGTCCGAGGAAGGGCTCCCCTATCCGGTCGGCGTCCGGGTGCGTCCACCGGACCCGCGCCGGGCTCATGATCGTGACGAACGCGATCCCGGTGTCCGCCCGTACCCTCTCCGCGTACGGCTGGAGCCGCGCCGACGGATCGGGGGAGCGGACCGCCTCCCGTACCGAAGGCGCCGCGGCCACCGCCAGCGCCGCCGCCGTGACCTGCCGGGCCGCCGTGGTCTCGGCCTGTTCGCGCCCGGACACGTACGTGAACACCGCGCACCCCGCCACCACCGCGGCGATCAGCACGACCTGCATCGCGAAGAGCTGACCGGCCAGGCTGCGGGGGCGGAGGAGACGCATGCCCCCAGTCTGCCCGCCCGGTCGTACCGGTCGCGGTGGCCCCACCGGCCGGAACGTGTCCGCGAACTCAATGCACACAACGGTGACCGGCGTCACAACCAGGGAGATAGTCGCCGGGGCCCCAGGGACGGGGGAAGTGACCGGGGCGCGCCCCCGGAGAGACCGAGGAGGACCCGTGGCCGCCAGGCGGGACCGCACGCACTATCTGTATCTGGCCGTGATCGGCGCCGTGGTGCTGGGCATCGTCGTGGGCTTCGCCGCCCCGGGCGTCGCGGTCGAGCTCAAGTCGGTCGGTACCGGCTTCGTGAACCTCATCAAGATGATGATCTCGCCGATCATCTTCTGCACGATCGTGCTGGGCGTCGGTTCGGTGCGCAAGGCCGCGAAGGTCGGAGCGGTCGGCGGCCTCGCACTCGGCTACTTCCTGCTGATGTCGACCGTGGCGCTGGCGATCGGACTGCTCGTCGGCAACTTCCTGGAACCGGGTCAGAGCCTCCATCTCACCGAGGCGGCCCGCGCGGCGGGGGAGAAGCAGGCGGCCGGGGCCGGTGAGTCGACCACGGACTTCCTGCTCGGCATCATCCCGACCACCATGGTCTCCGCCTTCACCACGGGTGAAGTGCTCCAGACCCTGCTGATCGCCCTGCTCGCGGGCTTCGCGCTCCAGGCCCTCGGCCCGGCGGGTGAGCCGGTCGTGCGCGGTATCGGCCACATCCAGCGCCTGGTCTTCCGCATCCTCGCGATGATCATGTGGGCGGCCCCGGTCGGCGCGTTCGGCGCGATGGCGGCGGTGGTCGGTGAGACCGGGTCGGACGCGCTGAAATCCCTCGCGATCATCATGGTCGGCTTCTACCTGACCTGCGGGCTCTTCGTCTTCGTGGTGCTCGGGACGGTGCTGCGACTCGTCGCCGGGGTGAACCTGCTGCTCCTGCTGAAGTACCTGGGCCGGGAGTTCCTGCTGATTCTCTCCACGTCCTCGTCGGAGTCCGCGCTGCCGAGGCTGATCGCGAAGATGGAACACCTCGGGGTCAGCAGGTCCGTCGCCGGTATCACCGTGCCGACCGGCTACTCCTTCAACCTCGACGGCACCGCGATCTATCTGACGATGTCCTCGCTCTTCATCGCCAACGCGATGGGCGACCCGCTGAGCGCGAGCGAGCAGATCTCCCTCCTGGTCTTCATGATCATCGCCTCGAAGGGCGCGGCGGGCGTGACCGGCGCGGGCCTCGCCACCCTCGCGGGCGGCCTCCAGTCCCACCGCCCCGACCTGGTCGACGGTGTCGGCCTGATCGTCGGCATCGACCGTTTCATGAGCGAGGCACGCGCCATGACGAACTTCGCGGGCAACGCGGTCGCCACGGTCCTGGTCGGCACCTGGACGAAGGAGATCGACCGCGAACGCGCCGACCGGGTGCTCTCCGGAGCCCTCCCCTTCGACGAGGCCGCCCTCGACCCGGGCCACGCCCTGGCCACCGACACCCCGGAGCCGCACGCCGACGACCGGGAGCCCACTCCGGCGAAGCTCTGACGCCGGACCGGGCAGCCGATACGGCCGGTGCGGGCCCCCCACCCCGGACCGTCCGTATCGGCGTTCCGGAAGGTTGTGCCGGAGCCCCGGTGCGTGTGACTGTTCGAGGCATCCGCCCGTACGACCATGTGGAAGAGGGATGATGGAACAGGCCATTTCGATCAGCTGGGAGCCGGGGAAGATCGGAGCGGTGGCCGAAACGCTCGCCAGTGGATCGGACGACGACATAATCGGTCTCGAAGGTTACGTGATCAGGGAGAGAAGCTTCTTCGGCGACATCATGCTGAGCATGGGCGGCATGGACTTCCCGTTTCCCCGCACACCGGTCCTCGATTTCATCATCTCGTGGAAGTTCTCCCTGGATGAAGTGGCACTGACGGGTGTGTCGGACGTGGGCATCATCGACAAATACCATGTCACCCGCCTCGCGTTGAGGGATTACGAGGTCGTCGCGACGTCCACCGAGACGCAGGCGACGGTCTCCGTGCCATTCGTGGAGATCCTGGCGGCGATCCTTCGGTTCACGCGGAGTGTCCTGGACGAGATCACGCGTGAGTACCCGGATCTTTTGATGAACGACTTCATGGAGAACCTGTTCCGCGGTTCCCTCATGAGGGAGCTCGGCGAGGAGCAGTTCCTCAGGCACAGTGCTGCCATGAAGAAGCGTTTCGGCCGCCGCACGGACTGACCGGGGCCCCTCTTCCCAGGGGCTCCCCGAGCGCGGACACGCGGGTGCCCATGGATCTGGGCACCCGCGTGTCCGTCACCCCGTCAGCCGGTCACCCCGTCACACCGGCCGCAGCCACACCGTCGCCAGCGGCGGCAGCGTCAGCAGCAGGCTGTCCGGTCTGCCGTGCGCCGTCACCGCTTCGGGCTTCAGCGGGCCCGGGTTGTGGACGCCGCTGCCGCCGTAGCGGACCGCGTCCGTGTTCAGCGCCTCCACCCAGGAGACCGTCCGGCCCGCCACCTCCGGGACACCGACGCGGTACTCGTGCCGCACCACGGGCGAGAAGTGCGAGAGGGCCAGCAGCGGCGAACCCTCCGCGTCGTACCGCAGGAACGCGAGCACGTTGTCCTCCGCCGCCCCGCCGTCCACCCAGTCGAAGCCCTCCGGGACGGTGTCCCGCTGCCAGAGCGCGGGCGTCGCCGCGTACACCGCGTTCAGGTCGCCGACCAGGGTCCGTACCCCCCGGTGGTCGGCCTCGGCGCCGTACGACGGGTCGAGCAGCCACCAGTCCGGGCCGTGCCCCTCCGACCACTCCGAACCCTGGGCGAACTCCTGCCCCATGAACAGGAGTTGCTTGCCCGGATGGGCCCACATGAAGCCGAGGTACGCCCGGTGGTCGGCGCGCCGCTGCCACCAGTCGCCCGGCATCTTCGTGACCAGCGCCTGCTTTCCGTGCACCACCTCGTCGTGCGAGATCGGCAGCACGTAGTTCTCGCTGTACGCGTACACCATCGAGAACGTCATCTCGTTGTGGTGGTACTTCCGGTGCACCGGCTCCTTCGACATGTACGTCAGCGAGTCGTGCATCCAGCCCATGTTCCACTTCAGCCCGAAGCCGAGCCCGCCGAAGCCGTCCGGGCCGACGTGGTGGGTGGCCCGCGTGACACCGTTCCAGGCGGTGGACTCCTCGGCGATCGTGACGACGCCCGGATTGCGCCGGTACACCGTGGCGTTCATCTCCTGGAGGAAGGCCACCGCGTCGAGGTTCTCCCGGCCGCCGTGCTCGTTCGGCGACCACTGGCCGTCCTCGCGCGAGTAGTCCAGGTAGAGCATCGAGGCCACGGCGTCGACCCGCAGCCCGTCGACGTGGAACTCCTCGCACCAGTAAGTCGCGTTGGCCACCAGGAAGTTGCGTACCTCGGTGCGGCCGTAGTCGAACTCCAGGGTGCCCCAGTCCGGGTGCGCGGCCCGGCTCGGGTCGGAGTGCTCGTACAGCGGCCGGCCGTCGAACTCGGCGAGCGCCCAGTCGTCGCGCGGGAAGTGCGCGGGCACCCAGTCGACGATGATCCCGATCCCGGCCCGGTGCAGCGCGTCCACGAGATACCGGAAGTCGTCCGGAGTGCCCATCCGTGACGTCGGGGCGTAGAAGCCGGTGACCTGATAGCCCCAGGAGCCGCCGAACGGATGCTCCGCGACCGGCATCAACTCCAGGTGTGTGAAGCCTAGTTCGGACACGTACGCCGGGAGCTGGGCGGCCAGCTCGCGGTAGCCGAGGCCGGGGCGCCAGGACGGCAGATGCACCTCGTACACCGAGAGCGGTGCCTCGTGCACCGGCCGGTCGCCCCGGTGCGCCATCCACTCCTCGTCCCGCCACCGGTGGTGCGACGCCGTCACGATCGACGCGGTGGCCGGCGGCACCTCGGCGTGCCGGGCCATCGGATCGGCGCGCACGGTGTGCGAACCATCGGGGCGGCAGATGTCGAACTTGTACAGCGCACCCTCCCCGACCGCGGGCAGGAACAGCTCCCACACCCCGGTCGAGCCCAGCGACCGCATCGGGAAGCCGGTGCCGTCCCAGAAGTTGAAGTCCCCGACGACCCGCACCCCGCGCGCGTTCGGCGCCCAGACGGTGAACCGGGTGCCCGTGATCCCCTGGTGGACCATCGGCCACGCGCCGAGCGCGGTCCACAGCTCCTCGTGCCGCCCCTCACCGATCAGATGCAGGTCGAACTCGCCGAGCGCGGGCAGGAAGCGGTACGGGTCGTGGACCTCGACGTCCCCGGACCCGTAACCCACCAGCAGCGTGTACTCCGGTACGGAGGGCAGCGGCAGCACCCCGGAGAAGAGGCCGTCACCGTCCTCGCGCAGCCGGGCCCGCACCCCGTCGGCGAGCACGGTGACGGACTCGGCGCACGGGCGCAGTGCCCGCAGCAGCACCCCGCCCTCGACCGGATGCGCGCCGAGCAGACCGTGCGGGGCGTGATGCTCCCCGGCGAGCAGCCGGCCCCGGTCCGGGGCGTCGAGCGCCGGAGCGTCGAGTGCGGGGCCGTCGGGCACCGGGCCGTCGAGTAGCCGCCCCGGGCCGACCCGGGGGTCTTCGGTGTCTTCTCCCGTGCTCCTGCCTTTGGCGCCGCTCCCGGAGGGGGCGGTGGTGCGGGTCCTGGCGGTGGGGGCCCCGGGACGGCCCGGGGCGGTGGTGGTGCGGGCGGCCCCGGACGGGACCGGCTTCGGCGCGGATGCCGTGAGCGCGGTGGATGTGGTGAGCGCGACGGGTGTCGTGAGTGCGGTGGGTGTCGTGGCCGTGGTGGCTGTCGTCGGTGTGCCGGGTGTCGTGGACGGCCGGGCTTCGGTGCGCGTGGGGGACTTGCGGGACGGCTTGCGGGCGGTCAAGGGGACGGCCTCCTCCGGTGGGGGGTGAGCGGAGCGGGTGGTGGGTCGGCGAGCGGGACGCAGGTGTCAGTCGGCGGTGGCCGTCGCCGTGGCGGGCGCGGCGGCCAGCCGGTGGATGGCCGCCATCGGGACCGGCAGCCAGTCCGGCCGGTGCCGGGCCTCGTACAGCACCTCGTACACCGCCTTGTCGGTCTCGTGGGCGCGCAGCAGCTCCGGTTCGCCGCGCGGGTCGGAGCCGGTGGCCGCCGCGTACCCCTCGCAGTACGCGTCCCGGCAGCGGGCCGCCCACTCGGCGTTCCACGGCAGGTGCGAGCGGGCCGCGTAGTCGAACGACCGCAGCATGCCCGCGATGTCACGGACCGGCGGCCGGGGGCGGCGGCGCTCCGGAAGCGGTATGGCGGGCTCGCCCTCGAAGTCGATCAGCGACCAGAAGCCGTCCGCCGCGCGCAGCGCCTGCCCGAGGTGGAGGTCTCCGTGGACCCGCTGGGTGGCCCAGCCCCGGCCGCTCGACCCGGCCTCGGCGACCGCGTCGAACGCCGCCCGCAGACCGGGGACGTACGGCACCAGCGCGGGAACCGCCCGCGCCGCCGCCTCCAGCCGTCGTGTCATCCCCGCCGCCAGGTCCTCGGTCTGCGACCGGCGCAGCACGGGCGTCGGCAGGGCCACCGCCAGCGCGGTGTGCACCTCCGCGGTGGCCCGCCCCAGCGCACGGGCCTCGGGCGCGAAGTCGCCGTCCGAGGCGAGGGAGCGCAGCGCGAGCTGCCAGCCGTCCTCCGCGCCGTGCAGGAAGGGCTGGAGGACGCCCAGCGTGAGGGGTTCCCGGCCGAACGTCTCCGGGGCGGCGGCCTGGAACCACGCGACCGGCGCGGGCACCCGCCCGCACCCCTGGCCGGTCAGCGCGAGCGGCAGCTCCAGATCGGGGTTGGTGCCCGGGAAGATCCGGCGGAAGATCTTGAGGATGTACGCGTCCCCGAAGATCAGCGAGGAGTTGGACTGCTCGGTGCCGAGCGGGCGCGGGGGCAGTCCGGCGGGGATCGGCGCGGCCCGGTCGAAGCGGAGCGGGCCCAGGGTGCCGGGGGTGCGAAATCGTTCCAGCAGGAGTTCCGCCAGGCGGGGGTCGTGCAGCCCCTCGTACACCGTGCGGCCCGCCAGTGGTCCGCCGACCACCCGGCCGATCAGTGCGGGGGCCAGCCGGGGCGGCAGCACGGCGCGCACCCCGAGCAGCAGTTGGTAGCAGTCGCCCGGGGGCCGGCCGGACGGTCCGGGCTGATGGACCCGGACGAGCAGATGGAGAAGTCCCGGGCCGGCGGTGTCCGTCGGCAGTAATTCGGTCGCCGAGACCAGCGAGAACCCGGTCACCGGCTGTCCCTTGCCCGCGAACCACCGTTGCCGGGGCAGCCACGCGTACAGCAGGGGGGCCAGTGAGGGGAGCAGGGCTTCAGGGGCCCGAGCGGATGCAGCCTCCGGCATGGCATCGCGTCCTTTCCCCGGGCGCACCACAGGATGCGAGGAGTGTCCCGGATTTGCGGCAATGACTGTCCGGCTACGACTGTCCGGCTATGAGGTCCGGCTGTGACTCCGACCGGCTGTGACTGTCCGGCTGTGACTCTGACGGGCTGTCCGGCTGTCCGGCTGTCCGGCTGTCCGGCTGTCCGGCCGTGCGGGACAGCCGGGTGACCTGTGGTCCGTACGCGCTCGGCCCCGGGCCCGGAGAAACCCCGCCGGGCCCGGGGGCCCGGCCGGAGACCGACGGAGTGGCGCCGGACCCCCGCACGCGGCGGCGGACACCGCCCCGCGCCGGGCCCGTCCGTCAACTCGGTGGCGCGTCCTTGCGGAGCCTGAACCAGTAGAAGCCGTGGCCCGCGAGCGTCAGCAGATACGGCAGCCTGCCGATGGCCGGGAAGCGCACCCCGCCGATCAGCTCCACCGGGTGCCGCCCCTCGAACGCGCGCAGATCCAGCTCGGTGGGCTGCGCGAACCGGGAGAAGTTGTGCACGCAGAGCACCACGTCCTCGCCGGCGTCGCCGGTCGCGGGGGCCTCACGGGTGAAGGCGAGCACGGCCGGGTTGGACGACGGCAGCTCGTTGTACGAGCCGATGCCGAAGGCGTGGTTCTGCTTGCGGATCTCGATCATCCGCCGCGTCCAGTGCAGCAGCGAGGACGGCGACGCCATCGACGCCTCGACGTTGGTGACCTGGTAGCCGTAGACCGGGTCCATGATCGTGGGGAGGTAGAGCCGCCCGGGGTCGCTGGAGGAGAATCCGGCGTTCCGGTCGGGCGTCCACTGCATCGGGGTCCGCACGGAGTCCCGGTCGCCCAGCCAGATGTTGTCACCCATCCCGATCTCGTCCCCGTAGTAGAGGATCGGGGAGCCGGGCAGGGACAGCAGCAGCGCGGTGAACAGCTCGATCTGGTTGCGGTCGTTGTCCAGCAGCGGCGCGAGGCGTCGGCGGATGCCGATGTTGGCGCGCATCCGGGGGTCCTTGGCGTACTCCGCGTACATGTAGTCGCGCTCTTCGTCCGTGACCATTTCGAGCGTCAGCTCGTCGTGGTTGCGCAGGAAGACACCCCACTGGCAGCCGGACGGGATCGCCGGGGTCTTCGCCAGGATCTCTGAGACCGGGTAACGGCTCTCCCGGCGCACGGCCATGAAGATCCGCGGCATCACGGGGAAGTGGAACGCCATGTGGCACTCGTCGCCCCCGGCGGGGAAGTCACCGAAGTAGTCGACGACGTCCTCGGGCCACTGGTTGGCCTCGGCGAGCAGCACCGTGTCCGGGTAGTGCGCGTCGATCTCCTTGCGGACCCGCTTGAGGAAGGAGTGCGTCTCCGGCAGGTTCTCGCAGTTGGTCTTCTCGCGCTGGTAGAGGTACGGCACGGCGTCCAGCCGGAAGCCGTCGATGCCCAGGTCGAGCCAGAACCGCAGCGCGGAGACGATCTCCTCCTGGACCGCCGGGTTCTCGTAGTTGAGGTCCGGCTGGTGAGAGAAGAACCGGTGCCAGTAGTACTGCTTGCGCACCGGGTCGAAGGTCCAGTTCGACGTCTCGGTGTCGACGAAGATGATCCGGGCGTCCTCGTACTGCTTGTCGTCGTCGGCCCAGACGTAGTAGTCGCCGTACGGCCCGTCCGGGTCGCTGCGGGACTGCTGGAACCAGTCGTGCTGATCGCTCGTGTGGTTCATGACGAAGTCGATGATCACGCGCATGCCCCGCTGGTGAGCGGCGTCGACGAACTCCACGAAGTCCGCGAGGTCACCGAACTCCGGGAGCACCGCCGTGTAGTCGGACACGTCGTAACCACCGTCCCGCAGCGGTGACTTGAAGAACGGCGGCAGCCAGAGGCAGTCGACGCCGAGCCACTGGAGGTAGTCCAGCTTGGCGGTGAGGCCCTTGAGGTCACCGATGCCGTCGCCGTTGGAGTCCTGGAAGGACCTGACGAGGACCTCGTAGAAGACGGCGCGCTTGAACCAGTCGGGATCGCGGTCCTTGGCGGGAGTGTCCTCGAACATGTCGGGGACGGGCTCATTGACGATCATGGTGTGGGTGACCCTCCGGTCGGCGGGGACGGTCGCAGGACGACGATGTGCGCGGGCGTGACGCCCGGTTCCAGGCGCACATAGAAGGTCCTGCCCCAGTGATAGGTCTCGCCGGTGAGCTCGTCGCGCACCGGGGCGGTCTCATGCCTTTCGAGGCCGAGCCGCGGCATGTCCAACGAGACCGTGGCCTCCTGGGTGTGGTGCGGGTCGAGGTTGACGACCACCAGAACGGTGTTCGAACCGCAATGCCTGCTGTAGGCGATCAGGGCGTCGTTGTCGACGGTGTGGAAGTGCGTGCCGCGCAACTGCCGCAGCGCCGGATGGCGGCGTCTGATCCGGTTGAGCGAGGTGATCAGAGGGACCAGGGAGCGGCCCTCGCGTTCCGCCGACTCCCAGTCCCTGGGCCGCAGTTGGTACTTCTCCGAGTCGATGTACTCCTCGCTCCCGGCCTGTGCCGGGGTGTTCTCGCAGAGTTCGTATCCCGCGTACACGCCCCAGGTGGGGGAGAGCGTCGCGGCGAGCACCGCCCGCGCCTCGAACGCGGGCCGGCCGCCGTCCTGGAGGTAGCCCGGCAGGATGTCAGGGGTGTTCACGAAGAAGTTGGGCCGCATGTACGAGGCGCTGTCGCCGGTCAGCTCGGTGATGTACCCGGTCAGTTCCGGCTTGGTGTTGCGCCAGGTGAAGTACGTGTACGACTGCTGGAAGCCGATCTTCGCCAGCGTGTGCATCATCGCCGGCCGGGTGAACGCCTCGGCCAGGAAGATCACGTCCGGATCGGCGCCGTTGATCTCCGCGATCACCTTCTCCCAGAAGACGACCGGCTTGGTGTGCGGATTGTCGACGCGGAAGATCCGGACGCCGCGCCCCATCCAGAACCGCAGCACGCGGACGGTCTCGGCGACCAGACCGCGCAGGTCCTTGTCGAAGGCGATCGGGTAGATGTCCTCGTACTTCTTCGGCGGGTTCTCGGCGTACGCGACCGAACCGTCGGGGCGGTGGTGGAACCACTCCGGGTGCTCCGTCACCCACGGGTGGTCGGGGGAGCACTGGAGCGCGAAGTCCAGTGCCACCTCCATCCGCAGGGTGCGGGCGGTGGCCACGAAGTGATCGAAGTCGTCGAGGGTGCCGAGGTCCGGGTGGACGGCGTCGTGGCCGCCGTCGGCCGAACCGATCGCCCACGGCACCCCGACGTCATGGGCGCCGGCCGAGAGCGAGTTGTTGGGGCCCTTGCGGTGGGTGGTGCCGATGGGGTGGATCGGCGGCAGATAGACGACGTCGAACCCCATGGCGGCGACGGCGGGCAGCCGTTCGGCCGCGGTCCGGAAGGTGCCGCTGACCAGGCGGGCGGGGCGCGCGGAGGCGTCGGCCGCCGAGGCCGTCCCCGTGTCCGCGGCGGGTTCCGTCCTGGCGCCCTCGGAGCGCGGGAACAGCTCGTACCAGGAACCGAACAGCGCCCGTGGCCGCTCGACGACGAGGGGCAGCGGCCGGGACCGGGTGACCAGTTCGCGCAGCGGATGGCGGGCCAGCGCCTCGTCCACCCCGGCGGCGAGCGCCGCCGCGAGACGGGCGGTGGCCGGGCGGGAGTCGTCGCGCAACGCGTCGGCGGCGGCCAGCACCGCCTCGCGCCCGTCCCGCTTGGGTACGCCCGCCGCGGCCCGTTCGTACAGCTCGGCGCCCTCGGCCAGCACCAGGGCGGTGTCGATGCCCGCCGGGATCTTCACCCCGGCGCACCGCCGCCAGGTCGTCACCGGATCGCTCCACGCCTCGACCGTGTACGTCCAGCGCCCCTCGGAGCCGGGGGTGACGTCCGCGCCCCAGCGGTCCGAGCCGGGGGCCAGCTCCCGCATCGGGGTCCAGGGGCCCCGGCGCCCACTGGAATCCCGTAGCACCGCGTTGGCGGCGACCGCGTCATGACCCTCGCGGAACACGGTGGCGGTCACCTGGAAGGTCTCACCCGCGACGGCCTTCGCCGGTCTTCTGCCGCAGTCGACCAGGGGCCGGACGTCGAGGACGGGAATGCGACCGATCATGGAATCACCTGGGGGCTGGGGCGCGGACGGCACAGGACGAGACACGGGCGGTACCGGCCGGACGCGACCGCCACGGCCGTGAGGGTCTGTCCTTTGTAGCCGCTCCACGGGTGACTGACGGGGCGTGGGCGGGGCCGCCCCTGGGCGCGTTCACTCGAATGGCACTCGAATGGCGCTACGAGGGAGTCCCGCCGGGGTGTGAACCGGATGCGCACCGGAGTGCGATGGGGCGCGTACGGGTCCGATACGAGCCCTTCGCGAGCCGGGTGCGGTCCCACGGGAGGTCGGGAACGCCGGGGAGCGGGGATCGCCTGAGCCGCGTGCGGGCGAGGGGCCCCGGTCCCACCCGGGGACGGCCGCTCGGCGGGACGCCGAAGACGCGCCCGGGAAGGGCGCGGCCCGGAACGCCACCGGGGGGCGCGCGGCGCCCATGCCGTTCAGGGGTGACGCGACGGCGCAGTCAGCGGTGCGGTCCCTCCGGATCGGTACGACCCCTGTAAAGGTGGAAGCGTGAAGGCCATTCGTCGATTCACCGTGCACCCCGTCCTGCCCGAAGCCCTCCGACCCCTCGACGACCTCGCGCGCAATCTGCGCTGGTCCTGGCACACCCCGACCCGCGAGCTCTTCCGGGCACTCGGCCCCGACGGGACACGCGCGGCGGACATCGACCCCGTACAGCTGCTCGCCACCGCGTCCGCCGCGCGCCTCGCCGAGCTGGCCGAGGACCGGACGTTCGCGCACCGGCAGGCGGAGGCGGCCGCGGACCTCCGGGACTATCTGGACGGCCCCCGGTGGTACCAGCGGCAGACCGCCCAGGACGACGGACCCCCCGCGGCCGTCGCCTACTTCTCACCCGAGTTCGGGGTGGCGGCGGCCCTGCCCCAGTACTCCGGCGGACTAGGCATCCTGGCCGGGGACCACCTCAAGGCCGCCAGCGACCTGGGCGTACCGCTCATCGGGGTCGGGCTGCTCTACCGGCACGGCTACTTCCGCCAGAGCCTGTCGCGGGACGGCTGGCAGCAGGAGCACTATCCCGTCCTCGACCCGCACGAACTGCCGCTCACCCCGCTGCGCGAGGCGGACGGCACCCCCTCCCGGATCGTGCTGACCCTGCCCGGCGGCCGCACGCTGCACGCCTGTGTGTGGCAGGCCCAGGTGGGCCGCGTACCGCTGCTGATGCTCGACTCCGACGTGGAGGAGAACGAACCGCGCGAGCGCGACGTCACCGACCGGCTCTACGGCGGCGGCAGCGAGCACCGGCTGCTCCAGGAGATGCTGCTCGGCATCGGCGGGGTGCGCGCGGTGCGGACCTACTGCCGTCTCACCGGGCACTCGGCGCCGGAGGTGTTCCACACCAACGAGGGCCACGCCGGATTCCTCGGCCTGGAGCGCGTCCGCGAACTCGGCGGCGCCGGACTCGACTTCGGCCCCGCGCTGGAGACGGTACGGGCCGGGACGGTCTTCACCACCCACACCCCGGTGCCCGCGGGCATCGACCGGTTCGACCGCGGACTCGTCGCCCGACACTTCGGCGACGACGGCGAACTGCCGGGCGTCGACGCGGACCGCGTGCTCGACCTGGGCACGGAGACGTACCCGGGCGGCGACCCCGACGTCTTCAACATGGCGGTGATGGGTCTGCGGCTCGCCCAGCGCGCGAACGGCGTCTCGCTGCTGCACGGCGCGGTCAGCCGAAGGATGTTCGCCGGACTGTGGCCGGGCTTCGACCCGGAGGACGTGCCGATCACCTCCGTGACCAACGGGGTGCACGCGCCGACCTGGGTCGCCCCGGAGGTGTTCCGGCTGGGCGCGCGCGGGAGCGGCGCGCAACACGACGGGGACGGTTCGGGAGGCGGCGGACGGGACTTCGGCGAGGACGGTCCGGGAGGCGTGCCCGAGGGCGGCTCCGGCGACGGGCGGCGGTGGGACGGGGAGCCCGGGAGCGGGCACGCCTTCGCCGGCGTCCCGGACCGCGAGATCTGGGACCTGCGCCGGGAGCTGCGCGGGCAGCTGGTGACCGAGGTGCGTGAGCGGCTGTACGCGTCATGGCGCGGAAGAGGCGCCGGCACGGCCGAACTCGGCTGGATCGACGGGGTGTTGGACCCGGATGTGCTCACGGTCGGCTTCGCCCGCCGGGTCCCCTCGTACAAACGGCTGACGCTGATGCTGCGCGACCGGGACCGGCTCACCGAGCTGCTGCTCCATCCGACGCGGCCGATCCAGATCGTCGTCGCCGGCAAGGCCCATCCCGCCGACGACAGCGGGAAGCGGCTGGTCCAGGAGCTGGTGCGGTTCGCGGACGATCCACGCGTGCGCCATCGCATCGTCTTCCTCCCGGACTACGGGATGGCGATGGCGAAGAAGCTCTACCCGGGGTGCGACGTCTGGCTCAACAACCCGCTGCGTCCGCTGGAGGCGTGCGGCACGAGCGGGATGAAGGCGGCCCTCAACGGCTGCCTCAACCTCTCCGTGCTCGACGGCTGGTGGGACGAGTGGTTCGACCCGGACTTCGGCTGGGCGATCCCGACCGCCGACGGCTCCGCCACCGACGAGGACCGGCGGGACGGACTGGAGGCCGACGCGCTGTACGAGCTGTTCGAGGACCGGGTCGCGCCGGGCTTCTACGACCGGGGCGGAACGGGGCTGCCCGAGCGCTGGATCGAGATGGTCCGGCGCACCCTGGTCACACTCGGCCCGAAGGTGCTCGCCGGACGCATGGTGCGTGAGTACGTGGAGCGGCTGTACGCCCCCGCGGCGCGCGCCCACCGCTCGCTGGTGCCCGCCGCGGCCCGGGAGCTGGCCGACTGGAAGTCCCGCGTCCGCACCGCGTGGCCGGGGGTGGCCCTCGACCATGTGGAGGCGGTGGTGGCGACCGGGACGGACGGTTCCGCGGAGCTGGGATCGGCCCTGTCGCTGCGGGTCAGGGTCACGCTCGGCGAGCTGGAACCGTCGGAGGTCGAGGTGCAGGCGGTCGCCGGGCGGGTCGACTCCGCGGATGTGATCACGGACGCGCGGACGTTCCCGCTGAAGCCGGTCGGCGGGGTCGATCTGGAGGGCCGCTGGCTGTACGAGGGGCCGCTCGCCCTCGACCGCACGGGGCCGTACGGCTACACCGTGCGGGTGCTGCCCGCCCACCGGCTGCTGGCGTCGTCCGCCGAACTCGGCCTGGTCGCGCTGCCGGCCGGGGCGGCGGCGGACGGGGCGGGGTTCCTGACGCGCTGACCCAACACCTGGTACCTGACACCCGGCACCCGGGCGGGCGGAGCGTGGTGCGGTCCGAACGGGACCGGGGACACGAAGGGCCCGGATCTGTGCGCGGAGCGTGGGCGGTGTCGGGACGCACAACCGCCCGGGAGGGCTGAAGCTCCTCCCGGGCGGGTTCACCGGTTCACCGGATCAGCTGTGCCGACGGTGGCGCCGGGGTCAGAAGGTGAGCTTGAAGCTGTTGATCCTGCCGCTGTCACCCGCGTACAGGTCCTGCACCTTCAGCTTCCACGTCCCGTTCGCGGCCACCGTGGAGGCGTTGACGGTGTAGGTCGCCTTGACGTTGGCCGCCGAGTCGCTCAGCGACGCGTTCTTCAGCCGGTACGTCGTCCCGTTCGGGGCGACCAGGTCGACGACCAGGTCACCGCGGTAGGAGTGGGTGATGTCCACGCCGACCTGGAGGTTGCTGGGGGCGTTGCCGGTGCGGCCGGTGACGCTGACCGAGCTGGTGACGGCCGCGCCGCGGTCCGGAACGGTGACCGGGGTGGTGTTCTCGAAGACCGTGCCGGTGGGCGGGTTGGGGTCGCCGCCGCCGGGCCGCGCACCCACGGCGATTCCGGCCCAGGCGTCCGCGACGGACTTGTACTCGGCGCTGTTCGTGCCGTACAGCTCACCGGCCACGGCGAGCGTCCCGGTGCGGGCCGCCGCGTAGTTGGTGGTGGAGTTGAACTTCGTGGTGAGCGCCTTGTACCAGATCAGCGCGGCCTTGTCCCGGCCGATGCCGGTGACCGGGAGGCCGTCGGAGGTCGGCGAGTTGTACGAGACGCCGCCCACGACCTTGGAGCCGCTGCCCTCGGAGAGCAGGTAGAACCAGTGGTTGGCCGGGCCGGAGGAGTAGTGGACGTCCACGTTGCCGATGCCCGAGTACCACGAGTCCTTGGACGCGCCGTCCTTGCTCGGCTTGTCCATGTAACGCAGCGGGGTTCCGTTGCCGTTGATGTTGATCTTCTCGCCGATGAGGTAGTCACCCGGGTCCTGCGCGTTGTTCGCGTAGAACTCGACCGCGGTGGCGAGGATGTCGGAGGTCGCCTCGTTGAGGCCACCGGACTCACCGCTGTAGACCAGACCGGCGGTGGCGGAGGTGACGCCGTGCGTCATCTCGTGCGCGGCCACGTCGATCGAGGTCAGCGGGTGGGTGTTGCCGCTGCCGTCGCCGTAGGTCATGCAGAAGCAGCTGTCGTCCCAGAAGGCGTTGACGTAGCCGCTGCTGTAGTGGACCCGCGAGTAGGCGCCGACACCGTCACCGCGGATGCCGCTGCGGCCGTGCACGTTCTTGTAGTAGTCCCACGTGAGCGCGGCGCCGTAGTGCGCGTCGGCGCCCGCGGTCTCGGCGTTCGTCGCGGTGCCGTCGCCCCAGACGTCGTCGGAACCGGAGAACAGGGTTCCCTTGCCGGACGTGGCGCGGTTCAGGTTGTACGTCTTGTGACCGCCGCGGCCGGCGTCGGTCAGGGTGTACGAGGGCGAGGTGCCCAGCGTGACCTGGCCGCTGTACTGGGTGTTGCCCGTACCGGTCTGGACGGCCTGCCACTCGTAGAGCTTCGCCCCGGTGGTGGCGTCGGTGACGACGTGCAGCTGGTTCGGGGTGCCGTCGTCCTGGAGGCCGCCGACGACGGTCTCGTACGCGAGCTGCGGCTTGCCCTGGGCCATCCAGACGACCTTGCGCGGTGCCCGGTCGGCCTTGGTGCTCTTCGAACCGTCGGCCTTGGCCGCGCCCAGTGCCTGCTTCTCGGCGGTGGCCGGTGCCACGTCGGCCGTCGTGTCGACGGCCTTCAGCTGGGCGGTGGTCGCCGGGGACGCCTTGGTCACGCTCTCGGTCCTGCCCGCCTTGGTCTCGGCGACGACCAGGTCGCCGCCGAGGACGGGAAGTCCGGCGAAGGTGCGCTCGTAGCGGGTGTGGGTGGTGCCGTCGCGGTCCTGTACGACATCGCGGACGACCAACTGCTCCTGGGAGCCGAGGCCGAGCTCCCGGGCGGTCGTCGCCTTGGTGGCGTTGGCCTCCTTGATCAGCTCGGCCCGCTGGGCCGGGCTGAGTGAGGCGGGCAGGGCGCCGGGGTTGGTGGCGGTGGCGGCCTGTACGGCGCTGGTCGCGCCGCCCGGCGTGGCGGTGGCGCTGCCGGACTGGACTCCTACGGCGAGGAGGGCTGCGGTGGCTATCAGAGCGCCGGTCGCTGTGGCGCGACGGCTGGGCGTGGATCTCACGCGGACTCCTTCTGCAAGGGGGGTACCGGCGGCTGGGTGACCGGCCGGGCAGAGCAATCGGTGCGCAGAACGGGGTGAAGAGTGTCAGCCGGGACACGTGTCTGTCAGGACCGCGTCAACAAGTTGGCCAGAATTCGTCCGTTGCCTGAAGTGCCGTGTTCGTTAAGCGGACGTTTCACGGAACGACACGTCCGCACCGGCGTGAGTTCGCCCCGGCCCGGAACAGCAGAGCTTGGCGTGATCCGGCCGGACGACTCCCCGTCCGGGGACGGGCCGGGCGCCCGGCGGCCGACGTGCCGTGGGGCCTCGTCGGAGTGTGGCGCGTTCCATACCCCTCCGCACGCCGTCGGCGGGTCACGACAGAGACCGCGCCGGGGTCCTTCGGGCACGACAGAGACGGCGCCCCGGCCCTCATGGAGGGACCCGGGGCGCCGCCGATGACGTCCGTCAGCGTCCGGGCCTGTCCGCGAACACCCAGTGGTTGCCCGCCAGCGCGTCCCTCGGCTCGGGCAGGGGGCCGCGTCCGAGCCGGCGGGTGAAGTCGAACGGCGAGCGGACCGACGCGGACCAGCCCCTGCCCACCAGATCAGCGGCGGAGTCGGGCCGTGGTTCCTCGTCGAACAGGGTGAGCAGATCCACGCCGATCTGCTCCTTCGCCGAGGCGTACAGCGGACTGTCGCGGGATTCCGGCGACTCCAGACCGAGCTTGATCTCGTACATCAGCGTGCTGCCGTCCGCGCTCAGCCCGTCCACCGTGTCGACGAGACGCCGTTCGGCCGCGGCGGGGAGGTACAGCAGCAGCCCCTCGGCCAGCCAGGCGGTCGGCACGCCCGGGTCGAAACCGGCTCCGGTCAGGGCCCCGGCCCAGTCGGTGCCCAGATCGGCCCCGATCGGTACGCGTACCGCCTTGGGGACGGCGCACAGCCCGTCGAGCACCCTCTGTTTGAACCTCAGGACCCCCAGTGTGTCGATCTCGTACACCACACAGCCCGGCGGCCAGTCGAGCCGGAACGCCCGCGAGTCCAACCCCGCCCCGAGCAGCACGACCTGACGGATGCCCGTGCGCGCGGACCGCAGCAGATGGTCGTCCAGGACCCTCGTCCGGAGACCGAAGTACCGCGCCAGCCGTCCCCACAGCGGGTTGGCGTCCCCGTCCGGTACCTGCTCGGGCCGCACCGGCCAGCCCGCGGCGTCCCGGGCCGCGAGGACGAAGTGCTCCGCGTAGCCGTCCCGGGCCAGGGCGTCGGGGCGGTGGGTCTCGATCGCACGCGCCGCGGCGATCATCAGCGCTGTCCGTGCCACGCCCTCTCCGATACCGGTGTCACGATGTGCCGTGCCGACCACATGTCCTCCTCCTGAACGGGTCACGACCACGCGGCGGGCTGCCCGTGGCCGGTGGGACGAGCGCCGCGGGCGATGCTCGTGAACCGCGGGACCTCCTCGCCCGGCGGACGCGGAATCGCCGTGCGGCCGTCAACACCGTGTTGTGCATACCCCTTTGGGACACCGATCGAGCGGCGAGTCCACGCGGACGCCGAAGCCGGGTTCGGCGACCCGGCGAGGCGCGGGGCCGCCGGGCCGGGGGTTGGATCACGTCTACGGCTGTGACCGGCGAGCGCAGTCCCCTTATGCTCGCGAGGCAGTTGGTATGAACAGTCCATTTGGGGGGCGCGGAGCCGCATGGCCGACGAGATCAAGTACGAGTACAAGACCGTGCAGACAGTTCGCGGCACCGACGGCCTGGTGATCTCGAAGATGGAGAAGGACGGCTGGGAGCTCGTCGAACAGGCCCAGGGCATGCTTCGCTCCACCCTCGACTTCCGTCGGCCGAAGAAGCCGCAGCCGTGGCTCCTGATCGGCTCGGCGGTGGCCGTCCTCGTGATCCTGGCCGTCGTCATCGGCGTCGCCTCCGCACTCGGCGACGGAGGCGAGAAGGAGGACGAGCCGGGCAAGTCGACGGCCGCCGCGAGCGGAACGCCTTCCGCTGCGCCGACTGCGACTGCGACTGCGACTGCGACTGCGACTGCGACTGCGACCGCGGCCGAGTCGACTGCCACCGAGGTGATCACGCTTCGGAACAACCCGGAGTTCGCGGCGCTGCTGAAGGCGGACAACTGCGACGACGCCAACCTGGACTTCGCGACCAGGCACAAGGGCCGGACGATCGCGTTCGACGGCTCGATCGTGGACATGGCGCCCCACGGTGACTACGAGACCCGCTACGACTTCCTCCTGGGCCCGGGCGACAAGGGACCGAACACGACGGTCGGCCCGGCCTTCAAGTACGAGGACGTCAACACCGGGAACCTGCACCTGACCGGGAGGAAGATCCCCGCCGCAGTCGGCGAGGGCGACAAGTTCCGCTTCGTCGCCGAGGTGGGCGAATTCAACGCGGACCAGTGCCTCTTCTTCCTCCGCCCGGTCTCGACGGAGGTCCGGTAGTCAAGACGGGCAACCGCGTCATCACGGACCGGCGTGCCCGGCCATTTTCTCAGCTGTGATCATTTCCGGATCGCGTTGAGGACAAGGGCGGCACGGGCGACGCCGCCGATCCGGTCGGGGCGGAGGGTGACGTGCCGCACGGCGCGCCGGCGTTGCCTGAGTTCGGCGGTGGCACGTTCGCTGGGCGCGGCGACGTGGGTGACCGACGTGAAGCCTCCGATGGTTACGGACATGACCCCGTGGTGAGACCTGTCCCACCACGGCCTACCCGCGACCGAGGACGACCTGTACGGCTTGCCCAGGCACGAGGGGTCACGCGGCTTCGCGCAGATCACCTCGCTGAGAAGACGTCACCGAGCGCGGTCCGTGTTCGAGGAACCCGGAAGCGCTCATCCGGTGCCCACTTCACGGGGCCGTTGCCGATCGGAACGCGGACCCCGCTGTCCCGTCCCTCAGGCCAGACTCTCCCGCCAGGCACGGTGGAGCCCGGCGAACCGCCCCGTACCGCCGATGAGTTGGGACGGCGCGCCGTCCTCCACGATCCGGCCGTGCTCCATCACCAGCACCCGGTCCGCGATCTCGACCGTCGACAGGCGGTGTGCGATCACGACGGCGGTGCGGCCGTGCAGCACCGTGTCCATGGCCCGCTGCACCGCCCGTTCGCCCGGGATGTCGAGGGAGCTGGTGGCCTCGTCGAGGATCAGCACCGCCGGGTCGGCGAGCAGCGCGCGGGCGAAGGCCACCAACTGGCGCTGACCGGCCGAGATACGGCCGCCCCGCTTGCGTACGTCCGTGTCGTAGCCGTCCGGCAGCCCGCTGATGAAGTCGTGCGCGCCGATCGCCTCGGCGGCCCGCACGATCTCCTCGCGGGTGGCGTCCGGTCGGCCGATCGCGATGTTCTCGGCGACCGTCCCGGAGAACAGGAACGCCTCCTGCGTCACCATCACGACCCCCCGCCGGAGCTCCGTCAGGGCCAGCTCGCGCAGATCGGTGCCGTCCAGCAGCACCCGTCCGTCCGTCGGGTCGTAGAAGCGGGCGAGGAGCTTGGCGAGCGTCGACTTCCCGGCGCCCGTCGAGCCGACGACGGCCACCGTCTGCCCCGCCGGCAGCGTCAGATCGAAGCGGGGCAGCACCTCACCGCCCGTACGGTAGGCGAACCGCACCCCCTCGAAGACCACCTCGCGGCCCGGCCGTCCGCCCCTGACGGCGGGCAGTTCGCGCGGCGCGGACGTCTCCGGGACCGTGGGGACCTGGGCCAGCAGGCCCGCGATCTTCTCCAGGGACGCCGCCGCGGACTGGTACGAGTTGAGGAACATCCCGAGGCGGTCGATCGGGTCGTACAGCCGCCGCAGATAGAGCACGGCCGCGGCGAGCACCCCGAGCGCCAGGGTCCCGGACGCCACCCGGTACGCCCCCCACAGCACGATCGCGGCGACAGCGGTGTTGGCGACGAAACGGGAGCCGACGACGTACCGCGCCATCTCCAGCGACGCGTCGCCGTTCGTCCGCTCATGACGGGCGTTGAACGTGTGGAAGTCCCTGTCGTTGACGCTCTCGCGGCGGAAGGCACGCACCGGCCGGATGCCGTTCATCGTCTCCGCGAACTTCACGATGACCCGGGCGATGGCCGTGGACCTGGCCGCGAAGGCCACTCCGGCGCGGCGCTGGTAGAGCCGTACCAGCAGGTACAGCGGTACGAAGGAGAACACCGCGACCCCGCCGAGCCCCGGGTCGAGCCAGAGCAGCATCAGCGAGATGGAGACGAAGGAGAGCACCACCACGATCAGCTCCTGGAGCCCCTCGCTGAGCAGTTCCCGCAGCGACTCCACGTCCGTCGTCGAACGCGAGATCAGCCGGCCCGAGGTGTAGCGCTCGTGGAAGTCCACACTCAGCGCCTGGGAGTGGCGGAAGATCCGGCCGCGCAGATCGAGCAGCACGTCCTGGTTGATCCGGGCGGAGGCCCTGACGAAGGCGTACTGGAGGGCGCCTCCGACGAGCGAACACAGCCCGTACCCGACGCCGACGGCGACCAGCGGACCGTAGTCCCGCTCCCGGAACGCCGGTACGCCCCGGTCGATGGCGTACGCGACGAGCAGCGGGCCCGCCTGGATCGCGGCCTGCTGGAGCAGCAGGCAGAGCACGGCGAGCACGACCCTGGCCCGGAGCGGGGCGAGCAGCGACGCGAGGAGTGCGCGGGTCGCGCCGGGCGGGGAGGGGAGGGCGTCCCGGTCGAACGGGTCGCCCCGGTCACCGGGGTCCGGCGACCCGGCGGGCCCGTCCGCACGGGTGCCCGGGGCCACGGCGAAGGGTCCGACGGCGGTGTCGGTGGCGGTGTCGGTGGTGGCTGTACCGGAGCCGGTGCCGGTACGGGGATCGACGGGGGCGTCGTCCTCCGGTTCCGAGGTGTGACCCGTCCCGGTCGTGGCACTGGTCATCGGGTGCGGCCCTCCTCGGCCTCGGCGGGGACGCCGCCGTCGACGGGTGTCCCGGACCCGGACGGGGCCGGGGGAGCGGGCGGAGCCGGGGCTGCCGGGGGAGCCGGGGCCGCCGGGGGGAACGCTCCGTCGGGGGTGCTTTCCGCGCCCGACATCAGCCACGCGTACTCGGCGTTCGCGCGCAGCAGTTCCTGATGGGTGCCGACCGCGCTGATCCGGCCGTCCGACAGCAGCGCGACCCGGTCCGCGAGCATCACCGTGGACGGGCGGTGGGCCACCACGACGGCCGTCGTCTCCTCCAGCACCCGCCGCAGCGCGGCCTCCACCAGGGCCTCGGTGTGCACGTCGAGGGCGGAGAGCGGATCGTCGAGCACCAGGAAGCGGGGACGTCCGACGACCGCGCGGGCGAGCGCGAGACGCTGGCGCTGACCGCCCGAAAGGCTGAGGCCCTGTTCGCCGACCTGGGTGTCGACGCCCTGCGGCAGGCCGTACACGAAGTCTGCCTGGGCGACCGCGAGTGCCCGTCGCAGCTCGTCCGCCCCGGCGGACCGGGCCCCCATCAGCACGTTCTCGCCGACACTCGCGGAGAAGAGCGTCGGTTCCTCGAACGCCACCGACACCAGCTCGCGCAGCCGCTCCCGCTCCATCCGGGATATGTCCTCGCCGTCCAGCGTGATCCGTCCGGCGGTGATCTCGTGCAGTCGGGGCACCAGCGTGGTGAGCGTCGTCTTCCCCGACCCGGTGGCTCCGACCAGCGCCAGCGTCTCGCCCGGTTCGATCCGCAGGTCGATCCCGGCCAGCAGGGGCACGGAGTCCGGCTCCGCGTCGGGATAGCGGAACACCACCCCTTCGAACACCATCGCACCGCGCTCCGCCGGGTCCGGCGGAGCGGTCCGCGCGACGGCCGTCTCCGGCTCCTCCGGCGCGTCCATCACCTCGAAGAACCGCTCGGTCGCCGTCGCCGACTCCTGACTGACCGCCAGCAGGAAGCCGATCGACTCGACCGGCCAGCGCAACGCCAGCGCGGTCGAGAGGAACGCGACCAGCGTGCCCGCCGAGAGTCCGCCGTCCGCGACCTGGACCGTGCCGAGCACCAGGGCCGCGCCGATGGCCAGCTCCGGGATCGTCGTGATGAAGCCCCAGATGCCGGCGAGCAGCCTGGCCTTGACCAGCTCCGTGCCCCGCAGCCGCCGCGAGAGCTCCCGGAAGGCGAGCGCCTGGCTGCGGTGCCGGCCGAAGCCCTTGATCACACGGATGCCGAGCACGCTCTCCTCGACCACCGTCGTCAGATCGCCGACCTGGTCCTGGGCCCGCCGCGCCACCAGGGCGTACTTCGTCTCGAACACCGAGCAGAGGATCATCAGCGGAATGATCGGGACGAGGAGCACCAGCCCCAACGTCCACTCCTGGGACAGCAGAATGACGAACCCCACCAGGATCGTCACCCCGTTGACCAGCAGGAAGGTCAGCGGAAACGCCAGGAACAGACGCAGCAGCATCAGATCCGTCGTCCCGCGCGAGAGCAACTGCCCCGAGGGCCAGCGGTCGTGGAAGGCGATCGGCAGCCGTTGCAGATGACGGAAGAGATCGGCCCGCATCGACGCCTCGACCCCCGCCAGCGGCCGGGCCACCAGCCATCGGCGGTATCCGAACAGCACCGCCTCCAGGATGCCCAGGAGCAGCAGGTACAACGCGCCGAGCCAGACACCGCCGGGGTCCCGGTCCGCGACCGGACCGTCCACGATCCACTTCAGCACGAGCGGAATGACCAGGCCGACGCAGGACGCGACGACGGCGACGAGTGCCGCACCGGCGAGCCGGCCGCGCACCGGCCGTACGTAGGGCCACAGACGCAGCAAGGAGCGCACGGCGGACCGGTCCGTGTGCTCTGCATGTTCTTGGGACATCAGCAGTGAGCCTACGGTTCGTCACTGACATCGCTCATGTTGTTTTCGCGGCGCGCCCCGCCCCGGCCCGCCCGTCACCGCCGTGCCCGCCGCCCCGCCCCGCCACGCCGTCGCCCGCCCGTCCGGGTCGTACCCCGGCATCAGCCGATCGGCCGATGCCGTTGCGAGCGTGACGGCCGATACCGCGCCGGACCGCCCGCCGGAATCCTTGGCTCATGCCAATCATCGAAGTGAACGGCCTGCGGAAGGCGTACGCCGGGCGACCGGCGGTCGACGGGGTCTCCTTCGCCGTCGACGAGGGGGAGATCTTCGGCGTCCTCGGCCCCAACGGCGCGGGCAAGACCACCACCGTCGAATGCGTCATGGGGCTGCGGGTCCCCGACACCGGCACCGTCCGGGTCGCCGGTCTGGACCCCGTCGCCGACCACGACCGGGTGACCCGGCTGCTGGGCGCCCAGCTCCAGACGAGCGAACTCCAGGCCAAGCTCACCGTGGCCGAGGCGCTCCGGCTGTACAGCGCGTTCCATCCGCGCCCCGCCGACTGGCGGCGGCTGGCCGAACGGCTGGGGCTGGGGGCCGCCCTCGGGACCCGGTTCGGCCGGCTGTCCGGTGGACAGAAACAGCGTCTGTCCATCGCCCTCGCACTGATCGGGAATCCACGGGTCGTGGTCCTCGACGAACTGACCACCGGCCTCGACCCCCGGGCCCGGCGCGACACCTGGCAGCTCATCGAGGAGATCAGGCGCGGCGGGGTGACCGTCCTCCTGGTCACCCACTTCATGGAGGAGGCCCGGCGGCTCTGCGACCGGGTCGCCGTGATCGACCAGGGGCGGGTCGTCGCCATGGACACCCCGTCCGGCCTGATCGGGAAGGCGGGCAGTTCCACCGTCATCTCCTTCACGCCCTCGCACCCGCTGGAGGACACCGAGCTGGCGGAGCTGCCGGGCGCCGTCTCCACCGAACGGAAACAGGGCCGGATCACCATCAACGGCACCGACGAGACGGTCAACGCGGTGATCTCCCTGCTGGCCCGGCACCGCGTCACGGCCCACCAGCTACGGGTGTCCGAAGCCTCCCTGGACGACGCCTTCCTCGACCTCACAGAACAGGCGGCCTGAGATGCCCGCATCGAGCACGACGGTCCCGACCCCCACCCCCGCCCCCACCGCCACGTCCACGTCCACGTCCGCCGGGAGCCCGGCCGTCGCGGTCCTCAGGTGCGAGGCCCGGCTCTTCCTCCGCGAGGGCGGCAGTCAGTTCTGGATTCTGGTCTTCCCGACGGTCCTGATGACGATCCTCGGCCTCGTCCCGTCCTTCCGGCACGCCGACGACGGACTCGGCGGACGCCGCGTCATCGACCTGTACGTCCCGGTCGCCGTGCTCCTCGCCATGATCATGGCCGGTCTCCAGGCCATGCCGCCGGTCCTCACCGGCTACCGCGAGCGCGGCATCCTGCGCCGGATGTCGACCACTCCGGTACGGCCCGCCGCCCTGCTCACCGCGCAGATCGTCCTCCACGGCGCGGCGGCCCTCTGCTCGACGGCGCTGGTGACGGCCGTCGGCCGTCTGGCCTTCGGCGTACGCCTTCCCGGGCAGCCGTTCGGATACGCGCTGGCCCTGCTGCTCGCGACCGGGAGCGTGCTCGCGCTGGGCGCCACGCTGTGCGCGCTCTCCCGCACCACCAAGGGGGCCACCGCCGTCGGCACCGTGGCCTACCTCGTGACGATGTTCACGGCGGGCGTCTGGGCACCGGTCCAGACGATGCCGGACCCGCTGCGGCAGATCGTCCAGCTCACCCCGTTCGGCGCCGCTTCCCAGGCGTTGTCCCGGGCGGCGTCGGGTGACTGGCCGGGATGGGCGTGTCTGGGGGTGATGGCCCTGTGGACGGCGCTGCTGACGGTGCTTGCGGCCCGCACGTTCCGCTGGGAGTGAGTGAGGCCGGGGGCGAGAGCGGGCCGGGAGGGGGCAGGACCGGAGGGACGGACGAGGGGGCGTGCCGGAAGGAGACACTGGGCCCCATGGGAACAGCGCGTACGGCACCGGAGGGACGGACGGTGCCCACCGGGGAGACCCCGAGGACGGCCGGCGACCGCGCAGCGGCCGGGGCACGCGGGACGGGACCGCCCGTGACCGTGCCCGCCGTGGCGGAGCGCCCCACCGTCGAACAGGCCTGGGACCGGTTCCACCGCTACGGCCCCTACGGCCTGCTCGCCGTCTCCGTCGTCCTCGCCGCGCTGACCGCCGACGCCCTGATGTCCCGTACCGACGTGTACGTCGTCGGGGTGCTGGTCCTGGCGGCACTCGCCCTGCAACTGTGGTGGGGAAGGGCCCAGTCGGGCCTGTCCCCTCCGTGGCCCCTCAGCGGGGTCTACTACGCCGCGCAGTACGCGCTCGCCTTCGTGCTCACCTGGTGCAACCCGTTCTTCTCCGTCTACGCGATCCTCGGCTACTTCGGCGCCGGCCGTCTGCTCCCGTACCGCCTCGCCCGCGTCGGGATGCTCTGCACCGCCGTCACCATGGCGGGCGCGCAGTGCGGCAGCGGCCTGCCGCCGACCACCGCCATGAACTGGGTCGCGTTCGGCGCGCTCTATCTGCTGCACGCCTCGCTCGCCGTCCTCTTCGCCCGCCTGGAGCGCCGCGAGGCCGAGAAGGCCCGGACCCAGGTCGAGACCATCGGTGAGCTGGAGCGGACCAACGCCCGGCTCGAACAGGCCCTGGCCGAGAACGCCGGACTGCACGCCCAACTCCTCGTGCAGGCGCGGGAGGCGGGCGTCGCGGACGAACGGCGCAGGCTCGCCGCCGAGATCCACGACACCATCGCGCAGGGACTGACCGGGATCATCGCCCAGCTCCAGGTGGTCACCTCCACCTCCGAATCCCGGCCGGAGACCGCCCGGGACCATCTCGCCAGCGCCCTGGCCCTGGCCCGGCACAGTCTCGGCGAGGCGCGTCGTTCGGTCCACAACCTGGTGCCCGCCGCGCTGGCCGAGGACGATCTGCCCGAGGCGCTGGAGAAGACCGTCGCCCGCTGGACCGAACGGTTCGGGACGCGCGTCCGGTTCACCGTGACCGGCACCGCCGAACCGCTGCACGACGAGGTCGGCGCCACCCTGCTCCGCATCGCGGAGGAGGCACTGGCCAACGCGGGCCGCCACTCCGGAGCTTCCCGGATCGGGGTGACGCTCTCGTACATGGGCGACGAGGTCACCCTGGACGTACGGGACGACGGCCGCGGCTTCGACCCGCTCGCCCTGCCGCCCTACCGGGGCACCGACGGCTTCGGCCTCGGCGGGATGCGGTCCCGCGCCGAACGCATCGCGGGGACCGTCACGGTGGAGTCCGAACCCGGCCACGGCACGGCCGTCTGCGCTCGCGTACCGTTGGTCCACCATGGCTGACCGGACACCCCGCACCATCACGCTCATCGTCGTCGACGACCATCCCGTGG
The DNA here is from genome assembly GCF_029167625.1 of Streptomyces sp. AM 4-1-1. Taxonomy (NCBI): domain Bacteria; kingdom Bacillati; phylum Actinomycetota; class Actinomycetes; order Kitasatosporales; family Streptomycetaceae; genus Streptomyces; species Streptomyces sp. AM 4-1-1. The sequence goes on from NZ_CP119145.1 coordinate 5,439,953, forward strand.
TACGGGACGGACTGCGCGGCATGTTCGAGTCGGCGGCCGGCTTCGAGGTACTGGGCGAGGCGGACAACGGCCTCGACGCGGTCGACCTCGTCGGCGGGCTCGACCCCGACGTCGTCCTCATGGACCTGCGGATGCCGGGCGGCGGCGGGGTCGCGGCGATCGCCGAACTGACCCGCCGGGGCGCCCGCGCCCAGGTCCTCGTCCTCACCACGTACGACACCGACTCCGACACCCTGCCCGCCATCGAGGCGGGCGCGACCGGCTATCTGCTCAAGGACGCCCCGCGCGAGGAACTGTTCACGGCCGTCCGCGCCGCCGCCGACGGCCGCACGGTGCTCTCGCCCGCCGTCGCCACCCGGCTCGTCTCCCGGGTGCGTGCCCCGGGTGCCACCCGCAACGAACCGCTGTCGGCCCGTGAGCGCGAGGTGCTGGCGCTGGTGGCCAGGGGCACCTCGAACCGCGCGATCGCCGCCGAACTCTTCATCAGCGAGGCCACGGTGAAGACCCACCTCACCCACATCTTCGCCAAGCTGGGCGTCAAGGACCGCGCGTCCGCCGTCGCCACCGGGTACGACCGGGGCATCCTCGGCTGATCCCGGGCCCCTGCTCCGCCCCTACCGCCCGGCGGCGTACCTCCCGCCTCGCTCCGGACAACGGACCCGGCGGCCGGAACCCGAGCCGGCAGGCGTGCCGGGCGGGCTCGGCGATCCGCTGGGAGGAGCGGGCCCGGCGTCCCGCGCCACCGGAAGAAGTCCCTGGACACGTTGGGACAGAACGGTGACATTCGCAGGAACTTATCCCCGTTCCCGGTGTGATTATCTTGCGCCGAGCGTGCATTGCGGCGCGCGGGGGTAGGAGCCTTCGGGCTCCCGGGCCATGGCGATGCCAGGCCGGGTGAGGGGAGACACCACAGTGAACGGGCAGCCGATTTCGGGGGCATCGGTCGGGGCGCACGGCGGACGGCGAGGCCGCAGGGCCGCCGGACTGTCGGCCCTGGTGCTGAGCGCACTGCTGCTGGCGACGGGGTGCGGGGGCGGCGCCTCCGGGAGCGGCGGCGACGGCAAGGGCGGCGGTACGAAGGTCGAGGACACCGCCGCGTCGCGCGCGGTCGTCACCATCACGCCCAAGGACGGCGCCGACTCCGTCGCCACCAGCGGGGCGCTGAAGATCTCGGCGGAGCAGGGCAAGCTGACCACGGTCAAGGTCGCCGACCCCAAGGGGCAGGAGGTCGAGGGCGCCATCGCGGCGGACGGCGCGAGCTGGGCCCCGGAGCGGCACCTGGCGGCAGCGACCAAGTACACCGTCCACGTGATCGCGAAGGACACCGACGGCCGTCAGTCGGCCAAGGACACCACCTTCACGACGCTGGTCCCGAAGAACACCTTCGTCGGGCAGTACACCCCCGAGGACGGCTCGACGGTCGGCGTCGGCATGCCGGTCTCGATCCACTTCACCCGGGGCATCACCGACCCGGACGCCGTCGAGAAGGCCATCAAGGTGACGGCCGTGCCGGCCGTGCCGATCGAGGGTCACTGGTTCGGCAACGACCGCCTCGACTTCCGCCCGCAGAACTACTGGGCCGCGGGCACCAAGGTCACCGTCCGGATCGGTCTCGACGGGGTCGAGGGGCGCCCCGGTGTGTACGGCAAGCAGACGAGGACGGTGAACTTCACCGTCGGCCGCAGTCAGGTGAGCACGGTCGACGCGGCGTCGCACCGGATGAAGGTGGTCAGGGACGGCAAGGAGATCAAGGACATCGCGATCTCCGCGGGCGCCCCGGCGACCACCACCTACAACGGTCAGATGGTCATCAGCGAGAAGCTGAAGGTGACCCGGATGAACGGTGACACCGTGGGCTTCGGCGGCGAGTACGACATCAAGGACGTGCCGCACGCCATGCGGCTGTCCACGTCGGGCACCTTCATCCACGGCAACTACTGGGGCGGCTCCGGGGTCTTCGGTTCCGCCAACACCAGCCACGGCTGTGTGGGGCTGCGGGACGTGCGCGGCGCCGGGGACGGCAGCACCCCGGCGGCCTGGTTCTTCGACAACTCGCTGATCGGTGACGTGGTGGTCGTGAAGAACTCCAAGGACAAGGTGATCCAGCCGGACAACGGTCTCAACGGCTGGAACATGCCCTGGTCGGAGTGGACCAGGTAGTCCCTTCCCCACCGGCCCGCCCGTACCTCTCCAGCGGTACGGCGGACGGTCGGACGCGGTACGTACCCGGGCGGGCCCGGTGCTGTGACCAACGGCACCGGGCCCGCCCGGGTTAGCGCCGGTTAACCTGCCTGCCATGACCGTAACCCTCGAAGCAAGCGGCGGCGTCGGCACGATCCGGCTGGACCGACCGCCGATGAACGCGCTGGACATCGCGACCCAGGACCGGCTGCGCGAACTCGCCGAAGAGGCGTCCCGCCGCGACGACATCCGTGCCGTGGTGATCCACGGCGGCGAGAAGGTGTTCGCGGCCGGCGCCGACATCAAGGAGATGGAGGCGATGGACCATCCAGCGATGATCGTGCGCTCCAAGGCGCTCCAGGAATCGTTCACCGCCGTGGCCCGGATTCCCAAACCGGTCGTCGCGGCCATCACCGGATACGCCCTGGGCGGTGGCTGTGAGCTGGCGCTGTGCGCCGACTTCAGGATCGCCGCCGACAACGCCAAGCTCGGGCAGCCGGAGATCTTGCTCGGCCTGATCCCGGGCGCGGGCGGCACCCAGCGGCTGGCCCGTCTGATCGGCCCGTCCAAGGCCAAGGACCTGATCTTCACCGGCCGTCATGTGCGGGCCGAGGAGGCCCTGGCGATCGGCCTGGTGGACCGGGTGGTGCCCGCCGCCGAGGTGTACGAGCAGGCGCACTCCTGGGCCGGCCGGCTGGCCAAGGGCCCGGCACTCGCACTGCGGGCGGCGAAGGAGTCCGTCGACGCGGGCCTGGAGACCGACATCGACACCGGTCTGGCGATCGAACGCACGTGGTTCGCAGGTCTGTTCGCCACCGAGGACCGCGAGCGCGGGATGCGCAGCTTCGTGGAGGAGGGACCGGGCAAGGCCAAATTCCTCTGACCGAACGAGAGTTGGGTACAGCCGGACAGGGATTCATCCGTGTGGGCGGATTCGCCGGGCCTTGGGAAAGATGCCAGGCTCGGCGTTCTCCGACCAGGGGAAAAGTCGCCCCAGGACCACAACTGCCCAGCTCAGAGCTTGTGTTGACGGATTTTTTCTGCCCATGGCATATGCCGAACGACCGCCCCCGGGAGTGTCGCTCCGGGGCGCGGATTCCTCAGGAACGGCCCCGGAGGCCGAACCGTGCGGCCATGATGGTGCGTATGGCGGGCCTGGAGGGTGTGGAACAGCCGCGGCAGCGCGGTGGTGCGGCGGCGGCGCGCTGGATGCCGGCCGCCGAGGACGAACAGGCGTTCAAGGCGCTGGAGTTGTTCGGAAGCCCGGCCGAGGAGGAGATCCGGTTGCCCTCGCGGCCGGAGTCCGCGGCCACCGCCCGCAGGCTCACCGCCGGAGTGGTACTGCACCAGTGGGCGCTCTCCGCGCAGACCGCCGAGTACGCCGTACTGCTCGTCTCGGAGCTCGTCGGCAACGCGGTCCGGCACACCGGCGCCCGGGTCTTCGGGCTGCGGATGGTGCGCCGCCGAGGCTGGATCAGGGTCGAGGTGCGCGATCCCTCACGCGGGCTGCCGTGTCTGATGCCCGTGCAGGAGATGGACGTCAGCGGCCGGGGGCTTTTCCTCGTCGACAAGCTCTCCGACCGGTGGGGCGTGGATCTGCTGCCGCGCGGCAAGGTCACCTGGTTCGAGATGCGGATCTCCGACCGCTGAAGGGACCCGCGGAGGGCTGTGGTCGGGGAGCCTGGCCGACCCGGGCCCTCGGTCCGGGCCCTCGACTTGGCCCCTTGGCCCCGGCCCCGGGGGTGGGCCATAGGCGGCCGTACGTGCGTAAGACGCACCGAAGCCCCCGGTCCGCCGTGGTGGGGCGCTGCGGGGGCTGCGGTGGGGGCCGTGGCGTGGGGGTGTGTCCACGGCCGCTCGTGACGACCTGGCCCGGGTCAATGGTGGTCGTGGCTCCGACTATGGCAGATGGGCGGCTGTGGTGCCAAAGGCCCATACCTGCGCGAAAGTGTCAATACCGTGACATCGGCAGGATGAATCGTAGGTGTGATGGGTCACTCGCCTGGTAATTGACGCATGGCGGCGGGCTTCACGCCGGGATTTACCGATCACCGCAAGAGCGGACGGACTCATTCCGTGCGTTCATCGCGCAAGCCGGTCCTTCCGACCGGTCTCGCGGGCCGGTCCCGTAAGCCGGTCCCGTAGGTCAATCCGGTGGGCAGGTCCCGCAAGCCGGTCCCGCGGACGGGTGCCGTCGCGGCCCGCGAAAGGCCCTGAAACGGCCTAATCGTCATTTGATCGTCATTAACGCCCCTACGGTGGTTCACCGGGGCCCGCTCCTCGCCCCGGCCCCTCGGACCCGACCCCGGGAAGGTGCACGGCCATGAACGGTCGCGAGTCACCCGTACCCCGCCGCGACACGCTGCGGGCAGCCGCGGGGGCGGCCCTCGCGGCAGCCTTCGCCTCGGGCTGTACGGAACACGGCGGCACCCCCCACGCCCGGCCGCCCACCCCCTCGGCCGGCGGCCCCGCGCGTACCCCCACCCCCGCCCGGCCCGCCGCACCGGCCCACGCGGCCGCCCCGCACCGCTTCCCCGGCCGGCCCGCGCAGATCGTCCACGGCCCCCGCGACCGCGCCCGGGTGGCCCTCACCTTCCACGGCCAGGGCGACCCCTCGATCGCCAGATCCGTCCTCGCCGAAGCCGAACGCGCCGGGGCGAGGGTCACCGTCCTCGCCGTCGGTGACTGGCTCGACGAACACCCCGAGATGGCCCGCCGGGTCCTCGACGGCGGCCACGACCTCGGCAACCACACCCAGCACCACCTCGACATCTCCTCGATGGGCGAGGCGCGGGCGTACGCCGAGATCACCGGCTGCGCCGACCGGTTGCGCCGCCTCACCGGCTCCATCGGCACCTGGTTCCGGCCCTCACGGACCCAGCACGCCACCCCCCTCGTCCAGCGGCTCGCCCAGCGCGCCGGATACCCCCACGTCCTCTCGTACGACGTGGACTCCCTCGACTTCACCTCGCCCGGTGCCACGGCCGTCACCCGCAAGGTCGCCGGGGAGATCCGCAACGGATCGGTGGTCAGCCTGCACTTCGGCTACGCGGACACGGTCGCGGCCCTGCCGCTCCTCCTCACCGAAATCGACCGCCGCGGGCTGCGCGCGGTGACCACGACGGAGTTGTTGACCTGATGCCCCACCTCCTCGGGCGCACCCGGTGCGCCACGCGCACCCCGGCCCTGCTCGGGGCCGTACTCCTCGTCGCTCTCGCCGGCTGCGGCTCGTCGGACGGACACGGCAGTCCGGCCGCCGCCCCGCCACCGACCCCGTCCCGGGTCGGCCCGGCGGCCCCGCCCGGACTGCCGGGGATGCCGCCGGTGCTCGATCCGCGTGACGTCTACGCCGCCGACCGCGCGGGCCGGCTGTCACCGGTCGTCCGGAAGTTCCCGCCGCGCGTCTACGTACCCAACACCGCCTCCGACACGGTGACGGTGATCGATCCCAGGACGTACAAGGTCATCGAGACGATCCCGGTCGGCCGGCAACCCCAGCACGTCGTCCCCTCGTGGGACCTGAGGACGCTCTGGGTCAACAACGACCTGGGCGACAGCCTCACCGCCATCGACCCCGCCACCGGGAAACCCGGCCGCACGGTCAAGGTCTCCGACCCGTACAACCTCTACTTCACACCCAACGGGAAGTACGCCGTCGTCATGGCGTCGATGGACCGCCAACTCGTCTTCCGCGACCCGCGGACCATGAAACGCGTCAAGACGGTCCCGGTCACCTGCGCGGGGGTCAACCACGCAGACTTCTCGGCGGACGGGCGGTACTTCATCGTCTCCTGCGAGTTCTCCGGGGAACTCCTCAAGGTCGACACCGAGCGGATGAAGGTCGTCGGCACGCAGAAGCTGCCGGTGCGCGGCGCGATGCCGCAGGACGTCAAGCTCTCACCGGACGGCAGGACCTTCTACATCGCGGACATGGCGGCCAACGGGATGTGGGTGCTGGACGCCGGGAAGTTCACCACCCCGAAGCTGATGCCCACCGGCAAGGGCTGCCACGGGCTGTACGTCAGCCGCGACTCCCGCGAGATGTACATCTCCAACCGGGGCGAGGGCAGCGTCTCCGTCTTCGACTTCGCCCGGAACGAGCTGACGAGGAAATGGCAGCTGCCGAACGGCGGCAGCCCCGACATGGGCGGCGTCTCGGCCGACGGCAAGGTGCTCTGGCTGTCGGGGCGTTACGACTCCGAGGTGTACGCGATCGACACGAGCGACGGCAGACAGCTCGCCAGGATTCCGGTCGGCAAGGGCCCGCACGGACTCGCCGTCTATCCGCAGCCGGGCCGCTACTCGCTGGGCCACACCGGAGTCTTCCGCTGACCCGTGCCCCGCGCCGCCGTGGGCGGGCGGTCGACTCCCGTGCCGCCCGCAGGCCGTGCGACGGGCCCGCTCATCCCTGGGCGACGGGGTCCGGGCTTCCCGGCTCGTCGACCGTCCGCGCGACGCGGTGACCACCACCGTCGCGGCGACCGGAGGAGCCCCGCGCCATCGCCGCCCCCGGTGGGCCGCCGCGCCCCGGTCCTCAAGGCGTGCGCCGGCCTCGTGGACTGCGCCCTGACGGTCCTGACCCTTCTCGTCGCCTGGTCCGGCGCCGGCCTCGCCGGGCGCGGCACGGGCGAACTCCGGATACCGGGCGCGGGCCCGGCGACCGTACTGCGCGCGACGCTGTTCGCGACCCTCGCCCTCCACATCGGCCGGCTCGCCGTGGCCGGGCTCGCCCGCACCGTCCCGGACCGGCCGCGGCGTCTGCCGCGCGAACGGATGGTGGGGACCTCGCTCACCGGAGCGGTGGCGTCGGCAGGACGGATCGCACGGCTCGCCGAGGTCAGCGATCTCTCCCTCACCGGCACCTACGGCACCAGGGAGGGCGGGCTGCTCCTCCTCATGGCCAACGGTTTCGTGTTCGCCGCGGGCTGCGTGGGCCGGACGCCCCGGCTGGTCCGCCGTGCCGCTCGCCCTGGTCGTCGGCGCCGAGGCGCTGCGGGCCCACCCGGAGGCGTACACCCCGGAGATCGGGGCCGTGCTGACCGTCGTCCATCTGACGGCCGCCTCGCTGTGGGCCGACGGGCTGTTCCACGTGCTCCGCGCCATGCGGCTGTGGCGCGGACACCCCGGGGGCCGCCCGCGCGCTGCTCGGCCGCTACGCCAGGCTCGCCGTGTGGCTGTACGTGGCGCTCGCGGTGACCGGGACGTTCAGCACCCTGCGGCGGCTGCCCCTCGACACGGTGTTCACCTCGACGTACGGGCGGACCCTGCTGGTCAAGTTCGCGTTGCCGGCCGTGGTGAACGCGCTCGCGCTGACCGCCAGACTGCGGCTGACACGGGACGGGGACCCCGCCACCGCGCACCGCCCGGCCCGTCGGGAGCGGACGGTGCTGGTGGCGGTCGTGCTGGTGTCGGCGATCCTGACCGTCGTACCTGATCCGCACTGCATCAGTACGCGCTGACGCGAAGCCCCGGCAACGGCCCGCGGTCGGGACCACTCAGCGGCCCGGACGGTCGGGGGCGGATGACTCCGGCGCCCGGCACGGTCGGGGGTCGGCGGCTCCGCCGCGACCCGGCACTCGGCACCGGTCCGTTCGCGCTCTCGAACGGCGTGGAGGAGGCCGGCCGTGCGATCCGGTGCCCCCGGGCCCCGCGTCAAGGAATTCGTCGGCCTTCCCCGTCACCGGGAACCCGGCCTCAGGACCGGCGGGCACCCGTCGCCACGGCATGAGGCTGATCCGGCACCGGACCGTCCTCCGCCAGCGGGTCGACCGATCGCGGCAGCCACCGCGAGGCGGGGTGGACCGTGCGCCAGTGACGGGCGATGTCCACGCGCCGGGTGACCCAGACATCGGGGTGACCGGCCACGAGATCCAGGAACCGGCGCAGATCCGCTGCGCGACCGGGTCGTCCGCTGACGCGCAGATGCAGCCCGACACTCATCATGCGCGGGCGTTCCGCGCCTTCCTCCAGGAGGAGTTCAAGAGCTTGTGTGAGGTAGGCGGAGAACGACTCGGACTGGAAGCCGTAGGTGTTGACGTACCGGCCGTCGTTGTTGTCGAGGGTGTAGGGGATCACGAGCTGCGCGACGCCGTCGACGTCGCTCCAGTACGGCAGGTCGTCGCTGAAGGAGTCCGAGTCGTAGAGGAAACCCCCGTGCTCGACCACGAGACGGCGGGTGTTGGGGCTGTTGCGACCCGTGTACCAACCGAGCGGCGCCTCGCCGCACACCTCGGTGTGGAGCCGTACGGCCCGCTCGATGTGCTCGCGCTCGACCTCCGGCTCCAGTTCCGCGTAGTTGATCCACCGAAGGGAGTGCGAGGCGATCTCCCAATCGGATTCCTGGGCGGCGGCTATCAGATCGGGGTTGCGGCGGAGCGACTCGGAGATACCGAAGACCGTCACCGGCAGTCCGCGCTCGTCGAACAGCCTGCGGAGCCGCCAGAAGCCGGCGCGGGTGCCGTACTCGTACTGGGACTCGACGTTGAGGTTGCGGCGACCCCGCAGAGCGGTGGTCGGCTCCTCCGTGAGGAACGCCTCCGACGCCGCGTCGCCGTGCAGGATGTTGTTCTCGCCGCCCTCCTCAAGATTGAGGACGAACTGCACGGCTACCTTCGCACCACCGGGCCACTGCGCGTGGGGAAGCTGTCTGCCGTAGCCGGCGAGGTCGCGGGGGTAGTCGCTGGGTGAGGAGACGGGAATCATCGGACGTCCTTGTCTTGGTCACAAAGCGGTACGCCGGCACAGGATCAGGCGCGATATCCTGAGACCGGCAGGCGTCGGTCAGTTTTGACAAACCTTGGTCGCTGAAGAGTGCCGAGTCAAGTGCGTCACCTCGGCGGCCTGTCCCTCGCCATCGGCGAGGCGGAACCGGTCGGCGGACGGGCCGACCGGCGGGATGAGCGAGAGGACGGCCATGAACGACCGCGAAGGAGCCATGCTCGCGCTCCTGCAGCTGATGTCGGTGTCGAGCGGACCGCTGGGGACCCGCAACGCCCAGCGTGAGCTGGCGAGACGGGGCAGGGAGCTCAGCGAGTCCTCCGTGTCGCGCCTGCTGCGGGAGATGGACGCCCGGGGATGGACCACGCCCGTGGGCACCAAGGGGCGGAAGCTGGCGGGGGAGGGGCGGCGCCGTGCGGCCGAGGCGGTCCTGGCCCAGAGCGCCTCGGGCTCGTTGCAGCACGCGGTGCGCGACACCAAGGACCTGCTCGACCTGCTCAGGGCGCGTCTCGCCGTCGAGAGCGCGGTCGCGGGCGATGCCGCCCGAGCGCCCGAGGAGGATCGGTTGCTGCGGTTGCAGGACCTGTGCGACCAGCATGTCCGGGTCGTCGGCAGCGCTCCGATGATCGAACAGCCGGGGCTTCTGTTCCACCGAGGTATTGTCGATATGTCGTCAAATAGGATACTCAAAGTGGCTGCCGAGATGATGCTCGCACCGCACTTGGACCGTGTCGAGGCGGTGCTTGACACGGTCCTCGCCACCCGCCGGGACGAGGAGAAGGTCGTCGCCGAGCACCAGGCGGTCCTCGACCGGATCCGGCAGCGGGACCCCGTCGGCGCCGAGGAGGCCATGCGGGCCCACTTCGAGGCGATGATCGAGGCCGCGGAGACGTCGATCGTCGGGGGCAACGAGGTGCTCGTCCAGCGGCTGCTGGACTGGATTCCCGACAGCCGCCAACTCGTGAGCAGCGTTCGTCAGTATTGACAGACGCCAATCACTGCTCAACACTGTCGTGCACCGTCGCACGCACCGACGGCAGCACCGTCAACGACAGGAGCAGGCATGCCCCGGACAGGCGCCACGTCCCCCGCTCGAATCCATTCGCGTCCCACCGACGCCCGGTACCAGGACGAACACCGCAAGTGGCAGGGCATCCCGTCGGTCGAGCGCACCCATGGCGGGCGGCTGTACGTCAACTGGTACTCGGGGATGGAGACGGAGACCGGGGGGAACTTCGTCGTCGTCACGAGCAGCGACGATGACGGCACCACCTGGACCGGCCCCAGGTTCGTCATCGAACACGACGACCCCGAGGTGCGCGTGTACGACCCCTGCCTCTGGCGGGACCCCACCGACAGGCTCTGGCTGACGTGGAACCAGAGCCGCGACTTCTTCGACGGCAGGACGGGCGTCTGGGTCGCCACGAGCGACAATCCCGACGACGACGAGCCGGTCTGGACCGAGCCGCGTCGGATCGCCAACGGCATCATGATGAACAAGCCCACCGTGCTCTCCGACGGCACGTGGCTGTTTCCCGCGGCCATCTGGGCCTGCCACACGCCTGCCGAGGACCACCCGCTGGAGGCGGAACGGTTCTCCAACGTGTACGTCTCCACCGACGAGGGGGAGACGATCTCCTACCTCGGCGGGGCCGATGTACCGAACCGCAGCTTCGACGAGCACATGATCGTCGAGAAGCGCGACGGCGGGCTGTGGATGCTCGTCCGACGCTTCGACGGCGTGGGCGAGAGCTTCTCGCGGGACGGAGGCAGAACGTGGTCGCCCGGCCGGCTCAGCCACATTGACGGCCCCTGCTCCCGCTTCCACGTCCGGCGACTGCCGTCGGGCCGCCTGCTCATGATCAATCACGCGGAGTTCGGTGATCGGCGGTCCCGCGAGGAGATCGAGCGGCAGGGCAACGTCAAGGAGTGGAAGGGCCGCACCAACCTCACGGCCTTCGTCAGCGACGACGACGGTGCGACGTGGCCGCACCGGCTCCTCCTCGACGACCGGGACGACGTCTCCTACCCCGACGCCGCCATCGGGCCCGACGGCCGGATCTTCGTCGTCTACGACCACGACCGCTTCGGCGACCGGGGCATCTACCTCGCCCGGTTCACCGAGGACGACGTCCTGACCGGCCGGGCGGACAGCGCAGGCTCCGCCACACGTGTCCTCGTCAACCGCGCCCTCGCCCTGCCCGAACCCACCGGCGACACCACGCCGGTCCGAACCGGACCGGCTCCCGCCGCAACCAGATGACCGGCGTCCACGGCGATCACGCCGACCACCCCGCAGGACGCGCACCTCGGCGTCCGCGCCCGCACGCACCAGCAGAGGAAAGATCCATGGCAACGGCAACGACGATGTCGTCACAGCGGTGGACGACGCTCCCCAACTGGAAATTCCGGATACTTCCCCGGGACACCCGCACGATCATCACGTGCGTGTTCCTCGGGCTCACCATGGCGGTGATCCTCCAGATCACCGAGCGCCTCGACCTGGCCCTCACCGGCGGCAGCATCCCGATCGTCTCGGCGATCGTCGTCTGCGCGATCTGGGTGCCCTCCGCGGCGTTCTACGGTCTGACCGGGGCGTTGATCACCGCCTGGATCAATCCGATCATCTCCAACCTCACGGCCTCGCAGCCGATGGCGCCGTTCTTGTTCCTCACCAACGCGGCGCACACGGTCCCCGTGGCGCTGCTGGTATGGCTCATGAAGTCCCGTGACAAGGGCCTGAGGCTGTGGCAGCTCGTCCTCATCGGGCAGATCGGCGGCCTGTTCGACGCGTTGATGTTCGGCGTGGGCAACCGCGTCATCCTCCACCTGCCCTGGGGCTTCATCACGGGCCAGGTCCTCGTCGTCCAGCCGTGCTACCTGGTGGGTTCCTTCATCACCTACGGGATCATGCGCCGGCTGGTCAACACCGGACTCGTCCAGAAGGAACGCGACCTCAAGGCGGCCGCCGATGCGATCTGACCGGTCCACGCGAACCAAGGGGCTTCCGCGATGAGTGGAACGATGCTCTACCAGCCAGGAAAAACGTTTCTGCATCGAGCCGACGCGCGTGCGAAGATCGCCGCCATCATCGTCGTCCTCGTCGTCGCGCTGACGACGACGCGCATCGACGTCCTCGTCGCGCTGACCGCCGTCGTGGTGCTCGGCCTCGCCGTACTCGCACGGATCACACCGGCCTCGTACGCCAAGGCCCTCCTCCTCATCATCCCGCTCGTCCTGCTTCTCACTCTCCTGCAATCCCTGGTCCAGGGCGGGCCGGCGATCGCGTCGCTCGGCGGGGTCTCCTTCTCCAGGGCGGGTGTCCTGCTCGGGCTGGGCATCGGGATGCGCCTCTTCGCCATGGGGATCTGCTTCTACGGGTTCTCGGTGACCACCAGCCCGTCGGACATCGCGCTCGCGCTCAACAAGGTCGGGGTGCCCTACAAGTTCGCCTATCTGACGAGCTTCGCGTTCCGGTTCCTGCCCCTGCTCCAGGACGAGGCGAAGACCTTGCTCACGGCCATGGCGGTCCGCGGATCGGCCGAGAGCAGTTCGCGCCATCCGCTCCGCCGCGGCCGGGCGATCGTCCGGATGCTGTTCCCCATGCTCGCCGGCTCGATGAAACGCAGCAGCGAGATCGCCCTCTCGATGGAGCTGCGCGGCTACAGCCTGCCGGGCCCGCGAACCTTCTACCGGGTGGTCGCGTTCCGGACGAGCGACGCCCTCCTCCTCGCCGGCGTGATCCTCCTCGCCGCCGCGCTTCTGGGCATGCAGTGGTATCTGCCCGCACCATTCACCGAAGGGGCATGAGCATGACCGCACCAGCGCTGTCCGTGTCCGGCCTGACCGTCCGTTACGAGGGCGCCGACCGGCGCGCGCTCGACGAAGTCGGCTTCGACGTCGCGCCCGGGGAGGTCCTGGGCATCCTCGGTCCGACCGGTGCCGGAAAATCCACCCTCCTGCAGTGCCTGTCCGGTGTCATCCCCCGGCACGAGGACAGCGCCGCCCTGCGGGGCGACATCGCGATCTTCGGGCGCCCGTTGTCGGACTTCACCAGCCTCTCCGAGATCACCGAGACCGTTGGCCTCGTCATGCAGGACCCGGAGGTCCAGCTCGTCAACACCGTGGTGAGGGAAGAGCTCGTCTGGGGCATGGAGAACCGAGGCATCCCGGTACCGGAGATCGAGCGGCGCCTGCGACGCGCAGCCACCCTCTTCGACATCGGCGGCCTTCTCGACAGGTTCACGCACGCCCTCTCGGGCGGGGAGAAGCAGCGCGTCGTCGTCGCCTCGATCTTCTGCCTCAGCCCGCGGATCATGCTCCTCGACGAACCGACGTCCGAACTCGACCCCGCCGGCACCGAAGGCGTCATGGACGCGATCCGCGTACTCGCGGACGAGGGCGTCACCGTCATCGTCGTCGAGCACAAGATCGAGGAGCTCGCCGTCCACGCCGATCGTCTCATCGCCATGCGGCAGGGCCGTATCGAGGCGGTCGGCACTCCGCGCGAGGTGCTCGTGGGCCCCGCGGCACCGGACCGGCCCCAGGTGCTCGACGTGGCTCTGCGGCTGAGGGAGCAGGGGTACTGGGACGCCCAGCTCCCGCTGTCCGTCCCGGCGGCGGTGGCCACCTGGCAGTCGATGACGAACGACCCGCACAGCGACAGGAACCTCTCATGAGCCGATCGGACGCAGTCATCGAGATCGTCGATGTCGAGCACACCTACGGTGGGGCGACGAAGGCCCTGGCCGGAGTGAGCATGACGATCGGCCGCGGCGAATTCGTCGCGATCATCGGCAAGAACGGCTCCGGCAAGACGACCCTCGCCAAGCACTTCAACGGTCTGCTCCGGCCGACCGGCCCCTCCGGCGCGGTCCGCCTGCGCACGAAGGACGGCCGGACCATCGACACCCGCGGCTCACGGCTGCACCACCTCGCCTCGACCGTCGGGTACGTCTTCCAGAATCCGGACCGTCAGATCTTCCACGACACCTGCCGGGAGGAACTGGAGTACGGCCCGCGCAACCTCGGGGCCGAGCCCGGGACGCTCGCCGAGCGCGTGTCCGAGACACTGGAACTGGTCGGGCTGGAGGGACGGGAGGAAGCCAACCCCATCCACCTCTCCCGAGGCGAGCGCCAGCGCCTCGCCATCGCCTCGACCCTCGTCATGGGATGCGACGTCGTGGTCGTCGACGAACCCACGACCGGTCAGGACCGGGCCGAGTCCCGCAAGATCCTCGACTCGCTCGCGCACCACCACGCCCGCGGCCGGACGGTCGTCATCATCTCCCACGACATGGCACTGGTCGCCGAGTACGCCACCCGTGTCATCGCCATGCGAGAGGGCCGGGTCCTGACCGACGGCACACCGGCAGAGGTCTTCTCGCAGCGCGAGGTGCTCCAGGAGACCAACATCAGGCCCCCGCAGGCCGCGGTGCTCGCTGCCGAGATCGGCCTGACCGGCGTCCTGACTGTGAACGACGCGGTGCGCGAGATGCGCGAAGTCCTGGCGCCGGCGGACCGGCCCGCGCCCCTGCCCGACGAGAGCAAGGTCCACTGAACATGCACTACCTGGTTACCGGCGCCCGGGGCTTCGTCATGAGCGTCCTGGTCAAGGAACTGCTCACCGCCGAGCCCGACGCCACTGTCACCGCCGTCGACCTGCACGCACCCGACGACGTCCTCACGAGTTACCTCGGCGCGGACGAGGGACGCGTGCGCTTCGTCCGGGCCGACGTCACCGATGCCGGGGCAATGGCGGACACGATCAGGGCGCGTACACCCGACGTGATCATCCACGGTGCCACGGTCACCCACGACGCGTCGACCGAACGTCGTGACCCCGAGCGTTTCATCCGCGTCAACGTCGGCGGCACGACGAACGTCCTCGACGCCGCGCGGCGCACCGACGGGGTCCGGCGCGTCCTCCTCATCAGCAGCGGCGCCGTCTACGGATGCTCGCCGGAGCAGTCGCTCACCGAGGAGACCCCGCCCGCGCCCGACGAGATGTACGGCATCAGCAAGGTGGCCGGCGAACTCATCGCGCGACGGTTCAGCCGGCTCTACGGCCTCCACGTCCCCGTCGCACGCCTGACCAAGATGTTCGGCCCCATGGAACGGCCGAGCTCCGGTCGTGCCGTCATGTCCCTGCCCTATCACCTGGCGGCGGCAGCGGTGCGGAACCGGCCCCTCAGGATCACGGACCGGACACCGCGGGCGGGCGGTGACTGGCTCAGCGTGACCCAGGCCGCCCAGGCCCTGCGCCTGCTCGCCGTCACGGAGGGTGAAGGGACCCGGACCTACAACGTCTCCCGCGGCATCCGGACAGCTGTCCCCGAGCTCGCGGATCTCTTCGGCGTCGAGATGCTCCAGGTGCCGGCCGGGACGGCCGACGCCGACATGGACCCCGGCACCGAGTTCGGCAAGAACGGAATCTACGCATCCGACCGCGCACAGCGTGAGCTGGCCTGGAAACCGACCGATCTCAAGGACCAGGTCGCCGAGTACGTCGCGTGGGCACACCGGCACCCCGACTTCTTCCCGGCGGACCGGTGACGGCGGCGGGGCTGCCGCGAGGGCGGCTCGTCACCTTCGGCGAGGCCATGGGACGCGTCACCGCCGACCGGATCGGCCTTCTGGACGTCTCCCGGTCCTTCACGATGTCGGTCGGAGGAGCCGAGAGCAACGTCGCCGTCGCCGCGGCCCGTCTCGGTGCGCATGTGACGTGGGCCGGCCGGTTGGGCGGCGACAGCGTGGGAGACCTCATCGAGCGCCGCCTGCGGACCGAGGGGGTGCGGAGCCGGGTCACGCGCGACGACGGCTTCACCGGGCTCATGGTCTGCTCCCGCAGGACGAACGCAGGCGTCCGGGTCGACTACCACCGGGCCGGAAGCGCCGGTTCACGCCTGACGAAGGACGATGTCGGCGAGGACCTGGTACGTCAGGCGGCCGTCCTCCACGTCACCGGCATCACGCCGGCCCTGAGCGCGACAGCGCGGGCGACAACGTCGTGGGCCGTGCGTACCGCACGGGCGCTCGGCGTGACCGTCTCCGTGGACGTCAACTACCGGAGCAAGCTCTGGAGCCGCCAAGAGGCGGCGCCGGTGCTTCGGGAGCTCGTCACACAGGCCGACATCGTCTTCGCCGGACCCGAGGAGGCCGCGCTCGTCCTCGGCACCGACGAGGCGTACGCCTCCGCGCGAGCCCGGGAGCCGTTGGCGCTCGCCCGTTCGTTGGCCGCGCTCGGTGCGCGTGAGGCGATCATCAAGGACGGCCCACGCGGCTGCGCCGCCGTCATCGACCACCGCGAGTACGTACGGGCCGCGGTTCCCGTGGAGACGGTGGACCCGGTGGGCGCCGGCGACGCGTTCGTCGCGGGCTACCTCGTCGAGCGCCTGGCCGGCGGAGACGCCGGAGTACGCCTCACCACCGCGACACGTACCGGCGCCTACGCCGTCACGGTCCCGGGGGACTGCGAGGGCCTGCCCTTCCGTCACGAACTCGACTCCTTCTCGGCGGCGGAGGACGTCTCCCGATAGCCCCGTCCGGCCGACCCGACCCCACCGGACCCGATCAGAAGGCCGATGTGCCCCACACCCCGGAAGACTTCACCCGATTCTTCGACGACGCGTTCGCGGCCGTCCCGCTCATGGCGATCCTCCGCGGGTACTCGCCCGAACGCACCGTCGAGTTGGCCACCCGGGCGTGGGACCTCGGGATCACCCAGGTCGAGGTTCCCGTCCAGGACCCTGACGCCGTGCCGTCCCTCAAGGCAGCCGTCTCCGGCGGCGCACGCCGGCACATGCGTGTGGGGGCCGGCACCGTCACCACCCCTGAGCAGGTCCGCGTCGCCCGGGAGGCCGGTGCGGCGTTCACCGTCGCCCCCGGGTACGACGAGGACGTCCTGGAGGAGAGCCTCGCCCTGGGCGTCCCCCACCTTCCGGGTGTCTCCACGCCCTCGGAGATGGGGAGGGCACAACGGAGGGGCCTCCACTGGGTCAAGGTGTTTCCCGCGTCCCATCTCGGGCCCTCCTGGATACGTGCGGTCCGGGCGCCGTTCCCGCGGCTGCGCATCGTCGCGACCGGCGGCGTCGACGCGGGGAACGCCACCTCCTTTCTCGAAGCCGGCGCACGTGTCGTCTCCCTGGGCTCGGCCCTGGCGCATCCGACGCAACTCGACCGGATCGCCGTGCTGCTCGGCGGGAACCGCGCCGGCGGCGGCTGAGCCGGGACGCCGTGCCGCCTGGCGGAACGCGGCGGTCTCGTCGCGGCACGGGCCCGTCCACCCGGCGGCCCTCTCCGCGCGGGACCCTGGCGACGCACCCACGGTCCCCGTCCGGAGCGCGGGCCACCGCGCGGCCGTCGTCCCTCGGGGTGGGCCGGGGCCTACCGGTGCCCGCGCTCCGAGACGGTGGGCTTCCGGATCGAGCCGGGTGGAGCGGAACGGGACGGGACGATCGCGGACCACACGCCGAACCACTGCTCGGCCCCGTACTCCTCGAACCGCTCCACCTCGGTGAACCCCAGCTCCGCCGCGAGGCGCATCGAGCGGACGTTGGCGGTCTGTGTGCAGAGCACCACCGGCTCGCCGGGAAGCGCGTCGGCGAACCGGTCGAGTGCCGCCGCGCACGCCTCGGCGGCGTATCCGCGTCCCCATGCCTCCGGCAGGAACATGCAGCCGAGCTCGGCCTCCCCGGCATCCGGACGGACGTGACCCGGACGTTCCGCCTCGCGCCGATCGAACGTGATCATGCCGATCATCGTTCCGTCGAGATCGACCACGAAGAGGCCGGGGCGCCGCCCGGGCACCTCGGGCACCACGCGTTCGAGCTCAGTACGCGGTCGGGGGCCACCGATGTAGGTGCCCACCTCCGGTGAGGCGAACAGCTCGATGAACGCCGTACGGTCCCGGGCCCTGGGCTCGCGGAGCACGAGCCGCTCGGTCCTGATCGGGTCAGCCGGCCGGGCGACGGGTCCGAGCTCAGCCATGGCGGGCAACCTGTCGCACGCCCGCCGGACAGCAGCCTCGGACGACCGACAGCGGCAGCAGCCTCCGACCGGTCGGCCCGGTCCGGCGGTGCGCCCAGGACGAGTGGTGGAGCACTCGACCCGGTCCCCCGACGTCGTCCACCCGCTGCCCCCGGACCCGGACCCGAATCCGGGCCTGGGCCCGAATCCGGTTCCGCATCCTGAACCGGCTCACGGTCCGCGCCAGAGGTTGGCGAAGGCCGCCTTCTCGATGGACCGCCTCTGGCGTACGGCCTCCAGCTCCATCACCGCGTCGTGGACAACGGCCACCACGGTCGTCACCGCCTCGTCATCGAGGCCGGGCTCATCCTCGAATCGTTCGCCCTCGATGCCCACGACCGAGGCGAGGGCGAACAGGACGGGTTCCTTCTCCTCCCAGCGGTCGGCTGCCCGGCGGCGCGCGGGCGTATCGACCGGTTCCACGCGCTCCGAGCCCAAGGGCGACCGGCCGCTTCGTTTCCGCGTCAGCTCACCGCTCTCCTCCAGGGCGGCCTGGTACACGGCGGAGAGGTCTCGGCCCCGGCGCCACAGCCAGTCCTCGATCCGCTCGTAGGGCGCCTGCCTGGTGAGTCCCGCCGCAGCCTCGCCCAGGAGCCGGTCGTCCGGCACCGGCGACAGACCCGGCACGATGCGGTCACCGTCCACGGCGACCGCCCCCGCACCGATGAGATCGATCAGCTCGGCTCCCGCGAGCGCGAGCGACAGGTCACCCTGCCCCACAGGACGTTCCGACCTCGGGTCCACGGCGATGGTGAACAGGTCCTTCGCGGTGGTCATGAACGGCTCCCCTCGAAGACGACGACAGAGACCCGCCCCCGCCGACCCGGCCCACATCCGACCCGGCCCGGCGGCGGGGCGACTGTCACGATCAGTATCGCCCCGGCCCGCGCGGCCGGAGCCCCTTCGTGAGGCGGTAGTGGGACCTGACAGCGCTGAAAGATGGAAATGCCCTGGTCAGGGCCTAGAACCTCAGCACTCGATGATGTTCACCGCGAGCCCGCCGCGCGCCGTCTCCTTGTACTTCACGCTCATGTCCGCGCCCGTCTCCTTCATGGTCTTGATGACCTTGTCGAGGGAGACCTTGTGGCTGCCGTCGCCGCGCAGTGCCATCTTCGCCGCCGTGACGGCCTTGACCGCGGCCATGCCGTTGCGTTCGATGCAGGGGATCTGGACCAGGCCGCCGACCGGATCGCAGGTGAGGCCGAGGTTGTGTTCCATGCCGATCTCGGCGGCGTTCTCGACCTGTTCCGGGGTGCCGCCCAGGACCTCGGCGAGCGCGCCCGCGGCCATCGAGCAGGCCGAGCCGACCTCACCCTGGCAGCCGACCTCGGCGCCGGAGATCGAGGCGTTCTCCTTGAACAGCATCCCGATGGCACCGGCGGCGAGCAGGAAGCGGACGACACCGTCGTCCTTCTCCGTCTCGGTGGCGCCGCCCGCCGCAAAGTTCATGTAGTAGTGCAGGACGGCGGGGATGATGCCCGCCGCGCCGTTGGTCGGAGCCGTCACGACCCGGCCGCCCGCGGCGTTCTCCTCGTTCACCGCCATCGCGTACAGCGTGATCCACTCCATGGCGCGGGCCTGCGGATCGCCCTCGGCACGCAGCTGGCGCGCGGTGTTCGCGGCGCGGCGGCGGACCTTCAGGCCGCCCGGCAGGATGCCCTCACGGGTCATGCCGCGCGAGACGCAGGACTGCATCACGCGCCAGATGTCCAGCAGCCCACTGCGGATCTCGTCCTCGGTGCGCCACGCCCTCTCGTTCTCCATCATCAGCGCGGAGATGGAGAGGCCGGTCTCCCGGGCCAGTCGCAGCAGCTCGTCGCCGGTACGGAAGGGGTGTGTGAGGACGGTGTCGTCGAGGACGATACGGTCCTCGCCCACCGCGTCCTCGTCGACGACGAAACCGCCGCCGACCGAGTAGTAGGTCTTCTCCAGCAGGACCGTGCCGTCCAGGTCGGACGCCGCGATCGTCATGCCGTTGGCGTGGTAGGGGAGGGCCTTGCGGCGGTGCAGGACCAGCTCTTCGTCGGCGTCGAAGGCGATCTCGTGCATGCCGAGCAGATTGAGCCGGCCGGTCGAACGGATCACGGCGACGCGGTCGTCGGCGGTCTCGACGTCGACGGTACGGGGCGATTCGCCCTCCAGACCGAGCAGCACGGCCTTGGGGGTGCCGTGGCCGTGCCCGGTGGCGCCGAGCGAGCCGAACAGTTCGGCCCGTATCGAGACGGTGTGGGCCAGCAGGCCCTCGTTCTTCAGGCGGCGCGCGAACATGCCCGCCGCGCGCATCGGGCCGACCGTATGGGAGCTGGACGGGCCGATGCCGATCGAGAACAGGTCGAAGACCGAGATGGCCACGGGATGACTCCTAAGGGTTGGTAGACGTCGTTGTCTGCCGGGGTGGTGCGGTACGGGCCGGTGCGGGCCCGCAGGCGGGGCAAGGGCGGGGGCACCGCGCCCACTGTTCAGTGTGCGCGGTGCCCCCGGGGTACGTCGTCGGGCCGCTGGGCCGGCCCGGTGCCTTCCCCGGCCGCGTCGCCGGGGGCGGCACTACTTCAGGCCGGGGTACAGCGGGAACTTCTCGGCGAGCGCGATGACGCGGGCCTTGAGGTCGGCGCTGTCGTAGGACGGCTTCAGGGCGGCGGCGATGATCTCCGCGACCTCGGTGAAGTCCTCGGTCCGGAAGCCGCGGGTGGCCAGGGCCGGCGTACCGATCCGCAGACCCGAGGTCACCATCGGGGGACGCGGGTCGTTCGGGACGGCGTTCCGGTTGACCGTGATGCCGACCTCGTGGAGACGGTCCTCGGCCTGCTGGCCGTCCAGCTCCGAGTGGCGCAGGTCGACGAGGACCAGGTGGACGTCCGTACCACCGGAGAGCACGGAGACCCCGGCCTCGGTGACGTCCGGCCGGCCCAGGCGCTCGGCCAGGATGCGGGCGCCGTCCAGGGTGCGCTGCTGGCGCTCCTTGAACTCCTCGGTCGCCGCGACCTTGAACGAGACGGCCTTGGCCGCGACCACGTGCTCCAGCGGGCCGCCCTGCTGGCCGGGGAAGACCGCGGAGTTGATCTTCTTGGCGAGTTCCTGCGTCGACAGGATGACGCCGCCGCGCGGACCGCCGAGGGTCTTGTGCGTGGTGGTCGTGACGACATGGGCGTGCGGCACCGGGTTGGGGTGCAGGCCCGCGGCCACCAGGCCCGCGAAGTGCGCCATGTCGACCATCAGGTACGCGCCGACCTCGTCCGCGATGCGGCGGAAGGCGGCGAAGTCCAGCTGACGGGGGTACGCGGACCAGCCGGCCACGATCAGCTTGGGCTTCGACTCCTTGGCCAGCCGCTCGACCTCGGACATGTCCACGACGCCGGTGTCGTCGACGTGGTAGGCGACCACGTTGTAGAGCTTGCCGGAGAAGTTGATCTTCATGCCGTGGGTCAGGTGACCGCCGTGGGCGAGGTTCAGGCCCATGATCGTGTCGCCCGGCTTGAGCAGCGCGAACATCGCGGCGGCGTTGGCCTGCGCGCCCGAGTGCGGCTGGACGTTGGCGTGCTCGGCGCCGAACAGGTCCTTGACGCGGTCGATGGCGATCTGCTCGATCACGTCGACGTGCTCACAGCCACCGTAGTAGCGGCGGCCCGGGTATCCCTCGGCGTACTTGTTGGTGAGGACGGAGCCCTGGGCCTCCATGACCGCGACCGGAGCGAAGTTCTCCGAGGCGATCATTTCGAGGGTGGACTGCTGTCGGTGGAGCTCGGCGTCGACGGCGGCGGCGACGTCCGGGTCCAGCTCGTGCAGGGAGGAGTTGAGAAGCGACATCAGGTGGTCCCTTGGGGTCTTTAGTTGCCGGAGAACTCGGTGTACTCGTCCGCGGAGAGCAGGTCCTTCGGCTCCTCCGCGACGCGTACCTTGAACAGCCAGCCGCCCTCGAAGGGAGCGGAATTGACCAGCGAGGGGTCGTCCACGACGTCCTGGTTCGCGGCCGTGACCTCACCGGTCACCGGCGAGTACAGGTCGCTGACGGACTTGGTCGACTCCAGCTCGCCGCAGGTCTCACCCGCGGTCACCGTGTCGCCGACCTCGGGGAGCTGGGCGTAGACGACGTCACCGAGCGCGTTGGCCGCGAACTCCGTGATGCCGATCGTGGCCACACCGTCGTCGAGGGCCGACAGCCACTCGTGCTCCTTGCTGTACCGCAGCTGCTGGGGGTTGCTCATGACCTGAATTCTCCTGTACGCGGGGAGTGCTGGTGGACGGTGGTCTTACGGTGTGAGACGCGAATGCGTCACGTCCGGCGCGGGCCGGTGTGTACGCGGGCACGCCCGTGGCGGTGCCCGGTGGTGCTGTGCCCGGTGCCCTTGGTGGGGGCGGGCAGATCACTTCCGGCGCTTGTAGAACGGCAGCGCCACGACCTCGTAGGGCTCATGGGTGCCCCGGACGTCCACCCCGACGCCCGGGGCGCCGGGAGCGGCGTGCGCCGCGTCCACGTAGGCCATGGCGATCGGCCTGCCCAAGGTCGGCGACGGGGCGCCCGAGGTGACCTCGCCGACGGCCTGTCCGCCGGCCACGACGGCGAAGCCCGCCCTCGGCACCCGGCGGCCCTCGGCGATCAGGCCGACGAGCTTGCGGGGCGGGGTCGCCTCGGCACGCCGGGCGGCGGCCTCCAGGGCCTCGCGGCCCACGAAGTCACCCTCCTTCTCGAACTTCACGACCCGGCCGAGGCCCGCGTCGAACGGCGTGAGGACGGTGGTCAGCTCGTGCCCGTACAGCGGCATGCCCGCCTCCAGGCGCAGGGTGTCGCGGCAGGACAGTCCGCAGGGGATCAGTCCGCGCGGGGCGCCGGCCTCGGTCAGCGCCCGCCACACCCCCTCGGCGTGCTCGGGGGCGACGAAGAGCTCGAAGCCGTCCTCCCCGGTGTAACCGGTGCGGGCGATCAGGGCGGGGACCCCCGCGACCGTGCCGGGCAGGCCCGCGTAGTACTTCAGACCGTCCAGGTCGGCGTCGGTGACCGCGGCCAGGATCGCGGGGGACTCGGGGCCCTGCACGGCGAGCAGCGCGTACGCGTCGCGGTCGTCGCGCACCTCGGCGTCGAAGCCCTCGGCGCGGGCGGTCAGCGCGTCGAGCACGGTCTGCGCGTTCCCGGCGTTGGCGACCACCAGGTACTCGCTCCCGCCGAGGCGGTAGACGATCAGGTCGTCCAGGATTCCGCCGTCCTCCGCGCAGATCATGGTGTACCGGGCGCGGCCCACGCCGACGGTCCCGATGTTGCCGACCAGCGCGAAGTCGAGGGCCGCGAGGGCCTGCGGGCCCGTGACGGTGATCTCACCCATGTGCGACAGGTCGAAGAGCCCCGCCCTGGTGCGTACGGCGTTGTGCTCGTCGCGCTCGCTGGCGTACCGCAGCGGCATGTCCCAGCCCGCGAAATCGGTCATGGTCGCGCCCAGCGAACGATGCAGCGCGTCGAGGGCGGTGAGACGGGGGACAGTGCTCATAGGTGTGGCTCCCAGGCATGACGACGAGGACGATCCCTCCCCATCTGTCATCGGAACCTGAGAGGTTCGCCGAGAGGCCCCGTAGGGGGTCGGCTTGCACCTTGGGTGGAGCCGCGGAGCGACTCGCTTTTCAGATGTGCCTCATCCACGCGGTACGGGGCCTGAGAGATTCAAGGGAGGATCTTGCTCCTTCGGCGCCCGGACACCTGAGGGGTGCCCGGAACTCTCCCGCGCGGATTCGAGCGGCCTGTATGCAGTTGGCGGGGCCATCATCGCACGCATCGCGGCGGAGTGGGGCCCCGGTGCCCGACGGAACGCGGCACGGGGGCGGTTGTGGGACATTGCCTTTTCTTTACACTTCTTGAGCAGGCGTGGTGTGACCCGACAGGGGGAGTGCGATGACGTTGCGGCGGTACGCGACGGCCGCGGGGGGCGTGCACGGGGAGCTTCCCGCGCAACAGGGCGCACCGGACCGGGAGACATGCGCGCGGACGCGCCGGGAGGCGCCCGGCAGCGCGCCGGACACACCCGGCCCGCACGCCCCCGTCGTCCGGGACCTGCGGGCGGCGGGGCCGGGGGACGGGCCACGGGTCCTGTACTTCGGCGCGGGGGACGTGGTGGTGGTCTCCGGACTGCCCGGCAGCGGCAAGTCCACCCTCATCCGGCGGACCGTGGACGTGCGCGCGATCGATTCCCAGGACGTCCGGGACCGCTGGGCCCGGACGCTGCCCCGGTTATGCCCCTACACCCTCTACCGGCCCCTGGTCCGGATCGCCCACTACCGCGCGCTGCGGCGGGCCCTGCTCACCGGCGCGTCCCTCGTCGTCCATGACTGCGGTCACCAGGCATGGGTACGCCGCTGGCTGGCCCGGGGGGCCCTGCGCCGGGGCCGCACCCTCCATCTGATCCTTCTCGACGTCACTCCCGAGACCGCCAGGGACGGCCAGCGCCGGCGCGGACGCGGGGTCTCGGGCTACGCCTTCGCCCGCCACCGCGCGGCGGTCGCCCGGCTGCTGCGCGCCGCCGAGGAGGGCGTCCTGCCCCCGGGCTGCTCGTCGGCGGTCCTGCTGGACCGCGCGGCGGCCGGGGCGCTGACCGGGCTGTCGTTCGCCGGGCCGATGACGCCTCAGGGACCTCCGCCCGCGCCGGTTCCGGCCTGACCCGGACGAGAGGCCCCGGGCCCGTCCGGCGCGGGGCGCCGTCCGGTGCGTGCGATCGCGGGACGGCCGGAAGTCCTGGAGCGGATTCCCCCTGGTCCGCGAGACCTTGGGGGAGGGGCTACCAGGGCTTTTGGCCGACGCGGTGAGCGTGCGTGCTGGGCCGCGCGACGGGGCAGGGCTTGCCGGGAGCGGTACTAGAGTGCTGCCGCACAGCATGGGCGAGAAGGGGAAGCAGTGGACGTTCCGGCACCGATCCAGACACCTCCGTACGGCGGATGGCCGGCCAATGAGCTGGAGGAGGCGCTGACGGCGTCGCTCGGCGCCGCCGAGGCCGGCGGCCGGCTCGTCGAAGTGCTCGGCCGCAGCCACCTCTGGATACCGCTCCCCAACGGCGGCGGCCCGGACAGCGCCTCCCTCGACCTGCCGACGCTGGACATCGAGGGGGCCCCGTACGTCCCCGTGTTCAGCTCCGAACAGCAGTTCGCGCTGTGCGTCGGCACGCACATGTCCTTCACCGTGGCGCCCGCCCGCGACTTCGCCCGGGGGCTGCCCCCGCAGCTCGGCATCGCGGTGAACCCCGGAGGCGCGGTCGGCGCCCCGCTGCCGCCGCCCGCCGTCGCCGAACTCTGCCGGGCCGGCCGCACCCCGCTGGACGGCTCCGCCACCGGCGGCCGGGTCAGGCTGTACGAGCCGGACTGGCAGGAGGAGCCCGTCGACTTCCTCGCGGCGGCCGCCGGTGAGTTCGAGGAGTGCGGTGTCGTCCGCACCGCTCGCCGGGCGCTCGCCAGCGTCGAGGGCGACGCCCCGGTCCTCTTCGTCGGCGTCGAACTGTCCGCCTGGGACGGCCCGGCCCTCCAGGCCCCGATGGACGCCCTGGGCCGCGCGCTCGGCCGGGCCGAGGTGCCCTGGCAGGTCAACCTGGTGCTGTTCGACGCGGCGCGGGACCCGGTAGGTGACTGGATGCTGGAGAAGGTCCGGCCGTTCTACCGGCGCGAGGAGCGGTAGTCCGGTCTTCGCGCCGCCGGCCGCGCCCCTCCGCCGCGGTCCTTCCGCCCCCGCCGCGTCAACATGACGCGTCAACCCGTGACGTCAAGCCGGTGTCAGTGGCGACGCATAAGCTGGTTTGATGGCTTGGGCGGACCCCGGGGCCGAGCCCGTGTGCCCGGGTGCGGATCGGGGCCGCGCAGTGGACCGAAGAGTCGAAGAGGGGCGGGACCCAGGGTGAGTGCGTCAGGCACCGCGGCGACCGGGCAGGTCGAGCACATGCTGCGCCAGGTGACCCCCGGCCGCTACGACGCGTACGAGGCGCTGCTCCAGGCACTCGCCGCCGACCGGATCTGGATGCTCCTCTGGCACGGCCGGCCCGGCTCGCCCGACGCGCAGTACGGAAACATGGAGATCGAGGGGCTGGGCTACGCCCCCTGTGTGACCTCCGCCCAGGAACTCTCCGCCAGCGGCTGGAACAGATCCCACGAAGTGGTCGCCGGACGCGACATCGCCCGCGCCCTCTTCCCCGACCGCTGGGGCATCTGGCTCAACCCGCACGCCCCGGGCGGCGGTGTCGGCATCCCCTGGCTCGACCTGCGCCGGATCGCCACCGGTCTCGACCGGATGCCCGCGGGCCCGCTCCGGCTCTCCGAACCCGCCGTGGAGATGCCGCAGTTCTACGCCCTGCTCAGCCAGAGCGCCCACCGCACCCCGGCCGTCCGCGCGCTGCGCCGCGCCTGGGTTCAGCCCGCGCTCGGAGTGCCGTATCTGGCGATCGGCCTCGATCTGTACGACACCGGACCGCACTCCGTCGAGGCCGTCCGCGCCATGATGCGGCAGTCGGTCGGCGCGGTCCCGGACGGGCTGCCCGTGTCCACCGTCGCGATGTCCGACGAGTACGACCCGGTCGCGATCTGGTTGCGCGCCAACTCCCGGCCGTTCTACGACCGGGAGGCGCACGTCCCGGCGGGGCAGCCGCCCGCCTCGGCGCCCGGGTACGGCTACCCGTTCCCGTAGGGCCTTCCGGCCGGTCCGGGTGGTCCGGGTGGTCCGCCGCGCATGACCCCGGCCCGGACGGTCCGCCCCGCGTGACCCCGACCCGGATCGTCCGCGGCCCGTGACCCACTGCTCCACGCGCCCCACGCGCCCCACGTACCCCGTGGGTCTCCGCGTCGTGATCACGCCGGTCGCGCACGCGCCCCGGAGAGGGACACCCGCCCGCCCCCGTACCCGTCCGTCACACCCGTGCGGGTACGTCCCAGGGGCAAACCCACCCACCGGCGGCCAACGTCCCGCATTCTCCGTGCACCCGCCCACCCCCGGGCAACTCCTCGTAATTATCCGGCCATTGAGGGCGGTCGAACCGCTCGCGGAAGACCGCTGTCCGGATAACGGTAAGCCCATTGCCCGGATCACGTTTGAGCAAACATTCCTCGTCAGGACTGGCGGGTGATCGCGACAGCGTTGAACACTCGCCCGAAAGAGGGAAGCCGGACCGTCCACGCAGTGCGTGCCGCAGCACCGGCCCCATCCCTCGGCGAATCACTCGCATCACACGAATCACCCGGCAATACGGAAGACACACGGCACCACCGCAGCGGCCCGTACCGTCGCCCCGGATGGCAGCCACGCATCGTCGGCAACCGTCGGCAAGGGCAAGCACGAGGGACGATGACCGCACCCATTGAGACCACCGGATCGCAGGCCGAAG
Source organism: Streptomyces sp. AM 4-1-1 (assembly GCF_029167625.1). Lineage (NCBI taxonomy): Bacteria > Bacillati > Actinomycetota > Actinomycetes > Kitasatosporales > Streptomycetaceae > Streptomyces > Streptomyces sp. AM 4-1-1. The sequence continues at coordinate 5,467,213 of NZ_CP119145.1, forward strand.
CTCAGCCGGAGTCTGTGCTGAAGGGCGCCAAGTCAGCGCAGATCGAGGGCCGTTCACTCGGGCGCATCGCCTGGAACAGATTCAGACGCGACAAGGTCGCCGTCGCCGGCGGCGTGATCGTCGTGCTGCTGATCCTCCTGGCCGTGCTCTCCAAGCCCATCCAAGCGGTGTTCGGGCTCGACCCGAACGAGTTCCACCAGGACCTGATCGACCCCGCGCTGCTCGCTCCCAAGGGTGCGTGGGGCGGCATGAGCTGGGATCATCCGCTCGGTGTCGACCCGCAGTACGGACGCGACATCCTGGCCCGGATCATCGAGGGCTCCTGGGTGTCACTGCTGGTGGCCGGCGGCGCCACCCTGGTGTCCGTGATCATCGGCGTGTTCATGGGCGTGACGGCCGGCTTCTACGGCGGCTGGGCCGACACCCTCATCAGCCGGACGATGGACGTCTTCCTCGCGTTCCCCCTCCTTCTCTTCGCCATCTCCATCTCGGCCTCGCTCCAGGACGGCGCGTTCGGACTGACCGGACTCCCGTTGCGCATCGCGGTGCTGATCTTCGTGATCGGCTTCTTCAGCTGGCCGTACATGGGCCGCATCGTGCGTGCCCAGACGCTCAGCCTGCGAGAACGCGAGTTCGTCGAAGCGGCCAGAAGCCTCGGCGCCCGTGGGCCCTTCATCCTGTTCCGGGAGTTGCTGCCCAATCTGGTCGCGCCGATCCTGGTGTACTCCACCCTGCTGATCCCGACCAACATCCTCTTCGAGGCGGGCCTCAGCTACCTGGGTGTGGGCATCGCCCCGCCGCAGGCGTCGTGGGGCGGCATGCTCTCCACCGCCGCCGAGATCTACCAGGCGGACCCGCAGTACATGATCGTGCCGGGTCTGGCGATCTTCGTCACCGTTCTGGCGTTCAACCTGCTGGGCGACGGGCTCCGAGACGCCCTCGACCCGCGCAGCAAGTAATCGCGGCGAAAACAGTCAACACATCAGCCGCAACCATCGATTGAGGGGGCATTCCTCAGGTGAAGACCAAAAAAGCAGCAGCTGTGATCGCCACAGCTGTGGCACTGACGCTGGGGGCCACCGCGTGTGGCGGCTCGGACAACGACAGCAAGAGCAACAAGGGTGGCAGCGGGGCCACCGACGCCGCGCTGACCTCGATCGTCAACAAGTCCGACAAGAAGGGGGGTACGGTCACGTACTCCCTGTCGGACGAGCCGGACTCCCTCGACCCCGGTAACACGTACTACGGCTGGGTGCAGAACTTCGCCCGCCTGTACGGCCGTACGCTGACCAGCTTCAAGCCCGCCGCGGGCAAGGAGGGCCTGGAGGTCGTCCCGGACCTGGCCGAGTCCCTGGGCAAGCCCAGCCCGGACGCCAAGACCTGGACGTACACCCTGAAGAAGGGGCTGAAGTTCGAGGACGGCACGCCGATCACCTCGAAGGACGTCAAGTACGCCATCGAGCGCTCCAACTTCGCGCCGGAGGCCCTGTCCAACGGACCGACGTACTTCAAGGCGCACCTGGTGGGCGGCGAGAAGTACCAGGGCCCGTACAAGGACAAGAGCCCGGCCGGTATCGCGTCCATCGAGACCCCGGACGACGTCACCATCGTCTTCAAGCTGAAGGACGCCTTCGCGGACTTCGACTACCTGGCGACCTTCTCGCAGACGGCCCCCGTGCCCGCCGCGAAGGACAAGGGCGCCGAGTACGTGCAGCACATCGTCTCCTCGGGCCCGTACAAGTTCGAGAAGTACGAGGAGGGCAAGAGCGCCACCCTCGTCCGCAACACGAACTGGGACCCGAAGACGGACCCGATCCGCCCGGCGCTGCCGGACAAGATCAACATCCGGTTCAAGGTCAAGCAGGAGACCGTCGACAACGACCTCCTCGCCGACAACCTGACCGGTGACGCGGCCGGTACCGGTGTCGCGCCGGCCACCCAGCCCAAGGTGCTGACCAACCAGAAGCTGAAGAAGCAGACCGACAACCCGTACGCGGGCGCCACCTCGTACATCGGTCTGAACGTCAACGTGGAGCCGTTCAACAACATCCACTGCCGCAAGGCCGTCCAGTGGGGCATCGACAAGGCGTCCGTCCAGGCCGCCCAGGGCGGTGACCCGAAGGGTGACGTCGCGTCGACCCTGCTGCCGCCGACCGTCAGCGGTTACAACAAGTTCGACCTGTACCCCTCCGAGGGCAGCAAGGGCGACATCGCCAAGGCCAAGGAAGAGCTGAAGGCCTGCGGCAAGCCGGCCGGTTTCGAGACCAACATCTCGGCCCGCTCCGACCGTCCGGCCGAGATGTCCATGGTCACCGCGGTCCAGGCCTCGCTGAAGAAGATCGGCGTGACGGCCAACATCAAGACGTTCCCGGGCGGCAAGTACTTCCAGAACTTCGCCGGTAACCCGAGCTACGTCCACGAGCACAAGCTCGGGATGATCATGACCGCGTGGGGCGCCGACTGGCCGACCGGCTTCGGCTTCCTGGACCAGATCATCAACGGCTCGGCCATCAAGCCGACCGGTGGCAACAACGTCCAGGAACTGAACGACCCGGCGATCAACAAGGCGCTGAACGACGGGATCGCCAACACCGACACCGCCTCCCGTGAGAAGGCGTGGGGCGAGGTCGACAAGATGGTCGCGGAGAACGCGTCGGCCGTCCCGCTGATCTACCGCAAGAACCTGCTGCTCCGCTCGGAGTCCGCGACGAACGTCACGGTCACCCAGGCGTACCTCGGCATGTACGACTACGTGCTCATGGGTTCCGACAAGTAGGTACCGGCCCTGTCCGCCGGGCTGATTCATTCGGGGGGCGACCCCCGTACCCCCGTAAGTTCGAAAGGCAGGTGAAGGTTTCGGTGTCCGCCGGGCCGGGCGCTCCCGTGAGGGGGCTCCCCGGCCCGGCGGACACCGCCGCCGGACAGCTGTGGCTGCGTACATCATTCGACGCGTCTTCGGCGCGGTGCTGTTGCTGCTGATCGTCAGCGCAGTCACCTTCGCGATCTTCTTCCTCGTCCCCCGCCTCGCCGGGCAGACGATGGACCAACTGGCCGCCCAGTACGTCGGCAAGGACGCCAACGCGCAGTCCATTGCCGCCGTCAAGCACAACCTGGGCCTCGACCAGCCCCTCTACGCGCAGTACTGGCACTTCCTCAAGCAGATCTTCGTGGGCGCGACCTACCACTTCGGTCCCGACGCCTCGCAGTGCAACGCCCCCTGCTTCGGTTACTCGTTCAAGCGTCACATCGAGGTGTGGCCCCAGCTGACCGACCGCATTCCGGTGACCCTGTCGCTGGCCGTCGGCGCGGCCGTGATCTGGCTGCTCAGCGGTGTCGCGATCGGTGTGGTCTCCGCGCTCAAGCGGGGTTCGCTGCTGGACCGCTTCTTCATGGGTGTCGCCCTCGCCGGCGTCTCCCTCCCGATCTTCTTCACGGGCATGCTGGCGCTCGGCGTCCTCACCGTGCAGTGGCCGGTCTGGGAAGGCATCGAGTACGTACCGTTCACGGAGAATCCCGCCGAGTGGGCGTGGAACCTGCTGATCCCCTGGTGCTCGCTCGCGTTCCTCTACTCGGCGCTCTACGCACGGCTCACCCGGGCCGGGATGCTGGAGACCATGGGCGAGGACTACATCCGGACCGCGCGTGCCAAGGGACTCCGGGAGAGAGCGGTCATCGGCAAGCACGGTCTGCGGGCCGCGCTCACCCCGATCGTCACCATCTTCGGCATGGACTTCGGACTGCTGCTCGGTGGCGCCGTCATCACCGAGACCGTCTTCTCCTTCCCCGGCATGGGCGCCTACGCCATCAAGAGCGTGCAGGACAACGACCTGCCGATCGTCATGGGCGTGACGCTGTGCGCGGCCTTCTTCATCGTCTTCTGCAATCTGCTGGTGGATCTGGTGTACGCCGCCATCGACCCCAGGGTGAGGCTCTCGTGAGTGAGGTTTCCAAGACCGAGGCACCGGGCGAGCCGGTGGCCGCCGCGGTCTCCGGCGCCGGGGACGCCTTCCTCTCCGTACGGGATCTGCGCATCCACTTCGACACCGCCGACGGTGTGGTGAAGTCCGTCGACGGCGTCAGCTTCGACGTCCGGGCCGGCCGGACCCTCGGCATCGTCGGCGAGTCCGGCTCCGGGAAGTCCGTCACCTCGCTCGGTGTGATGGGCCTGCACCGCACGGCCACCAACGCCCGTATCTCCGGCGAGGTCTGGCTGGACGGCGAGGAGCTGATCGGCGCCGACGACGACCGGGTGCGCACCCTGCGCGGTCGCAAGATGGCGATGATCTTCCAGGACCCGCTGTCCGCGATGCACCCGTACTACAAGGTCGGTTCGCAGATCGTCGAGGCGTACCGGGTCCACCACAAGGTCAGCAAGAAGGTGGCCCGCACCCGGGCGGTCGAGATGCTGGACCGGGTCGGCATCCCCGAGCCGCACAAGCGGTACGACAGCTATCCGCACGAGTTCTCCGGCGGTATGCGCCAGCGCGCCATGATCGCGATGGCCCTGGTGAACAACCCCGAGCTGCTGATCGCGGACGAGCCGACGACCGCGCTGGACGTCACCGTCCAGGCGCAGATCCTGGACCTGATCCGGGACCTCCAGAAGGAGTTCGGCTCCGCCGTCATCATGATCACCCACGACCTGGGCGTCGTGGCCGAGATGGCCGACGAACTCCTGGTGATGTACGGCGGACGCTGCATCGAGCGGGGCCCGGCCGAGAAGGTCTTCTACGAGCCCCGGCACCCCTACACCTGGGGGCTGCTGGGCTCGATGCCGCGCATCGACCGGGACCAGACCGAACGGCTCATCCCGGTCAAGGGCCAGCCGCCGTCGCTCATCAACATCCCGTCCGGCTGCGCGTTCAACCCGCGCTGCCCGTACGCGGACGTCCCGAAGGACAACATCACCCGCACCGAGCGCCCCGAGCTGCACGAGACCGGTGCCGGGCACTTCTCCGCCTGTCATATGACGCAGGAGGAGCGGACCCGGATCTGGACCGAAGAGATTGCGCCGAAGCTGTGACTGATATGACGAAGCCCGGGGCGACGATCCCGGGACAGGCCGATTCTTCGCCCGCGTCCGCACCCCTGCTCAAGGTGGACAACCTGGTCAAGCACTTCCCGGTGCGCAAGGGCCTGTTCGGGCGGGCGTCGTCGGCGGTCCGGGCGGTCGACGGCATCTCCTTCGACGTGCGCGCGGGCGAAACCCTCGGCGTGGTCGGTGAGTCCGGCTGCGGGAAGTCGACCATGGGCCGGCTGATCACCCGGCTGCTGGAGCCGACCGACGGCCGGATCGAGTTCCAGGGCCAGGACATCTCGCACATGTCGGCGGGGAAGATCCGCCCGATGCGCCGTGACGTCCAGATGATCTTCCAGGACCCGTACGGATCGCTGAACCCGCGCCACACCATCGGCGGGATCGTCTCCACCCCGTTCCGCCTCCAGAACGTCACCCCCGAGGGAGGGGTGAAGAAGGAGGTCCAGCGGCTGATGGCCCTGGTGGGCCTCAACCCGGAGCACTACAACCGGTATCCGCACGAGTTCTCCGGCGGTCAGCGCCAGCGCATCGGCATCGCGCGCGCCCTGGCGCTCAACCCGAAGCTCGTCGTCGCCGACGAACCGGTGTCCGCGCTGGACGTGTCGATCCAGGCGCAGGTGGTGAACCTGCTGGACGACCTCCAGGACGAGCTCGGACTGACGTACGTGATCATCGCGCACGACCTCTCCGTCATCCGGCACGTCTCCGACCGGATCGCGGTCATGTACCTCGGCAAGATCGTCGAACTCGCCGACCGGTCCTCGCTGTACACCTCGCCGATGCACCCGTACACGAAGGCACTGCTGTCCGCGGTGCCGGTGCCGGACCCGCGGCGGCGCGGCGTGAAGAGCGAGCGCATCCTGCTCAAGGGCGATGTGCCGTCGCCGATCTCGCCGCCGAGCGGCTGCCGGTTCCACACCCGGTGCTGGAAGGCGACGAGCGTCTGCACGACGCAGGAGCCGCCGCTGGTCGCCCTGAAGACCGGCCACCAGGTGGCCTGCCACCACCCGGAGAACGCGCCGGACCAGGCGCCGGGGGAGACGGTGCTGCCGGGGGCGCGCGAGTCGCTGGCCGTCGTGACGGTGAAACCCGAGGCGCCCGTGGAGCCGAGGACCCCGGATGTGCGGTCGGAGAAGCCGGAGGGGGAGCCGGAGGTGTCGGACCCGGACGCGGGCGCGAAGGGCGCCTGAGCGGCCGTGTCCGCGGTGGGCGTCCGTGCCGACGCGCACCTGTGTGCGTGCGGGCGGGCATCCACATTCGTGTGTATGTCTGAACGTGCGTAAAAATGTCGGGTGCTCAACGAACTGTTCACGCCCTCCGTCCAGCACGCGCTCGATCTCGTGGGCATCTTCGTCTTCGCGATCTCCGGCGCGCTGCTCGCCGTACGCAAGAACTTCGATGTCTTCGGCATCGCGGTGCTCGCCGAGGTGACCGCGCTGGGCGGGGGGCTGCTTCGTGATGTGATCATCGGAGCGATCCCGCCCGCGGCCTTCACCGATCTCGGCTACTTCGTCACTCCGCTGTTCGCCGCCGGGCTGGTGTTCTTCCTGCATCCGCACGTCGAGCGCATCCAGGTCGGCGTCAACGTCTTCGACGCGGCGGGCCTCGGTCTGTTCTGCGTCGCGGGCACGGTCAAGGCGTACGACTACGGCCTCGGCCTCACCGCGTCCGCCGCCCTGGGGCTGGCCACCGCGGTCGGGGGCGGTGTGCTGCGGGACGTCCTCGCCAACGAGGTGCCGTCCCTGCTCCGCTGGGACCGGGATCTGTACGCCGTGCCCGCGATCGTCGGGGCCGTGACGACCGTGCTGTGCATCCGCTTCGACGCCCTCAACGCGCTGACCGGTGGCGCCGCCGTGATCACCGCCTTCGTGCTGCGTCTGCTGGCGCTGCGTTACCACTGGCGGGCGCCGCGCGCGTACAACCGTCGCTCGGCCGCCGCCGAGGAGGGCCCGGCCTCGGGCTGACCGCCCGCCGCCCGGTGGCCGACTTCTCGTGTGTCGTTCCGGACCGTCCAGGGGGGCGTCAGGGGGCGTGCGGCCCTTCGCGGCCCTTCGCGCGATCAGCAAAGCTACCGCTCGGTAATACAATCGGTGTACGGTGCGTGCCATGGCACAGGCAGCACGGGCAACCATCGGGAACAGCGAGTTCGACCGCGACACCGCCGTCACCCTCCGTGAGGAAGGCGTCTTCGACGCGGAGCTCTCGACGGGCTGGACCATCCTCGGAGCGGTCAACGGCGGCTATCTGCTGGCCATGATCGGGCGCGCCCTCGGTGACGCCCTCCCGCACCCGGACCCCTTCTCGGTGTCGGCCCACTACCTGACCGCGTCCGTCCCCGGGCCCGCCGTGATCCGGACGGAGGTCGTCCGCGCCGGCCGTACCCTCGCCACCGGCCAGGCGTCCCTCGTCCAGTACGAGGCGGACGGCACCGAGGTCGAACGCCTCCGGGTCCTCGCCACCTTCGGCGACCTGGCCACCCTCTCCGACGAGGTGCGCACGACGGCCGTGCCGCCGCGGCTGCCGCCCGTCGAGCGGTGCCTCGGCCCCGCCGACGGCCCGGCCGCCATCCCCGGCGACTCCGCCATCACCGAACGGCTCGACATCAGGCTCGACCCGGCGACCGTCGGCTGGGCCGTCGGCGTCCCCTCGGGCAAGGGTGAGGTGCGCGGCTGGTTCGGGCTGGCGGACGGCCGTGACGCCGACCCGTACTCGCTGCTGCTGACCGTCGACGCGCTGCCGCCGACCTCGTTCGACCTGGGGCTCAAGGGCTGGACCCCGACCGTCGAACTCACCGCCCACGTCCGCTGCCGCCCCGCGCCCGGCCCGTTGCGCGTCTCCATCACCACCCGCAACCTCGCGGGCGGCTATCTGGAGGAGGACGCGGACGTCTGGGACAGCGCGGACCGGCTGGTCGCCCAGTCCCGCCAACTGGCCCGCGCGCCCCGCGGCTGATCCGGCGCGGAGCCGGCGAAGGAGGCCGGCCGGGAGCGGGCCGAGCGCGGCCGGTCCCCGTACGCGCTGCCCGTCCCGTACGGGAGCGGCTGCGTCGTGGGCCGTCGCCACGTGATGACGGGCGTGTCCTCCGGAACGGTCCGTACCGGTTTCGTCCCGCCCCCACCGGGAGCGGCCCCGCACGCCAGGTGTCCGGATGCGGGCCGCGCGGGACCCGGCCGGGGTCCGCGCGGCCCGCGGTGCCCGGCCGGGCTCGTAGAATCGGCCCCACCATGGCTTACCTCGACCACGCCGCGACCACCCCGATGCTTCCGGAGGCGATCGCGGCGATGACCGCGCAGCTCGCCGTCACCGGTAACGCGTCCTCACTCCACGCCGCCGGGCGCCGGGCCCGCCGTACCGTCGAGGAGTCGCGGGAAGCCCTCGCCGACGCCCTCGGCGCACGCCCCAGCGAGGTGGTCCTCACCTCCGGCGGCACCGAGGCCGACAACCTCGCCGTGAAGGGCCTCTACTGGTCCCGCCGGGACGCCGACCCACGCCGCACCAGAGTCCTGACCAGTCCCGTGGAACACCACGCGGTGCTCGACGCGGTCGACTGGCTCGCCGAGCACGAGGGCGCGACCGTCGAACACCTCCCGGTCGACGCCCACGGGCGGGTCCACCCGGAGGCGCTGCGCGAGGCGATCCTCCGCGACCCCGGCGACATCGCGCTCGCCACCGTGATGTGGGCCAACAACGAGATCGGCACGATCATGCCGATACGTGAACTGGCTGCCGTTGCCCGCGAGTTCGACGTACCGCTGCACGCCGACGCGGTGCAGGCGGTCGGGCAGGTCGAGGTGGACTTCGCCGGCTCCGGGCTGGCCGCGATGACCGTCACCGCGCACAAGATCGGTGGCCCCTTCGGCATCGGCGCGCTGCTGCTGGGCCGCGAGTACACCCCCGTGCCCGTCCTGCACGGCGGCGGTCAGGAACGCCATGTCCGCTCCGGCACGCTGGACGTACCCGCCGTCGCCGCCTTCGCGCTCGCCGGACGGCTCGCCACCGAGCGGCGCGAGGACTTCGCCCGGGAGATCGGCGGGCTGCGCGACTGCCTCGTCGCGGCCGTCCGCGAGGCGGTCCCGGACGCCGTGCTCGGCGGTGACCCGGCCCCGGGCGGCAGGCTCCCGGCCAACGCCCATTTCTCCTTCCCCGGCTGCGAGGGCGACTCCCTGCTGCTCCTGCTGGACGCGCAGGGCATCGAATGCTCCACCGGTTCCGCCTGCACGGCCGGGATCGCCCAGCCCAGCCATGTGCTGCTGGCCACCGGGACCGACCCCGACCTGGCCCGTGGCACGCTGCGCTTCTCGCTCGGCCACACCTCGACCGGGCAGGACGTCGAGGACGTGGCCCGGGCGATCGGTCCGGCCGTGGAGCGGGCGAGGACGGCCGGACTCAGCTGAGGGGCCGCGTGGCCCCGGCCCCGGTGGCCGGTGCCGACGGGGTGGCCGACGACCGGTGGCCGGGGGTTCAGCCGGTGGACGCCCGGGGACCCGCCGATCCGGGCCGGGCCGCCGT